>CAYTTL010000317.1:0-2524 GCA_964440725.1 uncultured Acidimicrobiales bacterium | reverse complement strand
CGCAAGTCAGAACTCGATGGCGGACAGCTCCGGGACCCACTCGCGGGCCCGGGCGGTCGCCTCTCGCCAGCGCTCGCGGGCCGCTCCCGTGCGCCGGCGGGGCTCCACCACCCGCGACGGTGCCCACGTGGCTGCCAGCTCGTCCTCGTCGGCCCACACGCCCACGGCCAGGCCGGCCAAGAACGCCGCCCCGAGGGTCGTGGCCTCGACCACGGGCGACACCTCCACCGGCCGTTGGGCGGCGTCGGCGAGCATCTGCACGAACACGGGGTTGGCGCTCATGCCCCCGTCGACCCGCAACGACCCGACGGACACGCCGGCGTCGGCCTCGACCGCTTCGACCAGGTCGACACCCCGATGGGCCACTCCCTCGAGGACGGCGCGCACCAACTGCGGTCGTCCCGTTCCCCGGGTCACCCCCAACAGCGCACCCCGGGCCCCGAAGTCCCAGTCGGGCGTCCCCATCCCCAGCAGGGCAGGGACGAACCACACGCCGTCGGTGGAGTCGCACGCCGCCGCCACGCTCGCCGACTCGGCTGCGGTGGCGATCACACCGAGGTCGTCGCGCAGCCACTCGATCGCCTGGCCGGCCGTGAGCATCACCGCCTCCAGCCCCCAGGTGATCTCCCCGTGACGACGCCAGGCGACGATCGGGAACGTGCCGCGGGGACCCTTGCGGGCGAAGGCCGGTCGCTGGGGGCCGAGGCAGAGGTCGAGCATGCCGCCGGTGCCGAAGGTGATCTTCGCCAGGCCCGGCCGGGTGCAGCCCTGGCCCACCAGCGACGCCTGCTGGTCACCGGCGATGCCGGCGATGGGGGGCGCGCCGGGCAGGGCCCGGGCCTCGCCGGCGACACCCGAGGAGTCGACGATGGTCGGGAGCATGGCCCCGGGGATCCGCAGGGCCTGCATCGGGGCGGAGGCCCACCCGGCGCCCTCGAGGTCGGCCAGCCCGGTGAGCCCGGCGTTGGACGCGTCGGTGACGTGCAGGCTCCCGGCCGACAGGGTCCAGGCCACCCAGGTGTCGACGGTGCCGAAGCACAGGTCGCGGCGGCGCTCGGGGTCGGCCATGTCGAGCAGGAAGGCGACCTTGGTGGCCGACTCGTTCGGTCCGAGCCGGACGCCCTGATCCTTCAGTCCGAGGCACATCGCCGCGGTACGGAGGTCCTGCCACCCGACCCCCGGGCCCACGGGAACACCGGTCTCCCGGTCCCAGACGATCGTCGACGCCCGCTGGTTGGCGATGCCGACGGCCTCCACGGGGCCACCCTCGGCCAGGGAATCGGAGGCCACGCCCAACACGGCGTCGGCCATCGCCGAGGGGTCGAACTCGACGAACCCCTGGGCGGGCGTGGTCGGCAGCACCGAGCGGTGGTGCACGTGATCGACGCTTGCGTCGGGGCCGACGATTGCCGCTCGCACGCCGCTGGTGCCGACGTCGACGACGAGGATGCTCACCCCGGTCGCACGCCCGGCCGACCCGAGTCGGGTGGTGAATCGCCGGCCGAGGGTCGCCGCCAGGTGGCGATCAGGCCACCGAAGAGACCGGCCGACGCGGCGAGGAAGCCGTTGAGGATGATGCTGCCGGGGTCGAGGGCGTCGCCCCGCACCACCCGGATGGTCGACAACACGACGATCAGAAGCGCGTAGGCCGCGATGGCCGCCATGGCGCCGTTGGCGAGGGGGGCATCGGGCTGACGCCGCCCGGCCAGGCATCCGCCCAGCGCCTGGCCGGCAAGGTAGACGAGGAAGGGGATGAAGATGGTGTTCGAGTCGACGTCGATGCCGATCACCGAGCTGGTGACGATGACGGGGATGGCGACCGCCAGGGCGACGCCCGCCCCGGTGGCCACGGCTCGCCAGTCGAGCAGGCCGGCGGGGCCCGGCCGGGCGCCTTCGGCCGTCACGACATTCTGACCCTGTCGAACCCCGCGCCGGGGGCGGCGGTTTCGCCGCCTGCCGGTCCTTCAGGGCCGGCGCAGGGGCCGCCCGTCCGGCCGATTTCGCCGGCGGCGCCGAAGGTCATTCCGGCATCCTATGGTGGTGCCACGGAGGGCTCTGTCGGGGGCAGGGCCGGCACAGGCGCGGTCTCGCCTGGACTTTGGCAACCTCCCTGTTCCATAATCTGTCTTGTACTCCAGGCCTGAGCCGGTCCCCGGTTGACCCGTGTTCCCGGGGCGGTTTGGAATCCGACCGATGGAGGAAGTGAATTTTCGTGATTGACATGTCTTGGCGTCAGCGTGGCGCGTGCCGGGGTCTCGACCCCGAGGTCTTCTATCCGATCTCCGACGAGGACGCCGGCGAGGCGAAGAGCATCTGCGGGACCTGTGCGGCTCAGGAGCAGTGCCTCGAGTACGCCCTGGGCAACCGGGAGACCGACGGGGTCTGGGGAGGGGCGACCGAGCGTGAGCGCCGGCGCATTCTCCGTCAACGTCGCAAGACGGCGGCTGCGTAGGTCCCCTGAGCGGGGTGCCGGGCCCGAGCGGCCCTCTGAGCGGGGACCCGGGCCCGAGCGGCCCTCTGAGCG
>CAYTTL010000316.1:0-2551 GCA_964440725.1 uncultured Acidimicrobiales bacterium | reverse complement strand
AGGCCCTTCTGCAGCGACTCGGGGAACGTCCGCCCGATGGCCATGGCCTCGCCCACCGATTGCATGCGGGTGCCCAGGGCGTCGGACGACCCGGGGAACTTCTCGAATGCCCACCGGGGGACCTTGGTCACGACGTAGTCGATGGTGGGCTCGAAGCTGGCGGGTGTGCGGAGGGTGATGTCGTTGGGGATCTCGTCGAGGGTGTAGCCGACGGCCAGGCGGGCGGCGATCTTGGCGATGGGGAAACCGGTGGCCTTGGAGGCCAGCGCGCTCGACCGGGAGACCCGCGGGTTCATCTCGATGACCACCATGTCTCCGGTGCCGGGGTGCACGGCGAACTGGATGTTGGAGCCGCCGGTGTCGACGCCGATCCGGCGGATGCAGGCGAAGGCGGCGTCGCGCATGTGCTGGTACTCGACGTCGGAGAGGGTCTGGGCGGGGGCGACGGTGATCGAGTCCCCGGTGTGCACGCCCATGGGGTCGAGGTTCTCAATGGAGCAGACGACCACGCAGTTGTCCGCCCGGTCGCGCATGACCTCGAGCTCGTACTCCTTCCATCCGGCGATGGACCGCTCGATGAGGATCTCGGAGACGGGGCTGTGGGCCAGGCCGACCGTCGCGATGTCGACTAGCTCGTCGGCGTCGGCGGCGATGCCGGTGCCCGCTCCCCCGAGGATGAACGAGGGGCGGATGATCACCGGGAAGCCCACCTCCTCGGCGATCTTGCGTGCCTCGTCGAGCGTGTAGGCGAAGCCCGACGGTGGCACGGCCAGGCCGATCTCGGTCATGGCCGACTTGAAGCGCTCGCGGTTCTCTGCGGTGCGGAGGGCCTCGGCCGAGGCACCGATGAGCTCCACACCGAAGGCCTCGAGCACGCCCGAGTCGGCCAGGCCGATGCCGAGGTTCAGGCCCGTCTGTCCCCCGAGGGTGGGCAGCACCGCGTCGGGGCGCTCGCGTTCGACGATGGCGGCCAGGACCTCGAGGTCGAGGGGCTCGACGTAGGTGCGGTCGGCGAAGTCCGGGTCGGTCATGATCGTGGCCGGGTTGGAGTTCACGAGGATGACCCGGTACCCCTCGGCTCCGAGGATGCGGCACGCCTGGGTACCGGAGTAGTCGAACTCACAGGCCTGGCCGATCACGATCGGGCCGGACCCGATGATGAGGATCGACTCGAGGTCGGTGCGCTTGGGCATGGGTCAGCGCTCCATGAGCCGGGCGAACTCGGCGAACAGGTAGCGGGCGTCGTGGGGACCGGGGCCGGCCTCGGGGTGGTACTGGACGCTGAAGGCGGGGATGTCGCGGCACCAGAGGCCCTCGATGACACCGTCGTTGAGGTTCACGTGGCTCACGTCGGCGCCGGAGACGGTTCCTTCGGTGACGGCGTAACTGTGGTTCTGGCTGGTGATCTCCACCGCGCCACTCGACACCCGCCGCACCGGGTGGTTCCCGCCGTGGTGGCCGAAGGCCAGCTTGTGGGTGGTGCCCCCGAGCGCCGTGGCCATGAGCTGGTGGCCCAGGCAGATACCGAACAGGGGGACCCGGCCCAGGAGCCCGCCGATAGCATCGATGGCGTAGGTGACGGCCGCGGGGTCACCGGGGCCGTTGGAGAGGAACACGCCGTCGGGGTTGCGGGCGAGCACGGCGTCGGCCGGCGTGGATGCCGGGACCACCTCCACGTTCGCCATCTCGCCGAGGATGCGCAGGATGCTGGTCTTGATGCCGAAGTCGTAGGCCACGACCAGCGGGGCCCGGTCGGCCCCGACGGGTTGCGAGCTCAGCCGGTATGCCTCGGCGATGCTCACCTCGGCGACCAGGTCGACCCCGACGGTACTCGGCTCGGCCGCGGCCGCCGACTTCAGGCTGGTCTCCTCCGCAGTGCCGAAGGCGGCGGGCATGGACCCGGCCTCGCGGATGTGACGGGTCAGGCGGCGGGTGTCGACGCCGGTGATGGCCGGTACCCGGTGGCGGGTCAACCAGTCGTCGAGGTTCTCGCTCGACCGCCAGTTCGAACGCCGGCGGGCCAGGTCGCGCATGATCACGCCCCGGCAGCGGGGACGGGGGCTCTCGTCGTCGTCGTCGGTGATGCCGTAGTTGCCGATGTGGGGGTAGGTGAAGGCCACGATCTGGCCGGCGTAGGAGGGATCGGTGAGCACCTCCTGGTAGCCGCTCAGCACCGTGTTGAACACGACCTCGCCCAGGGCCACCCCGCCGGGGGGCCGGTAGCCGGCGGCCTCCCCCTCGAACACGGTGCCGTCGGCCAGCACCAGCAGGGCGTCCGCCCGATCCGCCCGATCCCGACCACCGTTCCGGGCAGGTTCAGGGCCCCCCGGGGGGCCCGGAACCGGCCCCGCACGCAAGGGGCCGCCGCCGGGCCTCGTTGCGCCTCGCCGTCGAGCACGACGAGCTCGCCGGCCAGCAGGGTGTGGCGGACGCGGCCGGTGAGCTTGCGCCCGGCATACGGCGTGTTGCGGCTGCGGCTGGCCAGGCGGGCGGGGTCGACGGCCCACACCGCGTCGGGGTCGATCACGCACAGGTGGGCGGGGCGGCCCTC
>CAYTTL010000315.1:0-2566 GCA_964440725.1 uncultured Acidimicrobiales bacterium | reverse complement strand
CCTCTTCGGAGATGAGGCGCGACTTGCGCTCGGGGCCGGCGATCACCCGGTCGATGGCCTCCTCGAGCTGAGGCATTCCGATCTCGTCGAAGCCCCGGCGGGCGGTGAGCAGCGCCGACTCGTTCATGAGGTTGGCCAGGTCGGCACCGGTGAACCCGGGTGTGCGCCGGGCCAGCACGCCGACGTCGACGCCCTTGGCGAGAGGCTTGCCCTTGGCGTGGACGTTGAGGATGGCCCGCCGGCCCTCGAGATCGGGACGGTCGACCACGATCTGGCGGTCGAAGCGGCCGGGACGGAGCAGCGCCGGGTCGAGGATGTCGGGGCGGTTGGTGGCGGCGATGAGGATGACCCCGGCGGTGGTGTCGAAGCCGTCCATCTCCACGAGGAGCTGGTTGAGGGTCTGCTCGCGTTCGTCGTGGCCGCCACCCATGCCTGCGCCCCGGTGGCGCCCGACGGCGTCGATCTCGTCGACGAACACGATGGCGGGTGCGCTGGACTTGGCCTGGGTGAACAGGTCGCGGACCCGGCTGGCGCCGACCCCGACGAACATCTCCACGAAGTCGGAACCGGAGATGGAGAAGAACGGCACGCCGGCCTCGCCGGCGACGGCCCGGGCGAGCAGCGTCTTGCCCGTGCCGGGAGGGCCGAACAGGAGCACGCCCTTGGGGATCTTGGCCCCCATGGCCTGGAACTTGGCCGGCGCCTCCAGGAACTCCTTGATCTCCTGGAGCTCCTCGACCGCCTCGTCGGCCCCGGCCACGTCGGCGAAGGTGACCTGGGGCTGGTCCTTGTTCACCGTCTTGGTCTTGGCCTTACCGAACTGCATCACCCGGCTGCCGCCACCCTGCATGGTGTTCATCACGAACAGGAATGCTCCGATGAGCAGGAGGAAGGGCAGGAGCGTCTGGACGAGGGTGAGCCAGAGCGGGTCGGTCTGGTGGTCGACCTTGACCTCGACTCCGGCGGCCCGCACCTGGTCGACCACCTTGGGGGCGTCGTCCTTGACGTAGTTGACCTCGTAGGACGTGCCGTCGGTCAGCTTGCCCTTGATGTTGCCCGAGCGGTCGCCGATGGTGGCCGTGCGCACCTGCTCGTCTCTCAGCTTCTGCTCGAACTGGTCGAGCCGAAGCTTCTCGGCGTCCTCGCCCTGCCGGAAGAAGCCGCCGACGACCAGGATGGCGACGAGGGCGGCGACGATGTAGACGATCGGCCGGCGAAGGAGCTTTGTCACAGTGGTTCTCAGGCTACCGGGCCCCTCGGGGGTCGGCGCCGTCACGGAGCCGGGTTTGCGTCAGGGGGCACGTCAGTGTCCGTCGGAGGGCGGGCCGGCGTAGATGTGGACGGCGGGAAGGTTGCGGTAGCGCTCGCCCACGTCGAGGCCGTAGCCGATGACGAAGTCGGGCGGGATGCGGAACCCCACGTAGCGAAGGTCGGGATCGTGGGTCTGCACCCCGTCGCGGAGTAGCAGGGCGCACACCTCGAGGGAGGCGGGGTGGCGGGCGCGGAGGTTCTTGCGCAGGTAGGACAGGGTGAGGCCGCTGTGGACGATGTCCTCCACGATGATGACGTCGCGGTCGCTGAGGTCGAGGTCGAGGTCTTTCACGATGCGCACCACGCCACTGGTCTTGGTGGCGCTCCCGTACGACGACACGGCCATGAAGTCGAATTCCACCGGAAGGTCGATGGCTCGGGCCAGGTCGCTCATGAACACGAAGGCGCCCTTGAGGACGCCGACGAGCAGGGGCGCCTTCCCGGCGTAGTCGGCGGTGATCTCCCGGCCCAGGGCGGAGATGCGCTCGGCCAGGTCCTCCCGGGTGGGAGCGGAGAGCACGGCTCGACGGTAGACCACGCCGTCGTCAACCATCACTGCTCCTCCAGGCGGAGGCGGCCGCCGGTCCGCCGGACGCGGCGGCCGGCGCCCACGTCGGTCCCGGTGCAGACGCCGCGGGCGACGTCGAGGACCCGGTCGACGGCCGCCGCGTCCGGCGGGTGGTCGCGCCCGGCGACCAGCCAGCGGCGTACGGCCCGGCGGGCGAGGGGGAGCGGCGCTGCCCTCGAGGAGCTCGGCCTCGTCCCGCAGGAGGAGGGCCTGGCGGGCGAGGAGCGCAGCCACGTCGCGCTGGGCGACCGACCCGAGGAGGGGCATGACCTCGGCCCGGACCCGGTTGCGCCGGAACGACCGGTCGGCGTTGGAGGGGTCGTCGACGGGCGTGTAGCCGCATTCGGCCACCAGGGCCCGCGTCTCGGCCCGGCGCAAGCCGAGGATGGGATGGCCCTCCGGGCCCATCCCGGCCATCCCGTCGAGGCCGGCACCGCGCAGGAGGTTGAGCAGCACCGTCTCGGCCTGGTCGTCGACGGTGTGGCCGGTGAGCACGTCGGGAGGAAGCGCCGCGTAGCGGGCGCTGCGGGCCCGGGCCTCCAGGTTCGGTCCGGGTGCCACCGTCACCCGCTCAGCCCGGAAGGCGACACCCAGGGAGCCGGCGACGCCGGCGACGACGTCGGCCTCGGCCTCCGACCCCGGTCGTAGGCCGTGGTCGACGTGCACGGCGGTCGCCCGGCAGCCGGC
>CAYTTL010000314.1:0-2576 GCA_964440725.1 uncultured Acidimicrobiales bacterium | reverse complement strand
CCCCACTCGAGGACCTTGGTGAGCAGGTTGGACGCCTGTTCGCATGCCAGGTGGACGCCACCCAACTGGGCGACCGAATCGTCGCCGTACTCGAAGAACACCCGGTCGTAGAGTTGCTCGGCCCGGCGCAGGCCGATGGTGGCGTCGATGGAGGCGTCGCCCGTGGTGTCGAGCTCGCCCACGAACTCGTCGAGGAAGAGCCGGCGCAGGCTCTTCGGTGTGCGGGAGTAGCGGGCGAACAGCGCCCCCTTCACCACTTCGGGCAGGTTGACGAGGGCGAAGACGGGTCCGTCGAGGTTGGTGAAGTACCGGCGCAGGACGTCGGCCTCCTCGGCCGACCACTGTTCGCCGACGTAGGGATGCACGGCCGGAGACTAGGGGCCGGCGTCGAAGGCGGCGCGGACCTCAGCCATGGCACCCGGCCGCAGCCACAGGTCGACGACCGTCATGGCCATGGCCTTGGCCCCGTCGAGCACCGCCGTGTCGCCCTCCGGCGAGGCCGCCCAGCGGGCGAACTCCGTCGAGTGCAGCGACACGCCGGGGGGCGATACCGCCACCATCGGGTGGATGGAGGGCACCAGGTAACTGACGTTGCCCATGTCGGTGCTCGCCGTCACCTGGCGCCCGGGCCGCGGTTCGGCGACGGGGCGGCCCAGCCCCGCGCTGTTGAGGCGGTACAGGTCGACGAGGGGACGATTGGTGCGCAGGTCGGAGTACTCGGGCGCCGTGGGTTCACACTCCATGGTGCAGCCGGCGGCCGATGCCCCCGCTTCCAGGCAGGCGAGCACGCGTCGCTTGAGGGGCTGGAGGCTGTCGAGCGTGGCCGAGCGCACGTACCACTCGGCAACGGCCCGGTCGGGCACGATGTTGGGCTTCTCCCCCGCCTCGCAGAACACGCCGTGCACCCGTTCGGTGGCGGCGATGTGCTGACGCAGGGCGGCGACGGCGGTGTAGCCGAGGACGGCGGCGTCGAGGGCGTTGCGTCCCTGCTCGGGGTAGGCGGACGCGTGGGCGGCACGGCCGCGGTAGGTCACGCGCAGGCTGGCGACGGCGATGACGTCGGGCTCGGTCAGGTCGAGGCTGCCGGGGTGCACCATCATCGCCGCCCCGAGTCCGTCGAAGGCGCCCCGGTCGCCCATGAGCACCTTGCCCCCGCCTCCCTCCTCCCCCGGGGTGCCCAGCACCACGACGCGCCCACCCGCCTCGGCGGCCACCGCGGCGCAGGCCAGGCCCGCGCCCAGGCCGGCGGCGGCGATGATGTTGTGGCCGCACGCGTGGCCGAGGCCGGGGAGGGCGTCGTACTCGCAGAGCACGGCCACGGCACCCATGTCGGGGTTGGCCACACCCGCTTCGGCGGCGACGGCGGTGTCGAGGCCGAACGCCCCCCGTTTCACGGCCAGCCCGCCGTCCTCCAGGGCCCCGGCCACCAGCTCGGCGGCCCGGCGTTCCTCGAAGAGCAGCTCGGGCCACTGATGGACCCGATGGGACACATCGACGAGCACATCGGACCGCCGATCGACCTCGTCGATCACGCGGGTCTTCGCGGACTCCAGGTCGAGATCGGCCACGGGCCGAGCCTAGAGCGGCCCGGCCCGGCGCCGGTCAGTTGCCCTTGAGCTTGTCGGAGATCTTGTCGACGGCGTCCTTGGCCTTGCCGGTGCCCTTGTCGATCTTGCCTTCGCGCTTCATCTCGTCGTCGTCGGTCAGGTCTCCGGCGGCCTCTTTGATCCGGCCCTTCGTCTCGTCCATTTCGCCAGCCATGGAGGCTCCTCTCGTGCGTCGTGTGGAGGAAGCCTTCCCACTCCGACCAGGACTCACACGACGACAGCCGCCCGGAGGGCGTCGATACCCGACCCCGAGACGGGTGGCCCGTGGGGAGGGGCCCGCCGCCCGCGAGGGCGGTGGGAGGGGCCGGCCACGGGACAGGACCCGGCGAGGCTCACACGATGACGGTGAGGGCGTCGGGTTCGACCCGGACGGCCAGGCGACGACCACGGCCGACGACCGTGCCGTCGAGGTACACGGCAAGGCGGCGGTCGAGGTCGATCTGGATGGCACCGACCCTCTGCTCGCGGATGCCGGGGTGGGGCAGGTGGGCCCCGTGGTGCAGCCGGGAGCGCACGGCCAGGACCTGGGAGGGCTTCAAGTGCACGTCGTAGGTGTCGAGGAGCCCGTCGCCGGGGTGGGCACGAGGCCCGAGGTTCCACGAACCCCGCCACTGGGCGTTCATGGCCACGAAGGCCCGTGTCCACAGCCGGGAGCGGGCCACCAGGTGGGCCACGAAGAGGTGGAGGCGGCCGTCGAGGAGGACCTCGCCGAGGTCGACGGCGAAGCCCACTCCCCCGCGGGTGCGGAGGTCGTCCTCGCCGCCGGCCGCGCCACCGGGGCGACCCCCGCCGAGGGTGCGGCAGAGGTCGCCGCCCAGCAGGCCCAATGTCGGCGGCGGTCGGCGCTCCCGTCGTGCCCGCTCGACGACGTCGCGGGCGGCAGCGTCGGATCCGACCACGACCCCGTCGTCGGGAAAGGCCGACGGGGCGCCATAGGGCCCGCCTTTGACGATGGGCACGTCCGCGCCT
>CAYTTL010000313.1:0-2606 GCA_964440725.1 uncultured Acidimicrobiales bacterium | reverse complement strand
CGGGCGTCGATGCGCCTGACCACCGACCTGGTGCGGTTCTGTGCCGCCGAGATGCCCCGCTGGTACCCGCTCTCGGTGTCGGGCTACCACATCAGGGAGGCCGGGGCCACGGCGGTGCAGGAGCTGGCCTTCACGCTCGCCAACGGGTTCGCCTACGTGGAGGCGGCCGTGGCCGCAGGGATGGCCGTCGACGAGGTCGCCCCCCGGCTCAGCTTCTTCTTCAACGCCCAGATCGACCTGTTCGAGGAGGTGGCCAAGTTCCGGGCCGCCCGCCGCATGTGGGCGGTGCGGATGCACGATCGCTACGGCGCCCGCAATCCCCGGTCGTTGCAGTGCCGGTTCCACGTGCAGACCGCCGGCGCATCCCTCACCGCCCAGCAACCCGAGCTCAACCTGGTGCGTACCGCCGTCGAGGCCCTGGCCGCGGTGCTCGGCGGCACGCAGAGCCTGCACACCAACGGGCTCGACGAGGTGTACTCCCTTCCCACCGAACGGGCCTCCCGGCTGGCCCTGCGCACCCAACAGGTCATCGCCCACGAGACCGGCGTCGCCCGTGTGGCCGACCCCCTGGGGGGGTCGTGGCTGGTGGAGTCGCTCACCGACGAGGTGGAGCACCGGGCCGCCGACCTGCTGGACGAGATCGAGCGGATGGGTGGGGGCTCCATGCTCGAGGGGGTGCACGCCGGCATCGATGCCGGGTGGTTCCAGACCCGCATCGCCGATGCCGCCTACGCCCTCGAGGTGGCGACGGCGTCGGGTGAGCGGGTCGTCGTCGGGGTCAACCGCTTCACCGACGCGGACGATCACCCGATCGAGATCCACGAGATCGCCGCCGACGTGGAGGAGCGCCAGCTGAAACGGCTCGCCGTGGTCAAGGCCGACCGGGACGCCGCCGCCGTCGGGCGCACCCTCGCCCGGGTCACCGCGGACGCCCGCCATCCCGACGTGAACCTCCTGCCCGCCATACTGGACGCGGTGCGGGCCTATGCGACGGTGGGCGAGGTGGTCGACGCGCTGGCCGTGGTCTTCGGCCGATGGACCGAGGACCCGGCGCTGTGACCGTCCGCCCCGAGAGGAAGAGTCGACGATGACCGGTTGCTGTCCGTACTGCGGGGCCGAGTACGCCCTCAGCGAAGCCCGTTGCTGGGAGTGCCGAGTGGCCTTGTCCGACGACATGGCGCGTCCCACACTCGACGCCGACCGGCCCGACGAGGAGGTGCTCTACGAGCTCGACGACTGGCCGGCGGCCACCCGGGTCGAGCTCACGAGGGTCCTGGCCGAGCGGGGTATCCCGTCGCGGTGGGAGCCGGGCCTCATCCTGGCCGTCCGCCAGCTCGACGACGAGCTGGCCGAGAACGTGCTCGACGAGCTGGAGGAGTCGGCGCTGGTCGACGACGACGAGGCTGTCGACGACGGCGTCGACGAGGGGGACGGCGGAGCCGTGGCCCAGGCGGCCATGGCCGACCTGTTCGTCGCCGCCGACAGGCTGATGCACGAGCCCACCGACGAGATGGTGGCGGCCGAGCTCGGGGCGGCCGCGGAGATCGTGGGCGAGAGCCCGGCCCCGTTCGGCATCGAGGACCAGCTGTGGGGCAAGGTGCGGGAGCTGTCGGCGGTGGTGTGCGGGGATCTCGACGCCAAGGCCGACCCCGAGGTCGTGGCGGGCGGCGCCCGCACCCTGCGCGACGCCCTCCGGCCATTTGTCTGACGTCGGGCACCCGGATCCTTCGGATCTCGCCCGCCGTTGCCGATGGGGCCCCCGCCCCCTCGGCCCGCCTACGCGTCCGTGCCGTCCCTAGCGCCAGCTATACCCTCCGACCATGCTTCTGGCCGAGCTGGAGATCCGGCACAGTCGTGCGATAGCGCCCACGCGGCGTATCGCGCTCGGAAGCCAGTGGCTGCCCACCGAGCCCGCCCCCGGGTACGGCGGCATCCTCCTCGGTGGCATCGTCGCCGCCCACATCGACGAGGTCGGCCCGGAGATGCGTGACGAGCTGGTCGAGCTCATCGGCGACCTCGAGCAGAATCGGCGGGTAGCCCAACCCCGCCTCCGCCACCGGTTCCAGGTCGACGTGGTGGGCCTCGACCGCAGTCGCCACAAGCTGGTGGGGGTCGGGGACGCCATGCATTTCGAGATGGATGGTCACGGCCTGGCCGCCCCCCAACTCCTCGGGGCCGTGTACGCCGCCGGTCGCATCCACTCGGCGACGCGTGCCGCGGTGTTCCACGCCATCCGCAAGGCCCTTCGCTGGAACGGCCCGGTGGGCGCGCCGCTCATCGCCCACCTGTCCGACCCCGCCAGCGCTCCGCCCCGTTCGTGGCGACTGTTCCCGACCGACGAGCGGTGGGCGCTCCAGGTGCTGGGGTTCGACCCCGAGACCAGCCCGGCCCGGTCCGAGGTCATGCGCCGGTTCCGCAACCTCATCCGTGAGTCCCACCCCGACCACGGTGCGCGCACCGAGGGTGCCGGCCAGCGCATCCTCGAGCTCACCGAAGCCCGTCGCATCCTGATGGCATGAGCCCCCCGCCCGACCGGACCGACCGGGCACTGTTGCTGACGCCGGGGGCGGGGGCCGGGCGCGACCAACCCTCGCTCGTGGCGGTGG
>CAYTTL010000312.1:0-2663 GCA_964440725.1 uncultured Acidimicrobiales bacterium | reverse complement strand
GGCGCACGGTGTCGGGACTGACCCCGAGCAGTTCGGCCGCCTGCCCCATCCGATATGTCACCACGGCCCGGCACGCTATCCCGCAGATGCGCCTGTCTGCTGCGGTTCAGGTGGCACACGCAAGCTGGGACCCCGGATAGTGCCGTACATGCACCTACTTTGGCGCGTTGAGCACCTCACAGGTACTCAACGCGCCACGGAACGACGGTTTCCCAAGCGCGAGAAGCAGGCCTCAGCTGCGGTGGACGACGGTGCCCACGTGTTCGCCGTTGAGGGCGGGCTCGAGCAGTTCGGGACGAAGGCCGTTGATGATCTGGAAGCGCGTCATCTGGCGGGCGTTGTCGAGCAGGTCGAGCAGCACCCGGTCGAACGGGAGGGTGGCGAAGTTGCCCTCCCTGAGCTCGGCCACGGTGATCTCGGGGATGAACGTGGCGTCGGCGTTCGACCGGGGGTCGCGGTCGTAGAGGCCGTTGACGTCCTTCACGAGCGTGAGCGTGGCGCAGCCGAAGCACTCCGCCAGCAGGAACGAACCGGCGTCGGTCCGGTGGGGCGGGATGCGCCCGACACTCGGGGGGTGCTCCCAGAGGGAGAAGGGCGGGTCGCCGTTGAAGATCACGCCGGGGGCGGCCGTCATCAGCAGGGGGAGGAGGTGGCCGAAGATCTCCGGGGGAATGGCCACGACGCCGTAGGGCGACAGCAGCGTGCCCAACATGTGGGCGTTGCCCAGGGCGTCGGCGATCGACAGCTGCGCCAGCACGCCGGTGGGCAGCCCCAGGTCGATGCCGACCGAGAACACGTGACGGGTGCGCACCCCTCCGCCCGTTCCCAGGATCAGCTTGTGGCGCTGAAGGGCGCTGCCGATGGCTTCGACCAGGGGGTAGGTGCTGGCCTTGCCGCCGTCGATGATGGACCGGCCCCCGATCTTCACCACGTGGGCATTGGGCAGCATGCGCGCCGTCGGCACCTCGGTCGACGACATGACCCGCTTGTCGAGCAGGCTCTCGCGCATCAGCAGGGAGCGGACGTGCTGACGCCCGTCGGCCACGGGTTCCTGGCTGCTCATGCGCTGATGATCGTCCCCACGTGCTCGCCGTTCAGGGCGGCCGTGAGGTTGCCGGGCTTGAGCCCGTTGATGATCTGGATCGACCGCCGGTGCTGGGCGTTGCGCATGAGCTCGAGGACGCTGCGTTCCACCACCAGGTCGTCGAGGTCGAGCTCGGCCAGTTCGTCGACGGTGATCTCGGGGATGAAACGGGCGTTCTTGTCCTTCTTCGGGTCGGCGCTGAACAGGCCGTCCTCGTCCTTGACGTAGATCATCGAGCGGGCGCCGAAGACCTCGCTCACCAGGTAGGCGCCGGTGTCGGTGCGGTGGGGAGGGATTCGTCCGACGGCGGGGTTCGGCTGCCAGAACGTGTAGGGCGGCATCCCGAAGAAGATGCACGCCTGGCGCTCCGACAGGTAGAGCGGGAGCTGGGGGAACTGCACCGGCTCGATGAACGGGATGCCGTGCTTGGCCAACAGGTAGTGCAGCATGCGGGCGTTCTGCATGCTGACGAAGGTGCCCAGCACGCTCAGCACGCCCGTCGGCATCCCCAGGTCGAGCCCCACGCTGTAGGCGTGACGGGCGCGGGTGCCCGCCCCCGTGCCGATGATCATCTTGTGGTCGGGGAGGTTGGCGACGATCTCGTCGATGAGAGGGAAGACGGCGCTGCGACCCCGGTCGATGAAGCTCTGCCCGCCGACCTTGATGACGTTGGCCTCAGGCAGGATCTGCATGACGGGCGATCGGCCGGTGTCGGCCAGCAGCGCCTCGTCGGTGAGCGAACCGGAGACGAGAGCCGCTCCCAGCCCCGTCAGCATGTCGTCGCTCATGGCCTCGCCTGCCCCTCCGACCGCCTCGTCCGTGCACGAAGTCCGGTCACCCTAGCCGTACACCTTCGAGCGTGTAGTGCTCGTCATAGCCGTGGGGGGTGTCGAGGCCGCCGAAGGTGTCGTCGGCCCAGCGGCGGAGCCCGGCGAGGACCTCGGCGCGCCCGTCGGCGTCCACCGGTTGGCCGGCCATCGTGGCCATGGGCTCCCAGGCGGCGATGACCTCCTCGGCCGTTGTCGTGGACGTCCAGGAGGCGACGGGGCGATTGGGCACGGCCGTCCCTCCGGCCTCGACGAAGGCGTCGAGCAGGACCCGGGTGCGGCGGAGCCCCGAGCGGGCGGCGGGGATGCCCCGCTCGATCAACATGGCCTCCCGCTGCCGGCGCAGCGCCTGCTTGATCCCCGTGCGCTCCACCCGTCCCACGACGAACCACCCCGGCCGGCCACAGACCCGGCGTGCCTCGTTTACCACGTGGGCGGCGGCCAGCAGATGGGCGGACCGGGAGGCGAACACGACGTCGACGGAACCGCGCGTCACCGGCCAGTCGGCGTCGGCGTCGGCCTGCACGAGCAGCGGCGAGCAGGCCCCGCCGCCCACCTTGGACACGAAGACCTCCAGCATGGGTCGCGACAGGTCCATGCCGACGTAGCGTTGTGCCCTGACCGCCAGGTGGCGTCCGACGTCGCCGGTGCCCGCACCCAGCTCCAGCACCACCGGCGCTCCCTTGTCGCCGGCGGCCATCCCGACCACCGCGTCGGCGATGGCCGCAGCCGCCTGTGGTGGCAGTCCCTTG
>CAYTTL010000311.1:0-2693 GCA_964440725.1 uncultured Acidimicrobiales bacterium | reverse complement strand
GATCTTGACAGTGACGCCCTGGTCGGTGAAATAACCGACGGTGGCCGAGGCGTCGGCCCGGACCCGCTGTTCGAGGACGACCAGGGCGACGGGCGTCAACCCCCCCGGGACCTGCCCGTTGCCCTGACCCGTGTCGAGGCGTCGGGCCTGGGCCAGCACCACCACCCGGTGGCCGCCCCGGGTGTACCGGTCGACGAGCTCGTCGGTCCCGGGACCGGCGCGGCCGTCCAGCACCACGTCCGGCGCGCCCAGCACCCACGCCCCCACCGGCCCGAAGTCGGCGCCGCTCCACTTCCGGTCGGACGAGAACGGCACCGTGGCCCCGAGAGTCCAGTCGGGAGGCTGGTCGAATGCCGCGGCGATCGCCTGCAGCGTGGCGTTGGGCCTGGGGTCGGCGCCGGCGATGGCGGCGAGCCCGGCGACCACCTCGTCCTGATCGGGTCCCAGGCTGACCACCTCGCTCACCCGCAGCCCCCCTTCGGTGAGCGTGCCGGTCTTGTCCACGCAGACCACGTCGACGCGGGCCAGCACTTCGATGGCCGGCAACTGCTGCACGAGGACGCGCCGGCGGCCCAGCCTGATCACGCCGAGGGCGAAGGCCATGCTGGTGAGCAGCACCAGGCCCTCGGGCACCATGGCCACCATGCCGGCCACCGCCCCTCGCAGGGCATCGTGGGTGGGCAGGTCCCCCGCCCGCAGCTGGCTCACGACCAACAGGACGGCGGTGGGCACCAGCGCCCAGGTGACCCACCGGAGGATCCGGTCGGTACCGCCCCGGATCTCGGAGACGACGGGAGCGAACTGGCTGGCGGCGGAGCCCAGGGCCGAGACGAACGACGCGTCGCCCACGCGCGTGGCCTGGTAGCGGCCATGGCCGGCCACGACGAAGCTGCCCGAGAGCACCTCGTCGCCGGCTGCCTTGGTCACCGGCTGCGACTCACCGGTGAGCAGCGACTCGTCGGCCTCGATCGTCCCGCCGTCGAGGACGGTTCCGTCGACCACCACCTGCTCGCCGGAGCCGACTTCGACGATGTCGTCGAGCACCACCGCGGCGACGGGAACGGTGCGGATCTCCCGTGCACGCAGCACGCGGGCGACGGGTGCGGTGACGACCCGGAACCGGTCGAGGGTGCGCTTGGCTCTCACCTCCTGGATGACCCCGATGGCGCTGTTGGCCACCATCACCAGCCCGAACAGCCCGTCCTTGGCCGGGCCGATGACGATGACCACGACCAACAGGCCGCTCAGAAGGAAGTTGAACCGGGTGAACACGTTGGCCCGGACGATGTCGGTGACGGAGCGGCTGCGGGGAGGCGTGGAACGGTTGGCCCGGCCTGACGCGATCCGCTCGGCCACCTCGGCGTCACTGAGCCCGCCGCGGGCCTCGAGCTCGCCGGCGGGCCCGGGCCCGGTCACTGTCTCTCGAGCGGTTCCACCGGCGACGCCTCCCTCGGCGGCCACCGTCGGCTCCTGCCCGAACACCTGGTCCATTGTTGGCCTGAGGTCCCCCGCGCGAGCCGGCTGACGACGGCCACCACCGTAGACGGGGGCGGACGGCCCGGACGGCGGCGGCCGGCCCCGGGTCGCGGTCGGCGCCGACGGTAGGGTCGGGAGGTGACGAGCCGGGTGGCGGTGCTGGGTGCCGGGTCGTGGGGGACGACCCTCGCCGGCATCGTCGCTCCCCGGGTGCCGACGGTCTTGTGGGCCCGCCGGGCCGAGGTGGCCGGCCACATCGCCACCACCCGGCGCAACCCCGACTACGTGCCGGACCTGGTCCTGCCGCCCATGCTCGAGGCCACCGGTGACCTGGCCCACGCCATGGGCGGTGCCGACATGGTGGTGATGGCCGTTCCCTCGCACGGGTTCCGGTCGGTGCTGTCGGCCGCCGTGGCCCATCTCGGCGCCGGCGCAGTAGTGGTCACCGTCACCAAGGGCGTCGAGCAGGGCAGCCTCAAGCGCATGTCCGAGATCGTGCACGAGGTGGCGACGGGTCATCCGTGTGCCGTGCTCACCGGGCCCAACCTGGCCGAGGAGGTGGGCCTGGGCCAGCCCACCGCCAGTGTGGTGGCGACGCGGGGCGCCGACGGCCTCCGGGCCGATGCCGAACTGGCCAACGGCCTGCAGCGGCTGTTCTCGACCGGATCGTTCCGCGTCTACACCAACGACGACCTGGTGGGCTGTGAGCTGGGAGGCTCGGTCAAGAACGTGATGGCCATCGCGTCGGGCATCTCCGACGGCATGGGCTTCGGTGACAACGCTCGGGCGACCCTCATCACGAGGGGGCTGGCCGAGATGACCCGGCTGGGCGTGGCCCTCGGGGGCCGGCCCCTGACCTTCGCCGGCCTGGCCGGGCTCGGCGACCTGGTCGCCACCTGCATGAGCGGGCGCAGCCGGAACCGTTGGGTGGGGGAGCAGCTCGGCCGGGGACGGACGATCGACGAGATCACCTCCGGCACCCGCATGGTGGCCGAGGGTGTGCGCAGCTCCCTGGCCGTGGTCGCCCTGGCCGCCCGGGCAGGGGTGGAGACGCCGATCGCCGACGAGGTCGTGGCGGTGATCCACCACGGCAAACGGGCGACCGAGGCCCTGTCGTCGCTCATGGCCCGGGTCACCAAGCCCGAGCTGCACGGCTTCTCCACCTCGCCCGACTGACGACCGGCGAGCAGCCGCCACCTCAGCGCCTTCCCCGGCCT
>CAYTTL010000310.1:0-2705 GCA_964440725.1 uncultured Acidimicrobiales bacterium | reverse complement strand
GCCACTCGGCGCCGATACTCGAGGCCCCGATGACCCAGGCGACGATCACCAGCGGGGCGGTGACGCCCTGCAGCACGCCCTTGAGGTCCTCGAGGTTGAACCTGTCGTCGCGGACCCTGTCGAAGCGAAAACGGCAGAGGTCCTCGCGGCCGGCCCCCGGCGGGAGGGTGTCGTCCCCGGGTCCCAGCACGACCGGCGGCGGATCGGTGCTCTCGATGCACCTATCCACCCGGGCCTGGGCGTCGACGGCGCGCTGCCGCAGCGTGGCCTCCGACACCTGCTCGGTGTTGACGAAGGTGAGTACGCCCGCCAGGGCGATGGCGCCCACAGCCAGCAGCGCCAGCACCTTGATCATCCGGCGGGACAGCAGTCGCCGGAGCTCACCGGCCAGGAGCGGGATCACTCGGGCCGTTTCCATGCCGCAGGCACCTGTGGGCCCGAGGCGGTATCGGTGCCGGACGTGAGTTCGAGGAACACCGTCTCCAGGCTGACCTCCTCGGGTCGCAGCTCGGTGAGGTAGAGGCGCTTGCGCACCAGTGCCCGGGTGACCTTCTCGGCCTCGGCCGCCGGCAGGTCGACACGGAGGATGTCGCCGGCCCTGATCGCCGTCAATCCCGCCTCGGTCAGGGCCGCCAGGCCCCGGTCGAGATCGGCGACGCGCACGATCAACCCGGTCGAGCGGCCGGCGGAGAGCACCTCGTCGACCGGTCCCGACCGCACGCAGCGCCCACCCGACATGATCGCCACCCGGTCGCACGACTGCTGGACCTCACCCAGGATGTGGCTGGACACGAACACCGTCCGGCCCTCTGCGGCCAGGCCCTTGAGGAGCTCGCGAACCTCCTTGATCCCCGCCGGGTCGAGACCGTTGGCCGGCTCGTCGAGCACGAGGAGCTCGGGGTCCTTGAGCAGGGCGATCCCGATCCCCAGGCGCTGGCGCATTCCCAGCGAGAACCCCCGGACCGGGTCGTCGGCCCGCTCGGCCAGCCCCACGCGGTCGAGCACCGCCTGGACGTTCGCCGGGCCGAGCCCTTCGAGGCGACCGAGGACCGACAGGTTCTTCCGTGCCGACAAGCCCGGGAAGAGCCCGGGCATCTCGACCAGGGACCCGACCCGTCCGATGACCCCGCGCAGCTGGGTGTGCGAGTCGGCGCCGAGCACCCGGCACCGGCCGGCGGTGGCCTGCGCCAGTCCCAGCAGGCAGCGGATGGTGGTGGTCTTGCCCGAACCGTTGGGACCGAGGAACCCGAAGACACCGCCGGCGGGAACGGACAGATCGAGCCCGTCGACGGCCACCACCGCCCGGCCCCGGAAGCGCTTGTACTCCTTGCGAAGACCCTCGACCTCCACCACATCCATGGCCCAGGTGTCTAGCAGCGTTCCGCGGTCAGCCTCCGGCCTGAGCGTCGTCGAGGAGCCGCTGGAGGTCACCCGCTCGCACGCCGCCGAGGATCTTGGAAACGATGATCCCGTCGGGGTCGATCAGGAACGACTCGGG
This sequence comes from uncultured Acidimicrobiales bacterium, assembly GCA_964440725.1. Lineage (GTDB taxonomy): Bacteria > Actinomycetota > Acidimicrobiia > Acidimicrobiales > AC-14 > DATAQC01. The sequence continues at coordinate 1,207 of CAYTTL010000310.1, read as the reverse complement.
CACACCGCCGACGCCGAAATCGAGGGCGATACGCCCGTCGGGGTCGGTGAGCATGGGCCATCTGCCGCCCTTGGCCGCCTGGAAATCGCGTACGGCGGACGCGCTGTCGCTGTAGACGACGCCCAGCACCTCGGCGTCGCCCGCCGCCTCGTGAGCCTCGTCGAAACGGATCAGCTCAGGGTGCTCGGTGACGCAGGGGACACACCAGGTGGCGAAGAAGTTGACCACCACCCACCGGCCACGCAGGTCGGCCAGGCTGACCTGCGCACCGTCGACGGTCGTGCCCTCGGCCGCCGGAGCCGGCTTGCCCAGCAGCGGCGACTCGACGGCCCTGGTCTGGGCCGAGGGTCGGGTGGCGAGCACGAGGACGAGCATGGTGACGGGCAGGGCCACGGCGACGGCGATCCACAGGGCCGTGCGGGTGCGGCGGAGGTTGACCACCGAGCGGGGCAAGGTGGCCGCCGGACGCGGCTCTGACTCGGTCGGCGCACCGTCGTCGGTGTCGTCGACCCCGTCGGCCAGGTGGGGGACGTCGGGGCTCATTGCCAGACAAGGGTAGGCGGCGCCGCAGACCTACCTGCGGTCGTGCGGGGCGACGCCAGCGGGAGGTGCTGCGTGACCGGACGTCTGGGGCCCGTTGCGGTGGTGCCAGACTCCACCGGTGCCCGTTCTCGGCCCCCGGATCGTCGTGGCCGGCACCGCCTCCGGCGTCGGCAAGACCACGGTCGCCACGGGGCTCATGGCGGCTCTCGCCCGGCGGGGCGTGTCGGTGGCCTCGGCCAAGGCGGGGCCCGACTTCATCGACCCCGGCTACCACGCACTGGCGACGGGACGGCCGGGTCGCAACCTCGACGCCTGGATGTGCGGTCCCGAGGCGATGGCGCCGTTGGTGTGGCGAGCGGGGCGGGGGGCAGACCTCCTCGTGGTGGAGGGCGTCATGGGTCTGTTCGACGGCGCGGCGGCGCCGGGGCCGGCTGCGACGACCGCGGAGCTGGCCGACCTGCTGCAGGCGCCGGTGGTGCTGGTGGTCGACGCCGCCGGCATGAGCGGCTCGATCGCCGCGGTCGTCCACGGCTACCGGTCCTGGCGCCCGAGCGGCCCTCGGAGCGGGGTGCCGAGCCCGAGCGGGATGGCGGGCCCGAGCGGCCCTGTGAGCGGGATGGCGGGCCCGAGCGGCCCTGTGAGCGGGATGGCGGGCCCGAGCGGC
>CAYTTL010000309.1:0-2707 GCA_964440725.1 uncultured Acidimicrobiales bacterium | reverse complement strand
GCGGCGGCGGGGCGGGCGGCGCCATCACCGGCGGAGGCGGCGACAGGGCCGACCAGAGCGCATCGTCGTCGTCCGCGACGGTCGGCCCCGGAGGGGCGGCGACGACGGGCGGCGGCTCGGGCCTGGGAGGCGCAGCCGCGTTCGGCGACACGGTTCTCAACAGGGCGAGGGCGGCGTCGTCGTCGGGTCGGTTCGTGACCTCCTTGACGAGGAGGGCGTCGAGCACCGGCTGCAGGGCGCCGGCTCGAACCGCTGCTCTCGGCGGGCGGCCGACGATGGCGGCGATGGTCGCCACGGGGTCACGCTCGTGGAACGGCGGAACCCCCTCCACGGCGAAGTACAGGGTGGCGCCCAGCGACCACAGATCGGACAGGGCCGTCGCTCCCGCCGCCGATCCGGTCTGCTCGGGTGCGAGATACGACGGGTCGGGGACCACACCCGAGGCGGTGAGCGCGGGGTCGTCGACCATGGAGGCCACGCCGAAGTCGACCAGCCGGGCCCCCGCCTCGGTCAGCACGACGTTCGAGGGGCGGACGTCGCGGTGCACCAGCCCGAGCTCATGGGCCGCGGTCAGGGCGGCGAGGAGCTGGCGGCCGATGTCGGCCACCCGACCGGGCGGGAGCGGTCCTCTGGCCTCGACCATGGCGGCGAGACTGCGCCCGTCCACCAGCTCGCTGACCACGTAGGGCTGGGTGCCCTCCACCACCACATCGAGCACCGACACCGCGTTCGGGTGGTCCAGCTGGGATGCCGCCGCCGCTTCACGGATCACCTTCTCGGCGAGAGCAGCCTGCTCGGCGTCGTCGAGCACCTCGGGAAGTTCGACCTCCCGAACCGCCACGTCGCGTCCCAGTACGCGGTCGTGGGCCCGCCACACCGGTCCGATGGGGCCCGTGCCCAGCGTCTCGAGGAGGTCGTAGCGGCCGACGACGACGCGACCCGCTACCGCTCCGGTGGTCATGCCACGAACCTACCCATCCCGGTGGGACTTTCCTTGCCAAGGGAACGGCACCGCCACCGGTAGGCTGGCGGGATGGGTGACGGAGCAGCCGAGGCTGCGGCGTTCGGGCCCAATGCATGGCTCGTCGACGACATGTACGAGCGCTACACCCGTGATCCGTCCTCCGTCGCCGAGAGCTGGCGCGACTTCTTCGAGGGCTACGGCGACGACAGCGCCGCACCGGTCGCCCCGGGCGAACCGACCACGTCGTTGCCCGCCGGGCGTCCGACGCCCGCCAACGGAGCCGGCGATGCCGCCCGGTCGAGCGCCACCGACGACGAGACCGAGCCCCTGCGCGGTGCACCCGCCCGCGTGGCGGCCAACATGGACGCCAGCCTGGGTGTACCCACGGCCACCAGTACCCGCGTGGTGCCGGCCCGGCTTCTCGAGGTCAACCGCAAGGTGCTCAACGGCTACCTCGGGCGCACCGGCGGCGGCAAGGTCAGCGTCACCCACGTGGTGGGCTGGGCCGTGGTCAAGGCCACGGAAACGGTCACGGCGATGCGCCGGACCTTCACCCGCGTCGGTGGGCAACCGTCGGTGGTGCGCCACCGGCATGTGGGCCTGGGCCTGGCCGTCGACGTGGAGAAGGCCGACGGTCGCCACAGCCTCGTCGTGCCCTGCATCCGTGATGCCGACACGCTCGACTTCCGGTCGTTCCAGGCGGCCTACGAGGAGCTGATCCGCAAGGTGCGCTCCGGGCGCGTCGCACCTGACGACTTCGCCGGGGTCACCATGACCCTCACCAACCCGGGCACCCTGGGCACCGTCCACTCCGTGCCCCGGCTCATGCCCGACCAGGCCGTCATCGTCGGTGTCGGGGCCCTGGACTACCCGGCCGAGTGGGGAGGGGCCGATCCCCGCGTGCTGGCCGACCTCGGCATCTCGAAGGTGCTCACCCTGACGTCCACCTACGACCACCGGGTGATCCAGGGAGCGGAGTCGGGGCTGTTCCTCAAGCGGGTCCACGAGCTGCTGCTCGGCGCCGACGACTTCTACCGCGAGGTGTTCGCCTCGGTCGGGGTGCCGTACGAGCCGGTGAAGTGGCGCCAGGACAGCAACCCGATGAACGACCGCGACGAGCATCGGGTCAAGCAGGTGCACGTCCAGACCCTCATCAACATGTACCGCGTGCGAGGCCACCTCATCGCCGACCTCGACCCGCTGCGGTGGAAGGAACCACGCACCCACCCCGAGCTCGATCCCGCCACTTACGGCCTCACCATCTGGGACCTCGAGCGGGAGTTCTTCACCGACGGCCTGGCCGGCACCGACGTGAGGGCCCTCGGCGACGTGCTCGGGATCCTGCGCGACGCGTACTGCAGGCGGGTCGGCGTCGAGTACATGCACATCCAGGAACCCGATCAGAAGCGGTGGATCCAGGAGCACGTGGAGGGCGTGAGCACGGCACTGTCAACCGACGAGCAGCTGCACATCCTCGACCGCCTCAACGCGGCCGAGGCCTTCGAGCGCTTCCTGCACACCAAGTACGTCGGGCACAAGCGCTTCGGCCTCGAGGGGGCGGAGAGCGCCATTCCCCTGATCGACGAGGTGCTCGACAACGCGGCCCGGGCCGGGTACGAGGAGGCCGTGCTCGGCATGGCCCACCGGGGCCGGCTCAACGTGCTGGTCAACATCGTGGGCAAGTCGTTGCGCCAGATCTTCCGGGAGTTCGAGGGCGACCTCGACCCGGCGACCACCCAGGGC
>CAYTTL010000308.1:2370-2715 GCA_964440725.1 uncultured Acidimicrobiales bacterium | reverse complement strand
CGTCCTTGGCGCCGAAATCCGCCACCTCAGCCCTCGCTCGGACCGGCGGGCCCGGAGGTGACGGACGGGGCGTCGGCCACCGCCACGGATTGGGGCTCGGGGGAATCGGCTGCAGGCTCGGGCGGTGTGGCGGCCGGCGCGGCGGCGTCGGGCGCAGGGGCGTCGGGGGCAGGGGCGTCGGGAGCCGGCGAACGGCGCGTCGACAGGCGGGCCTCGCGCTCCTGGGCCTGGAGGGCGGCCTGGCGACGGGCCTCGGCCTGCTGATGGACCCTGCGGGCCTCGGCTTCGGGGTCGGCCGTCGGAGCGGGCGCCGCCGCCGCCACCTTGGCGTTGCGGCGGGAGGCG
>CAYTTL010000308.1:0-2360 GCA_964440725.1 uncultured Acidimicrobiales bacterium | reverse complement strand
TCCGGCACATGAGGTTCCCGGCACGGATGGCGTCGTCGTTGCCGGGAACGATGTACTGGATGAGGTCGGGGTCACAGTTGGTGTCGACGACGGCCACGATCGGCATGCCCAGCTTGTTCGCCTCGGTGACGGCGATGTGCTCCTTCTTCGTGTCGATGACGAAGATTGCGTCGGGGAGACGGGTGAGGTTGCGGATGCCGCCGAGGTTGCGCTGCAGCTTCTCCAGCTCCCGTCCCAGGATGAGGGCTTCCTTCTTGGGCATGGCCTCGAAGTCGCCGCTCTCCTTCATGCGCTCGTACTCGGCCATCTTCTTGACCCGCCCGCTGATGGTCTGGAAGTTGGTGAGCATGCCGCCCAGCCACCGCTCGTTCACGTAGGGCATTCCCACCCGCTGGGCTGCCGACGCGATGGCGTCCTGCGTCTGCTTCTTGGTGCCCACGAACAGCACCGATCCCCCACCCGCCACCAGGTCGCGCACGAAGCTGTACGCCGTGTCGATGCGCTGCAGCGTCTGGTTGAGGTCGATGATGTAGATGCCGTTGCGCTCACCGAAGATGAAACGTCGCATCTTCGGGTTCCAGCGCCGGGTCTGGTGACCGAAATGCATCCCGGCCTCCAGCAGCTGCTTCATGGTCACGACGGCCATGGCTCTCCTCTCCCAACGGTTGGTTTCGCCTGGGCGCTGCGCTCGAACTGCGAGCGACCGTGGGTTGCGAACAGGCGTGGGTGGCCCCGGACCTCGTGCCCGGCGCTTCCGGAGTGTACCCCCGGCCCGAAGGCGCTCGGTCCTTCGGCGCTACCAGCCCGCCGACGCCGTGAGGTCGTTGTCGACGGCTTCGCGCACGCCGACGATCAGGGTGCCTCCGGGGCCGGCGGCTACACCACTGACCCGGCCGGGCGGGTCGACCGTCGCCGTGGCCCGTCCGGGGCCGGCCAGGAGGAGTCGCCCGTCCTCGAGGGGCAGGGCGAACAGCCCGTTGGGGCCAGGGCCCGCGGGCCCACCCCGGACGGCCGCACCATCGCTCGCCACCTGCCACCGAGGGGCACCGTCGGTGCCGTCGAGCAGCGCCATGCCGCCAAGGCGATGGGCCACCAGCACCGCCCCGTCGCCGGCGTCGAGGGGGACGTCCTCGGGGGAGCCGGCGCCGTCGAGCTCGCGCCGCCACCGCTCGGCACCGGAGTCGGCCCCAAGGCCGTGGGCGGCGCTGTCGCCGGCCACCACCACGACCAGCGCTGGGCCGCCTGGTGCGGTGAGTACGCCGGGCCCGCTGACGCCCCCCGGCGGCAGGGGTACGGACCAGCGCGGCCGTCCCGTCGTGGCATCGACCGCGACCACGCCGGCACCATCGCCGTGGTCGGACTCCCAGGAGACGACGACGGTGTCTCCAGCTGCGGCTGCCGGGCCCAGGGCGGGGCCCGGTAGCCCGGAGCGCCACTGCACCGAACCGGTCGCACGGTCGAGCCCGATCAGCGACCCCTCCCAGGTGCTGACCACCGCCCGACCGCCGGCCATGACGGGTGTGTTGGCCCGCTCGCCGAGGTCGGCTGCCCAGAGCGGCGCGCCGGTGGCCCGTTCGAACGCCGCCAGGCCGTCCTCGGTCGCCACCAGGACGGCGTCGGGCGTGAGGGCGGGAGCCACGTCACGGAGGCTGGGGCGGTCGACCGTCCACTGCGGCTCACCGGTTGGGTCGAGTACCACCAGATGGGAGTGCCCGAAGGTGACGGCCACGCCTGCGGCGTCGGCTGCGGGCATCCCCACGTAGGACGGCGGCGGGGCGACCCAGCGCCACTGGGTCGTCATCGTGGGCTCGCGGCCGGCGGTCTCCGGACCGCCACTGCCCCCGCCGCTGCAGCCGGCCAGGACCAGTGCGGCGACGCTGGCGGCGACGGCAACCGGCAGCGACCACGGCGACCACGGCGACCACGGCGACGGCGACTGGGCGTTGGTTTTCACGGTGTGACCTCCAGGCGAGGGGACGACAGCGGGCAGTCGACGGAACATCACCGGGCGACGGGGTAGAGGGCGGGACGCGGAGCCATGGAATCGACCCAGCGACCGGCGGCCCACGCACCGAAGCCGACGGCGTCGGAGCCGACGCTGATGGCCTGGGTGACGGCCTGGTCGGCCATCATGTCGGCGAGGGTCTGACAGGTCGGCGGGAGGCGGTGGATGGCCAGGCCCACCTCACGGCGGGCCAGAGCCGAGCCGGGCAGGTCGGAGTGGGTGCCGGCTCCTCCCCCGCTGTCGATGACGACGTTGTAGGCGCCCGCCAGCCGGGTGTGGCGGGCGGGGACGACCGGATCGGTGCGGGCACCGATGGATGTGACGTGCACGCCCGCAGGCAGCGGTGTGTTGTTGA
>CAYTTL010000307.1:0-2716 GCA_964440725.1 uncultured Acidimicrobiales bacterium | reverse complement strand
ACGATGCCGGGCGTGGGGGAAGCGGGGTGCACCACGGGGAAGGGTGCGTCGTCGGGGCGGTCGGGCGGCATCGCCGCCAGGCCGCCGGCGGGGCCGGGCCCGTACACGTGAACGGGCGGGCCCCACTGCAGGATGGGCCAGCCCAGCAGGAAGACGTTGAAGTAGTCGCAGTCGTGGTCGGAGTGCAGGTGGGTGAGGTACACCTGGTGGAGGTTGCGCAGGAGCCGGGCCCGGCGGAGCTGGCGGGTCACGCCGCTGCCGCAGTCGACGAGGTGGACCCGCTCGCCCACGACCACGGCCTGGGCGATGCCCGAGCGAACGGGCGAGGGGAGGGGACCGCCGGCCGTGCCCAGGAGAACCAGCTTGGTGGCGGCCGGAGCGGTCAACGGCGTGCCGGTCTGTCTGTCGGAGGGGTGGTACATCTGGCGGCTGTGCATGGTGGGTGTCATCGGGGTGGCCGCGTTCCTGACGGCCATCACCAAGCTCAACAGCCCCCCCTTCGACGCGTGCACCCAGATCCCCGACCCCGACCCGGCCATAGAAGCCACCCTGCTCGAGCAGCCAAACGTCAACCTCACCCGCTACCGCCTGCGCGTCACCCAGGACGGCACGCCGCTGAGGAAGGCCCGGGTGTGCATGCGGTCCGACATGGGCGGGGCCGGGGGAATGTCGGGGATGGGGCTCAACGAGATGGCGAAGGAGGTAGCCCCCGGCGTCTACGAGGTGCCGGTGCGGTTCATCATGGGCGGCTTCTGGCAGTCCACGGTGGTGGTCGAGCCGAAGCCTGGTGCGAAGCTGGTGGGGGTGCCCATGGGCTTCGAGGTGCAGACCGAGGCGTAGCGAGCCTCTCAGCTCAGCACCCGCTTCTTGAACCCGGTGACGCCGAGCACGGTGAAGACCACGGTGAAGGCGGTGAGGGCGCCGAAGATGACCGGGAGCGGCATGATGGGCACCCCCTCGGTGAGCGCCGCCCGGAAGCCCTCACTCATGTAGACGAGCGGGTTCACCAGCACCGCGTACTTGAGCCACGGGATCGGCGTGAGCGAGTTCCAGGTGAAGAAGATGCAGCCGAGGAACGCCAGGGGCAGGGCCACGAAGCTGGCCAGCGGGGGGACGAGCCGAGGCTCGATGCGGGTGCCGACGGTGAGGCCGATGGCCGACGACGTGAAGCACACCAGGAGACTCACGCCGATGAGGATCGGCCAGTCGACCTTCACGTAGATGGGCGTGACCGGCAGGAAGGCGGCGACGGGGAACACCATCAGGCCGGCGAAGAAGGCCTGGAGGGCGCCGGCCACGATGCGCTCGAAGGCGACGAGGCGGATGGAGATGGGGGCCAGCACCCGGTCCTCGATCTCGCTGGTGACGTCGAACTCGCGGGCCACGGGAAGGGCCACCCGGAAGATGCCGGAGAAGATGATCGCCTGGGCGACCATACCGCCGAGGAGCAGGGTGGCGAAGCGAGCCTCGCCGCCGTTGCCGCCCGCGCCGATCCCCTGGCCGATCTCGGGGAACACGTAGGTCAACGTGAACACCAGCAGGACCGGTTGTATCAGGGTGTTGGGCAGGAACTCCCGGAGGTCCTTGTCGAGCACCGTCAGGTCACGCAGCAGCAGCGAGCGGAAGGACGTGAACCACGTCTTCTTCGAGAACGGAGGCACCGGGGGCAGCCGGGTGGGCGGGGCGTGTCGCGGAGGGGCGACGGTCAGGGCGTCGGTCATTCGCGCAGGTCTCTCCCGGTGAGCTCGATGAACACCGATTCGAGGGTGACGGCCTCGAGCAGGTCGTCGCCGTCGTCGACGGCAGCCAGCGTCTCCAGGTCGTCGTCCGGGTCCCGGCTCCCGTCGAGGGGATCGGGTTTGGCCACCCGGGCGAGCGAGCGCAGCCTGGCCAGCTTGGCCTTGGCCGCCGCCGCCGAGTCGTGCCGCAGGTCGGCGGACTTCTTGAGGTTGGTCGGCGTGTCGAGGGCCAGGATCTGGCCGTGGTCGATGATCGCCACCCGGTTGCAGAAGCGGTCGGCTTCCTCCATGTAGTGGGTGGTGAGCAGGATCGTCTGGCCGTCGTTGTGGAGGTCGGCCACGATGTCCCACAGGGCCAGGCGGCTCTGGGGGTCGAGGCCGGCCGTCGGCTCGTCGAGGAACAGCACGTCGGGCTGATGCAGGATGGCCCGGGCGACCATGAGCCGACGGCCCATGCCCCCGGACAGCACCCGGACCTCGGACTTGCGCCGGCTCTCGAGGCGGAACCGCTCGAGGGACTCCTCGGTGGCGATGGTGGCGGCCTTGGCGCTCAGCCCGAAGTAGCGGGCGTGGAAGTAGAGGTTCTCACTGACGGTGAGGCTGCGGTCGAGGGTGTTGGATTGTTGGAGCACCCCGATGCGGTGCTTGGCGCGGGCCGGTTCGGCCACCACGTCGACGCCACCGACGATCGCCCGCCCCGACGTGGGCACCACCCGGGTGGTCAGCATCCCGACGGTTGTGGTCTTGCCCGCCCCGTTGGGCCCGAGCAGGCCGAAGATCTCGCCCTTGCACACCGACAGGTTGAGACCGTTGACGGCGGTGAGGTCCTCGCGGTCATCCGTCGACGGGAAGATCTTGGTGAGGCCTTCGGTACGGATGATCTCGTCGGGGGGTTGTTCGGAGAAGCCGTCGGGCCCGGTCATGGCCTGCGAACGGTCCCCGGATCCGTCCTGTGATCCGTTCTGCGATCCGTCCTG
>CAYTTL010000306.1:0-2733 GCA_964440725.1 uncultured Acidimicrobiales bacterium | reverse complement strand
GGGTGGAGCCGTTGTCGACGCCGGCGGGCACGTCGACGGTGAAGGTCTGCTCCCTGGTGATCCTGCCCTCGCCCCGACAGTCGGTGCACGGGTCGGCGATGGCCTGGCCCGTTCCCCCGCAGCGCCGGCACGGGCTGGCCGTGACCATCTGGCCGAGGATCGACTGACGGACCTGGCGGACCTCGCCCACTCCGCCACACGCCTGGCAGGTCTGGGGCTTGGTCCCCGGACGGGCGCCGGTGCCGCCGCAGGTCGTGCAGGCGATGGGCACGCGTACCCGCACCTGGGCCTGGGTGCCGAAGATGGCCGACGAGAAGTCGAGATCGAGGGTGGTCTCCATGTCGGACCCCCGTGGCGGTCCACCACCCCGCCGGCCGCCCCCGCCGAACGACCCGCCGCCGAAGAAGGTCTCGAACAGATCACCGAGGCCGCCGCCGAAGCCGTCACCGCCGAAGCCCGTGCCACCGCCCGCCCCGGTGCCGGCGGCACCCGATCCCCGCACCCCCTCGGGACCGAACATGTCGTAGCGACGGCGGCGCTCCGGGTCGCGCAGCGTCTCGTAGGCGAGGGTCACGGCCTTGAACCGTTCCTCGGCCGCCGGGTCACTGTTGGTGTCGGGGTGCAGCTCGCGCGCCACCTTGCGGTAGGCCCGCTTGATGTCGTCCTCGCTGGCGCTGTGGCCCACGCCCAGCAGGGCGTAGTAGTCGTCGTCCACCTCAGCCGTCCTGGAGGCGCCGGCCCAGGCGCTCGCTCACCACGGCGACCGCGGCCATGGCCCGGTCGTAGTCCATGCGCGTGGGCCCGAGGACGCCGATGGTGCCGGCGGCGCCGCCCGACACCTCGTAGGGCGCCACGACGACCGAGCACTCGGCCAGCGGCTCCACTCCGTGCTCGGCCCCGATGGACACCAGCTTGTCTTGGCGCAGGGCGTCCTGGAGCAGGCTCACCACCACGTACTGCTGCTCGAGCATGACCAACACGTGGCGCACCGTCTCGATGGCCTCGAAGGTGGCGGCCATCCGCGACGCGCCCCCCACGAAGACATGCTCGGGATCCCGGCGCTGCCCGCCGGCGAGGGCGACCTGGGCCTGGGCGACGATGCGATCGGTGAGACCGTCGCCCGTGGACGCGGGCACGGGCGCGTCGGCCAGCGCATAGCCCCGCAGGTTGGCGGCCAGGTGCACCGACGCGGCCGACACCCGGGTCTCGGAGACGTCGGTGCTGAACTCGATCGTCTCCTTCTCGAGGGCCCCGTCGGAGAGCACGGCCACGGCCAGGGCCACGCGGGGCCCGAGGGCCACCAGCTGGACGGACCGCACGGTCGCCGTCTCGTGCACCGAGGCCATCACCACAGCGGCGCAGTCGGTGAGACTCGAGAGCAGGCGCCCGGTGTCGTCGAGCATCTGCTCGAGCTCACCGTGGGCCTTGGCGAAGAAGTCCTCCACCTGACGCTTCTTGGCCGGGGCCAGGGGACCCGGAGGACTGCCCAGCTGGTCGACGTAGAACCGGTATCCCTTGTCGGTGGGCACCCGACCGGCGCTGGTGTGGGGGTGGACCAGGAAGCCCTCACGTTCGAGCACCGCCATCTCGTTGCGGACGGTGGCCGGTGACACCGCCAGGTCGCCCAGGCGCGCCACGTGGGCCGAGGCCACGGGTTGGGCGGTCTCGATGTACTCCTTGACCACGGCGCGGAGGATGGCGGCCTTACGCTGATCGAGCATCGCTGGCACCCGATGATACCGACCGCCGGGCCCAACTCCGGCTGCATGACCGCTTGCGCCGCTGGTCGCCCGCTCGCCTGCGCCCGGAAACGGGCCCACACACGACGAACCGGCGGCTCGTCGTGTGTGGTTCGTGTCTTGGGGGGACCTCCATATTGTCGACTCCGGGACCCCGGACGGCAATCACCCGAACGGGCCTTTCTTGCCGTCCGAACGGACGCCGCCGCCTGGTCAGAAGGGACTAGTGGGAGCGATCGCCATCGCGTTGCGATCCGTCGCGCAAGAGACCCGACACGCGCTGGCGGGTCACGCCGAAGAGCCGGGCGATCTGCTCCATCGTCATGCCCTCCGCGTACAACGCCCGCACCTGGGCGCGCCGCAGTCGGCCGCTCGCCTGAAGGAGCCGATCCAGGTGCTCTCGCGTGGTCTGCAGGAGAAGGGCTCGTTCGGTGTGACCGAGGATCTCGCGGTAGGACTGACCCTTGCTGCGAAGCCGGCGGATCGACTGGGCCCGGCGAGTGGCTTCCTGGGTGCGGCTGGTGCTGTCTCGGAGGGCGTCGAGGAGGCCGTCGAGGGCAGCGAGCACTTCGTCACTCTGGGCAGTCTCGGGCACCACGCCTCCTCAGGGCCAGTATAGAGCAAGTCGGGCCTGCGGCAATGGAGGCTTGCCGCAAGGGCGGGTTGCTGAAACCCCGGGTAGCGAGGTACGCTACGCCCCCGTGCACCACCGAGAGGAAGGCAGACCAATGGGTCTCGTCGTAACCCTGATAGTCCTGTTCCTGATGGCACTCGCAGTCGGTTGGGGATTGAGGGTTGCCCGCGGGCGCCGCTGACGCCTCACCCGCACCCTCGGCGAGCCGTTCCGCGGATATCGGCACCCTCCGACTGACCTGAGTCCCTACAAGCAGGAACCCGAGGTCGCAATCTTCATCGTCAACGACGACGATGGAGGTCGCGATGGCGGGGTTGGCCTGCTGCCGGCGGATCAACGACTCGTCGCTGGTGCGCCTTC
>CAYTTL010000305.1:0-2754 GCA_964440725.1 uncultured Acidimicrobiales bacterium | reverse complement strand
CACCGTCGACTGGGTGCACCTCAAGCTCAACGACCAGGCCCAGCGCACCGTGCTGTGCAAGGACCCGTTCAAATGGCGCGACGAGCGGGTCGAGAAACTCATCGCCAGCCTGTAGCCCCTCGGTGCCCTCCTTCCGCACCGGCGTGGTGACCCGTCTGCGCTCCGAGCGCCGCGGCCTCCAGCGCGTCGAGGTCGACGGCGCGCCGGCCTACGTGCTCACCGAGCTGATCGGCCCCGTCGGCGTGGGCGACAGAGTGGTCGTGAACACCACCGCAGTGGAGCTCGGCCTCGGCACGGGCGGTTGGCACGTCGTGCACTGGAACCTGTCCCGCGACTCCTGGACACGCCTCGGGCCGGGGACGGGGATGAAGCTGCGCTACACGAGCCTGCAGGCCGACGTCGGCGCCAGCGAAGAAGCAGCCGGATACGTGGCCCCCGACGACCTCGGCGGCATCCCGGTGGTGGCCTGCGCCCTGCACAGCCAGGTGGCGTGCGTCGCCGCCGCCGTGGCTCATGGGGCGCCGGGAACCCGCGTCGCCTACGTGATGACCGACGCCGCCGCTCTCCCGATCGCCCTGTCAGACCTGGTGGCCGACCTCGGGGCCGCCGGCCTGCTGGCTGCCACCGTGACCTGCGGGGAGGCGTTCGGAGGTGACCACGAGGCGGTGACGCTCCATTCCGCGCTCGAGGTGGCCACGGCCGGGGCCGGTGCCCGGGTGGTGGTCGTCGGTCCCGGCCCCGGCGGGGTGGGCACCAAGAGCCGGCTGGGGTTCGGCGGCCTGGAGGTGGGCCAGGTCGTCGACGCCGCCTCCCGCCTGGGCGGTCGGCCCATCGTGGCCGTGCGGTACTCCGACGTCGACACGAGGGAACGGCACCGGGGCGTGAGCCAGCACACCATGGCGGCACTGTGGGCCGCCGGGCGACCTGCCCTCGTCCCGGTGCCGGCCGGAGCGCCATGGCCGTCCGTCGACGAGCGGCACACGGTCGTGGAGGTCGATGTCCCCGACATGGGCGAGGTGCTCGCCGGTTTCCGTCTCGAGGTCACCACCATGGGCCGCCGCCCGACGGACGATCCCGGCTTCTTCCGCTATGCCGGAGCCGCCGGCGTGGCGGCGGTGACGCCGGTGACTCCCTGACGGCAGGCATATGAGATCGGCTTCGAGCCGGGGGGAGGGTCAAGGGTCCCGTTGCGCCGGGGCCACGCCCGACTACAGTCTCGTCCGTCATTGCCGGCTACGGCTGAGAGTCACTCGAGTGCGGACTGAGCGGGAGCCCCAAGAGGATCGGCGTGTGCCGTTTGCGACCCGCGGGCTCAAGCCGATGATCGACCTTCTCCCGGATCGGTATCAGATAGCGGACGTTCGCGCCTTGAGGCGGGCTGTCAGCCTTCGCCTCAAGTACAATGCCGCGACGTCCTGTCTGGCCCGTGCGCTGTCCGCCAGATCGCGGTTCGAGATCGAGACAGCCCGCTCCCTGGCCGAATCCATTGAAACCGAGGAGTTCCTGGGCCGGCGGGCGGCGTGGATGAACACCGATGGCCTCGTCGGCCGGAAATTCCTGGACCTCGACGTCCGGCTGCGCGTCGCCGTCTCCCGGGCCGTGGAGTTCGGGTTGGACACGCGGCCCCCGTGTCGCATTCTCGACCTCGGATGCGGAACCGGCTACTTCCTGACCGCGGCCCGATCGTGGGGGCACGATGTACTCGGGCTCGACACCGATGACGTGGAGATCTTCAGGGAGGTCACCCGGATGACGGAGCTTCCCAGGGTCGTCCATCGCATCGTTGCCTTCCAGCTCCTCCCTGACATGGGGCCGAAGTTCGATCTCATGACCGCCCACCTGGTGAAGTTCAACCACCTGAGCCGCGAGAACCACTGGCAGTACGCCGAGTGGGCGTTCTTTCTGAAGGACTGCCGTTCCCGCCTGGCTGACGGCGGCCAGCTCCTGGTTCGATTGAACCCCGGGAAGCGCACAGGCATTTCGTACCTCAGCGCCGAGCTGAGCCAACGCCTGCGGTCCCTTCCCGGCACGACGGTGTCGCCCGATCGAAGGGAGATCCGCGTCACCGTCTGACCGGCAGGAGCGTGGCCCTCGGCATGCGAAACCTGTTCTCGTGTGCGAAACGCGGAGGAAACCGCCGCGATTCGCACACGAGAAGCTCGGGCCGGCCCGGGAGAACTACTGTCGGCCTTCAGTGACGACAACGTTCTTCGCGAGGGTCGGCGTCGCCGCGATCGGCCTGGCGCTGGTCGTCGGCTGCGGCGGAGACGGAGCCGACACCACCTCCGCCACCCTGGGCACGACCGTCCCCGCCACGACCACCTCGTCGACGAGCACCACGACAGCACCGGCGCCCACCACCACCTCGACGACGGTCGCCCCCGACGCGACCGGGTCGCCCCTCACGACCCGCTCGCGCCTTCACTCCCGCGGAATCGGGCCCGTCCACGCGGGGATGACCGTCCGAGAAGCGGCGCAGGTCGCCGGGGTCACCCTGGCGATCGAGGCCTTCGATGCGTTCGACGGCTTCTGTTACTACGCCGTCCCCGAGGGTCTCGACGGCCTCTCCTTCATGGTCGGCGACGACGGCACGCGCCCCGCCGATCCCCTCGACGGCACCATCGTGCGAGCCGAGGCCAGGCAGCCGACGTGGCAGACGCTCGCGGGAGTGCACCCCGGCTCCACGGAGGCCGACGTGGTCGCGGCCTACGGGAATGCCGTCGAAACCGAGCCCCACACCTACCAGGCCGGTGG
>CAYTTL010000304.1:0-2758 GCA_964440725.1 uncultured Acidimicrobiales bacterium | reverse complement strand
GACACTAGGTGGTCGGCGCCGGGGTCAGGAGACAGTGCCAGGGCCCGCCGGCCCGGCCGGCGACGCCGGTCAGGAGGCAGTGCCAGGTCCGGTCAGGAGGCAGTGCCAGCGTCGGGGAGAGGGTGACGGAGTGAACTGTGCCCCGCCTTCCAGCTGTCGAGCAGATGGCGGGTGAAGCGCGCCTCCACGGCCATGACCGCGGCGGCGCCGAAGACGATGTCGCCCACCAGGTCGGGATCCGAACGGGCCAGGCCGGCGGCCAGGCGGTCGGCGGCCACGAACTGGTGCTCGGCGTCGGCCTCCACGTGGACGTCGTAGAACCGGCGTCCCGCGGCGGCGACACCGAGGCGGCGCAGGGCGGCGGAGTAGCGCCCCATGGGCCCCACCGACGTCATCTCGAACACGGCGAGGTGGCCGACGAGGGCTCCCCGCCACCGGCGGTGGAGGCCGAAGAGCGACACGAGATTCACGGTGGCGAGGGTGGCGCCGGGCAGCCGGTCGAGATACGTCCCGTATCTGGCATCGAGGCCGACGGCATCCAGGGTGTCGGCGAACAGGGTCGAGTGCATCTCGGCCTCGACCCCGCCGCCGTACTCGTCGGCCTGGATGTGCACCAGGGCCGCCTTCGCCTCCCCGGCCAGCCGGGGGATGCCCCAGGTGTGGGGATCGGCCTCCTTGAGTTGGTACGCCGACCGGTGGACGAGGAACTCCCGCATCTGCCCGAGCGTGGCGTGCTCGGCAACGAAGCTCGACAGCGATGGTCCCGAGGCTGCGGCGATCATGTCCCACAGGTATCCGGCGATGTCGGTGACCCGCTCTGAGCGTCCCGCGAGGCCCCGGAGACCTGCCTCGAATGAATCCTCGAGCAGGCGCCGGAGGGCGAGCAGCGACGGCTCCCACTCCCACCGCTCGTCGACGCCCTCGAACGACCGGTAGTGCATCTCGTAGCAGAGGTAGAGGGCCAGTTGGAGGTCGTCGCTCGTCCAGGCGGGACCCATGTGACGAGGGACGCGCAGGCTGTGGGCGGGTCTCTGGAGGGCCTCGACGACCTGGGCGCTGAGGGGTCCGCGCGGCTCGGGCAGATCAGGCCCCGTTCGACGCCGCTCGACATCTGCCGCGGTGCGGACCATCTACCCCATCCCGTCGCTCACCGGGGTGCCGGCGGCGGTCCTGTTCATCACCATGGGGTCGTTCTCCCTCACGCGCCGGCCGGAGTGGGTCGACTCTCACGGTCGCTGTCGTTCCCGCTCATTATCCCCCTGGCTCATGGGCCTAACCGCGCGTCCACCGACCGGCAGCTAGCTTGCGACCCGTGGCCGGGCGAAATCGCAACCGTCGCAGGACCGGGCGTGAGGCCCGGCTGGCTGCTGCGGCCGCGGCCCAGCGGCGGGCCCGGCGCCGTCGCCAGGGCCTCATCGGCGGCGTTGCCGCAGTTGTGCTCGCAGTCATCGTGATCGTCGTCCTGGTGTCCCGCGACGGCGACAAGACCGAGGTCGCCACGCCGAATACCACCACGACCGCCCCGAACGCCACCACCACCACGTCGAACACGGCGCCGACCACGACCGCGCCGACCGCCGCCTCAGCGGCCGGAAAGCCGTGTGTGGCCGCGTTGGAAGGTCTCCCCGCCGGCGCCCCAGCGGTGCCGGTGAAGGAGGGCCCGCCTCCTGCGGAGTTGGTGAAGGAAGACCTCAAACCCGGCACCGGCACGGTCGTGGCGCCCGGCTCGACGGTCACCGTCAACTACGTCGGCGTGGCGTGCTCCACCGGCAAGGTGTTCGACTCGTCGTACTCGCGCAACGCGCCCGCCACCTTCGGTCTCGACCAGGTCATCAAGGGGTGGCAGGACGGCATTCCCGGCATGGCGGTCGGCGGCCAGCGCCTGCTCGGCATCCCGCCGGCGCTGGCCTACGGCGCGCAGGGGAGTCCTCCGACCATCGCCGGCGACGAGACGCTGTGGTTCGTGGTCGAGGTGCTCGACGCCAAGCCCGCCGAACCGGCCGCCGGACCAGTCGCTCCCGGCAGCGGGCGGGGAGGTCCGTAGGCGTCAGGAGGGCGGTGGTTGGAGGTCCCGCACCAGCTTGTCGGTCTCGGACTCGTTGAACGCCCGCATGGTCGTGATGGACAGGCTGCCGGTGAGACCCATGAGGGCGAACTTGGCCATGGTCTCGTCGTCGGGGGCCTCGACCACGTTGACGATGTCGTACTCCCCCATCACCAGGTACTGCTGCTTCCAGGTGATCCCCAGGGACTTGGCGGCCTTCTTGCCGGCCGCCCGCCCGACGTGGGACTGCTTGATGGAATCGATTCCCGGTTCGATGAACTTCATCATCATGATGTAGGTGGCCATGGCGGGTCCTCCTTGTTGGTTGGGGAACTGGGGCCGAGCCGGGCCGACACCCGCTCAGGGGGCCGCTCGGGCTCGGGAGCGAAGGCGCAGACCGGCCAGGCCCGTGCCCATGAGAACCAGCGAGGGCAGCAACGACGACGGGCCCCCGGTCTTCGGATGGATGGGACCTGCGGGCGCCTGGGTCACACCGGTCGCCGGTTGCACCGTCGTCGCCGTGGTGGCCCTGGTCGTCGTCGGTGCCCCCGCCGCAGGCACGCCTCGGGCGGGCGCGCTGGTGGTGGGGGTGGGTACGGCGGTGGTTGTCGGCACGCCGGCGGGCACCCGGGCGGGTGGGAGAGGGGTCGTGGCTGTCGTGGTCGCCGTTGTCGTGGTGGGCGCGGCGGTCGTCGGCGGAGCGGTGCTCGGCGG
>CAYTTL010000303.1:0-2761 GCA_964440725.1 uncultured Acidimicrobiales bacterium | reverse complement strand
GCCACCGACTGCGAGATCGACCACAAGATCCCGTGGTCGGCCGGTGGGCCCACCATCCAGGACAACGGCCGCCCGGCGTGTGCGTTCCACAATCGGGCGCGAGAGCGGGGGCCGTGAGCCTGGGCCGCTGCGAGCCTCAGAAGAAGGGGACGCCGAAGCCCTGCCGGGCGGCCGTCTCGATGGCAGGCTCGAGGTCGACCAGCATGACCCGCCGGGCCTCGGCGATCTTGGACGGGTCGCCGGCGTAGCCCTGGGACAACAGGGCCATGACCCGGCCCTGGGCCATGAGCGCGGGGGCCACCTCGGCCTCGTCCCCCGACGCAAGGGTGAACCCGGGCCGCAGGTGCGGAGGCGACGGCTGGTCGTAGAGACCGACGATCGCCACCATGCGCCGGAAGGCGCTGTAGTGGTCCACGCCGTCGTCGACGATGCGGCTGGCGATGTCGTAGAGCTCGCCCGGGAGCTCGGGGGTGTCGAGCGTCGCCCGCACCCGGGCGTAGCGGCCGTCGAGGCTGCCGCTCGGACGCTCGACCCCCTCGAAATCGGCCACCGCGGGGGCGAGCAACGGGCGCAGGGCGGTCGCCCGGCTGACCCCCGGCGTGCCCGTGGGGACCTCGGTGGCGACGCCCAGTGCACGCGTGTACGGAGCGCCGATGCCCATGTCGGCCAGCTTGCGCAGGAGCAGGTTGACCCACGACAGATGGCGCATCTCACTGATGGCGGTGGTGCGCAGCTGCTCGCGAAGGAAGGTCACGTCGCGGCGGAGCCGGGATCGCAGGTACTCGACGGCGGCGGTCCGGTCCGAGACTCCCTCGAGGGGATGGGCGGGATCGGCCCGGAACCGCAGGGGCAGGGCCTCGGCCAGCTCGTCGTCGGCGAGAGCGTCGACCTCCTCCGGTGACCGCACCGACGACCAGGCGTAGAGGTACTCGAGGGTCAGGGCATGCTCCAGGGGAGCCAGCCCGTCGCGCAGCTCGGCCACCAACTCGTCGGTGGTGGCATAGGGCTCGGCCCCGTCGACGGCGCCCGGCCGGTACGGGTCGGCCGACTCCCGATCGCCCACCACCACGGCAAGGTCCTGGTAGCGCTCGCTGATCTCGTAGTAGCCGAACTCGGGCACGTTCTCGCGGGGTGGACGGGCCCGTTGCCAGTTGACCCAGCCCGTGCCCGGCGGCGGCGGCACCCCCGGGTCGGCTCCCGCCTCCACCGCCTCGATGGCGATGTCGGGGTGGTTCGACGCCCAGTAGTAGCAGCCGCAGTCGCGGAAGTCGTGCTGCCACGGCGAGCACAGGCTCTGTGTGAGCTCACCCGCCTCGTAGCCGGCGTCGATGGTGTCGCCGGCTGCCAGGTAGGGACGGCGGGGGCCGTCGAGGACGACCTCACCCGCCGGCACCCCGTCGTCGCCGAACCGGTTCAGCACCACCTGCACGGGACCGGGCTCGAGCGACCGGACCACGCGCCAGGTGCCGATGGAGTCGAGACCGAGGCCGCGGATGGCGCCGGGGTCGATCACCACACCACCCTGGGCGATGCGCACGATCCACCAGGAGCGGTCGTCGGCGGCCATGTCAGCCGACAGGGCGGCCAGGTCGTCGGCCAGGTCGGGGTCACCGGCGGCGGCGCCGGCGAGCACGGGATCGTCGAGATCGACGGCCACGACGACGGCGCCCATCGACGGCTGGGCCACGAGGGGGTCGGCGAACTCCACCACCAGCCCGGGGAAGAACCGGCGGTCGAGGTTGCGGTGGTCGAACTCGAGGCCCGGGAAGCAGTTGGCCACGCCACTCGCCAAGCCGGCTCCTGCCGGGTTGCCGGCAGCCGATCGCGTCAGCCGGGCACTGAGGTTGAGGGGAATCACGTCGACACTCCCATCGATCGAAGGACGTCGGGACGTCGGGACTGGCATTCGGCGTAGAGCGAGATGCAGTGCTCGAGCCATCCACGGATGTAGTCGCAGCCCTCCCGGCCCACCTCGTCGACCTCGGCATGGCAGCCGCCACCGCACAGGTAGCGGGCCCAGCACGAGCGGCAGGGCTCCTGGGCGTCGACCTGACGCCGGTCGAGGAAGGCCTGACGGGCCGTCGCCGACAGCCCCTCGTCGAGGTCCCCCAGGCGGTAGGCGGGGTTGTCGACGGTGCGGTGACAGGTCCAGAAGTCGCCCTCGGCACCCACGGCCACGTAGCTGCGCGCCGAGCCACACGGGAGCGGTCGGGCCGAGCCCCGGTGGATCTCCCGGAGACCGGTCGACAGGTTGGTGAACCGCGGCGGGTGACCGGCAGCGACGCGGTCGATCTCGGCGTCGGCCGCCCGCACCATCTCGGCGAGGAAGGGCGCCCAGTCGTCGGCCGCGAAACGGGCCCCGGCGTCGGGCCCCGTGCGCAACGGGCTCACTCCCACCTCGCCGAACCCCACCGCCGCCAGTGCCTCCACCCGCTCGTGCACCCTGAGGTCGTGGCGCGTGACGGTCGCGCGCGCCGCCACCCGGGCCCGACCGGGGTCGGCCAGCAGATCGGCCACCCCGGCGATGGCGCGCTCGAAGCTGCCCTCGCCGCGCGGCGATCGTCGGTGGGCGTCGTTCGCCTCGATGCCGCCGTCGAGGCTGACGGTGACGGCGAAGGGGTGGGCCCGGAACAGGGCCACGTCGGCCGGGGTGACGAGGGTGCCGTTGGTGGTGATCGAGAACCCGAGGGGCACGCCGGCGGCCGTCGCCCGAGCCTCGGCGTAGGCGCCCCCGTCGTGCATCGCCTCCCGGTGCAGAAGG
>CAYTTL010000302.1:0-2762 GCA_964440725.1 uncultured Acidimicrobiales bacterium | reverse complement strand
GCGCCGTTCGGCATCGTCGAGCTCACCCCCGAGCGTGAATACCTGTTGGTCACCGAGTTCTTCGACGGGGCCGTCGAGATCGGCGACGCCGACGTCGACGACGGCGTCATCGACGAGGGCCTGATGATCATCCGCCGTCTCTGGGACGCAGGAGTGGCACATCGCGACATCAAGCCCGCCAACCTGTTGGTGCGCGACGGCCACGTCCTGCTCATCGACACCGCGTTCGTGCAGGTCCGCCCGTCGCCGTGGCGCCAGGCCATCGACCTCGCCAACATGATGCTCGTCCTGGCCGTGCGCACCGACGCCGAACGGGTGTACCAGCGGGCGCTCCGCCTCTTCACGCCCGACGAGATCGCCGAGGCGTTCGCCGCCGCCCGGGGTGTCGCCAGCCCGACCCAGCTACGCACCATGATGAAGAGCGACGGTCGCGACCTTCTGGCCCAGTTCCGCGCCCTCGCCCCCGACCGCCGGCCCATCGGCCTGCAGCGCTGGAGCGTCAGGCGGGTCGCCCTGACCCTGGCCCTCGTCGTCGGTGCCGCCCTGGCCGTCAACGTGACGATCCAGATGTTCACGCCGGCCTACGACCTCGGCGTGAGCGGAACGCCCAGTTGTGGCACCGACGACATCATGGTCCTCATGGCTCAAGCCGTCCCCTCGTCGACCGCGGTGCCGTGCATCGAGTCCCTGCCCGCGGGGTGGAAGCTCGGTGGCGCCCAGGTCCATCGCAACCGGGCCACGTTCTGGCTCGACTCGGACCTCGCTGGCGAACGGGCCGTGGAGGCGACGCTGCGGCGACCCGACGACTGCGAGACCACCGACGCCGCCGAGGTTCCCAGCGACGAGGTCGGCATGCGACGGCTCGAACGGCCCGAGCGCCTCCCTCCCAATCTGCGAAGTACCCGCTTCTACCTGTTCCCGGGCGGCTGCATCACCTATCGCCTGTCGTTCGACAACACCGCGACCGCGGCCCTGATGTTCGACGTCGACCAGGCGCTGTCCGCCCAACCGCGCGCCGAGCTCGTCAGCGCCGTCCGAGCCCGTAGCGACCTGCGTCTCTGCGGTGCCGGCGTGGCGTGCCCGGGGGGCTCCTGACCCGTCGGGGCCACGTCGTTCGGTGGGCGCCCGGCCCAGCTCACGAACGACGCCGGATAGCCTTGGCCGGTGGATCCGGTCGAGCCCGCGGATGAAGCCCCGATCGAGAGCTCGCTACCGGTCGACCGCTGGCGTCGCACCACCGTGTCGGGGGCTCTGGCCGGCGCGCTGGCCCTGGGCTTCCAGGAGGTCTTCGACCCGAAGCCGGTCGACACCGGGGGTATCGAGCAGGAGGCCCCTGACCGGCCGGTCGACTCCGAGCGGGTGGAGTTGCGCTTCGACCCGACGAGCTCGTCGAACACCGTCGTTGTCGTCCACCGCCACGACGACGCCTGAGGCTTCCCGCAGGTCGGACGGCCCTCAGAAGCGGTCGTGGGCCTGCTCGGCCACGCTCTTGGCCGTCGCTTGCAACGCCGATGCGTCGTGCTCGCCGGTGAGCAGTACGACGACCACCCCGTCGTCCCAGCAGGCGAGCAGGTGACCCTGCTTGATGGTGGTCAGCTCCTCGACGACCCACACGCCCGAATCCCCGATTCCACCGACCGACTCCCGGGGCAGCCCGCTGGGCAGGGTCCTCCGCTGGTCGGAACACGCCTGGGCGCCGCCCTTGGCGCTCGGCTTGACGACGGTGAGGTCGAGGCTCGAGCCGCCGTCGACGTTGGTTCCCCAGGTGCAGTTCGTCGCCGCTCCCTGGGTCGGCGCCGTCACCGGGTTGCCGAGGAGCTTGGCGACGTCGTCCTGGCTGAGGAACTCGCACGCCGGCTTGGACAGGGGCACCGTGGCGTTGGTGCTGTCCGCCCCGCTCACCTCACCGGCCGGCGTGCTCGTGGTGGACGACGTCTCGTCCTTGTCGTCCGAACCGCAGGCGGCGAGGAGGGCGGCGATTGCCAGGGCGGTGGCGATCTTGACCAGCGTTCTCATCCCACCACACCGTAGCCGTCGTCGATTTCGGCTTCTCGTCGTCGTCGCTCGGGCCGCTCCGCTCGTCCGAAGCTGGTCCCTGATCCCCATGGTGCTCAGTTCGGGCGCTTGGCCAGTTCCTCGCCGACGAGCAGGGCCAAGTCGGCGTCGGCCGCCGCCACCGCCGGAGTGAGGGGCGTGGCCGCAGTGGTGGGAAGGGAGAGCTCGGCGGTGAGCGCCCGGGCCTCGTTGTCGAACCCCGGCTTGTACATGACGGCGGTGGTGGGCTGCGCAGGGCGGTCGGCCCCGGGCGCCTTGACGTCCCAACCCTTCGCCTTGATTCGACTGCCGATGCGCGTGGCGGTCCCCGGCACGCCCGAGGCGTTGAACACCATCACCCGTACGTTGCCGACGGGACGCAGCGAGGTGGGCGGGGAGGTGGTCGGGGTCGTTGTCGTCGTCCCGAGCACCGAGGTGGATGTGGTGGTCCCCGAGGCGGCCTGGACGGTGAGCGGCGGATCCTCCCGGCGGGACGGGAAGCCGGCGACGGCCATGCCGATGAGCGCGCCGAACAGCACGATCACGATCGGTACCCAGCGGCGTCCCACCGTGCGAGCGTACGTGACCGGTCCGAAGGTGCCCGCACGGGGCCGTCATACCGCGTGCGGCTCGGTTCCGAAGGACTGGGAGATGATGCGTGCCGTGCGATCGACCCAGCGCCCGAGCGGCGCCCTGAGGGGAATGCCGGGCCCGAGCGGCCCTCTGAG
>CAYTTL010000301.1:0-2785 GCA_964440725.1 uncultured Acidimicrobiales bacterium | reverse complement strand
TACCTCGCCGAGGAGGTGGCCTACGACCACGCCGACGGCCTGCTGAGCCGCCGGGACGCCCTGCGCCAGCTCGCCGCCCTCGGCCTCGGCGCCGTCGGGGCGACCTCGCTGCTGGCCGCATGCGGGACCGACAAGACCGACGACAAGGCGACGACTGCACCTTCGGATCCGTCGACCACGCCGGGCCCGGCGCCGTCCCGACCTGCGTCGTCGCCGGTCCCGACCGAAGCCGTCACCTACGCCGGACCCAACGGAACGCTCCGGGGCGTCTGGGCGGCCGCCGCCAACCCTCGCGGCGTGGTGGTGGTGAACCACGAGAACCGGGGGGTCACGCCGTTCATCACGTCGGTGGTCGGCCGCCTGGCGGGGGACGGCTACTCCGCCCTCGCCGTCGACCTGTTGTCCGAGGAGGGCGGCACCGCGAACGTGGCCGACGTGCCCGCCGCCCTGGCCGCCGCTCCGCCGGAGCGGTTCATCGCTGACATGGAGGCCACCGTCGACGAGGCCGCCCGTCGCCAACCGGAGGCCGCGGTCGGCGCCATCGGGTTCTGCTTCGGCGGCAACATGACGTGGCTGATGGTCGAGAACGAGACCCGGCTCGCCGCGGCCGCGCCCTTCTACGGTCAGGTGCGTTCCGGAGTCGACTTCTCCCGTGCCAAGGCGGCCGTCCTCGGCGTCTACGCCGAGCGGGACAACCGTGTCAACGCCACCAGAGAGGAGGCCGAGGCCGCCCTGGAGAAGGCCGGCCTTCCCCACGAGATCCGGACCTTCCCGGGCGTCGACCACGCCTTCTTCAACGACACCAACCCGGCCCGCTACGACGCCACCCAGGCGGAGGCCGCGTACAGCGCGGTCATGGACTGGTTCGACAGGTTCCTCGGGTAGCCGGTCGCAGCTGGGGGCCGGCTCCCCGGGGTCGAGGTTCCACATCGGCCGGTGTGGGAATACCCGAACCAGGTCAGTGAGGAAAAGGAGAGGGTCGTGTCCAGATCGCTTCGCCTCGTGTTCGCGGTCGCAGTCGCGGCCACCCTGGTCGTGGGCTGTGGCACCAGCAAGAACACCCAGGACGCCTCGATCAGCGTGTGCCAGGCCGATCCGGACGGGGCCCAACCGACGGCCCAGGGGTCGGTCATCAACACCTCGTCGAAGACCAGCAGCTTCTTCATCCGCCTCGGGTTCTACGACGCCAGTGGGAACCGGGTGAGCGAGGGAGCGGCCACCATCGGCAGCGTCGACCCGGGGATGTCGGCCAACTGGAACATCGCCGGCGCAGCCAACGCCAAGGGCCCGCTCAACTGCAAGGTGATGACCCTGCGGCGCACCGCCGTACCGGACGTCTGACCCGCGCAACCGCCGTGGTTGCCACGGCGGTGTGGTAGCCCGAAGGCCATGATCCTGGTCGACCTCACCGACGTCGCCGCCCGACGTCCCGACCGGCCGCTGTTCGAGGGACTGTCGCTCACCCTGGCCTCGGGTGACCGGCTCGGGGTGGTGGGCCGCAACGGGGGCGGCAAGTCCACCTTGTTGCGGGTGCTGGCGGGGGAGGCGGAGCCGGAGGAAGGCACCGTTCGTCGGGGACGGGGCGTCCGGACGGGCTTCCTCGGCCAGCGCCCGGAGCTGCCGGCGGGGACGGTGGGGGAGGCGGTCGGGAGCCACTGGGAGGCGGCGGCCATCCTCGACCGGCTGGGGATGGGCGCCCTGGCCTCGGCCGACGTCGCCACCCTGTCCGGTGGGCAGGCCAAGCGGATGGCCCT
Organism: uncultured Acidimicrobiales bacterium; assembly: GCA_964440725.1. Taxonomy (GTDB): domain Bacteria; phylum Actinomycetota; class Acidimicrobiia; order Acidimicrobiales; family AC-14; genus DATAQC01. Next base: position 1,031 of record CAYTTL010000301.1, on the reverse strand, counting down.
GGCCCGCGTGCTCGTCGACGAGGTCGACCTGCTCGTGCTCGACGAGCCGACCAACCATCTCGACCTCGACGCGGTGGCCTGGCTGGAGGACCGGTTGGCCCGCTTCGCCGGCGGCCTCGTGCTGGTGACCCACGACCGCCACGTGCTCGACCGGGTGACGACCAGGGTGCTGGAGCTCGACCGCGGCCACGGCTTCCGGCACGACGGGGGCTACCAGGCCTATCTCGACGCCCGCGCCGACCGAGCCGACAAGGAGGCGACGGCGGAAGCGGTCCGGCGCAACCTGGCGCGGGTCGAGCTGGCCTGGCTGCGTCGGGGCGCGCCCGCCCGCACCCGCAAGTCGAAGGCCCGCATCGCCTCGGCTACGGCCGTCGTCGGCGGGGGGCCGCCCCCTCCTGACCGCCCCGGTACCCTCGACCTCGCAGCAGCACGGCGGGGGGTCAGCACCCCGAGGTTGGGTGACACGGTCGTGCTCCTCCACGGCGTCGGTCACCGCTACGGCGACGAACCATGGCTGTTCGCCGACGTCGACCTCGATCTGGCGCCCGGTGGCCGCCTGGGGATCGTCGGGTCCAACGGCTCGGGCAAGTCCACACTCCTCGACATCCTCGCCGGACGACTGACACCTGCCGCCGGCACCGTTGAGGTGGGGCCCACCGTGCGACTGGGCTACTACGACCAGGCCGGGCGCCAGCTCGATTCCGACCTGCGGGTGCGCGACGCCGTCGCCGGCCGGGCCGGGGAGCCGACCTGGGAGCAGGCGCGCCTCATGGAGCGCTTCTGGTTCGACGACGATGCCCAGTGGGCTCCGATCGGGACCCTGTCGGGCGGCGAGCGCCGCCGGCTGCAGCTCCTGTTGGTGCTGGCCGACCTGCCCAACGTCGTGATCCTCGACGAGCCGACCAACGACCTCGACCTCGACACCCTCCGGGTGCTCGAGGACCACCTGGAGGAATGTCCGGGCACCGTCGTCGTGGTCATCCACGAACGGGCCCACCTGGAGCGCACGGTAGACGACGTGATCGTGCTCG
>CAYTTL010000300.1:0-2848 GCA_964440725.1 uncultured Acidimicrobiales bacterium | reverse complement strand
GCTGGCAGCCAACCGCATCACCGCCTTCGACGGGCACGAGCCCTTCCTCAGCGAGGCGGTGGCGGTGGGCACCTCGGGCACGCCGACGCCCGAGGGGCTCTTCTACACCACCGAGCTCGTCGGGTTCCCCGATGCCGACGGGGTCTACGGTCCCTGGGCCTTCGCGTTGTCCGCCTACTCCGACGTGCTGTTCGACTTCGGCGGCGGCGACGGCGTCGTGGCCATCCACGGCACCAACACCCCTTCGGCGCTGGGCGGCGAGGTCACCAACGGGTGCATCCGGATGAGCAATCCCGGCATCACGACGCTGGCCGAAACCCTGCCTCCCGGGGTCCCCGTCGAGATCCGGGCCTGACCCGGCGCACAGTCGGGAGGGGCCCGAGCGGCCCCTCCGAGCGGGGTGGCCGCAGTCGCCGGCGGGCGGTCAGCAGGGCCCCACCCTTGACCGCCGCCGACGCTGAAGTAACTTTACCAACACCAACCACAGGAGCAACAGGGAGCACACATGCGTTCAGGGGCACGATGAGCTCGATCGACCATGTCAGGGGTCGGGAGGTGCTCGACTCCCGGGGCAACCCGACGGTCGAGGTCGAGGTCACCCTTGATTCCGGGGCCCGGGGCCGGGCCATCGCCCCCTCGGGTGCGTCCACCGGCCGCCACGAGGCGGTCGAACGACGCGACGGTGGGACCCGCTTCGGCGGAAAGGGCGTCGAGGGCCCGGTCGCCAGCGTGAACGTCGAGATCGCCGACCACATCCGCGGCCTCGACGCCCTCGACCAACGGACGGTCGACGCTGCACTCATCGACCTCGACGGCACCGACGACAAGGGCCGCCTCGGCGCCAACGCCCTGGTGGCCGTTTCCCTGGCCGTGGCCCGGGCCGGCGCCGACGAGCTCGACCTGCCCTTCTACCGTCACCTGGGCGGAGCCAACACCCATGTGATGCCCACACCGATGTGCAACGTCATCAACGGCGGGGCCCACGCCTACAACACGATCGACATCCAGGAGTTCATGCTCGTCCCTGTTGGGGCCGCCTCCTTCGCCGAAGGCCTGCGCTGGTGCACCGAGACCTATCACGTGCTCAACCACCTCCTGCGCGAACGGCGGCTGGCTACGGGCGTGGGCGACGAGGGTGGCTTCGCCCCCGATCTCGGCACCAACGAGGACGGCGTGCGCTTCCTGGTCGAGGCCATCGAGGCGGCGGGGTACACGCCCGGCCGGGAGATCTCCATCGCCCTCGACGTGGCCGCGACCGAGCTGTGGCGCGCCGAGACCCGGGACTACGAGCTGGCCGGCGAGGGTCGGACCCTCGGACGCGACGAGATGGTGGCGTTCCTCACCCACCTGGTCGACCAGTACCCCCTCGTGTCCATCGAGGATCCCATGGCCGAGGACGACTGGGAGGGCTGGGCGACGCTCACCCAGGCCCTCGGCGCCCGCGTCCAGGTGGTGGGCGACGACCTGTTCGTGACCAACACCGATCGCCTCGCCCGCGGCATCGCCGAGAGATCGGCCAACGCCATCCTCATCAAGTTCAACCAGGTCGGCACCCTGACCGAGACCCTCGACACCGTGTCGCTGGCCAGCCGCTCGGGCCTGGGAGTGGTCGTGTCCCACCGCTCGGGCGAGAGCGAGGACACGGCCATCGCCGACCTGGCCGTGGCTGTCGGCTGCGGTCAGATCAAGGCCGGGGCCCCGGCCCGCACCGACCGGGTGGCCAAGTACAACCAGCTCCTGCGCATCGAGCAGGAGCTGGGCCAGTCCGCCGCCTACCGCGGCGGAGCCGCCCTGGCCGCCTGGGTCGAACGGTGAGGGCGCGGGCCTGGCTGGCGGTGGCCGTTCTGGGGCTGGTCGGCGTGCTCATGCTGGGCGTGTTCCCCGCCCGCACCCTCCTCGCCCAGCGCGCCGAGCGGCGGGAGGTGGCGGCCCGGATCGCCGACCTCACCACTCGCAACCGCGACCTCCAGGCCCAGGCCGACCTGCTGAACACCCCTTCGGAGATCGAGCGCCTGGCCCGCCAGCACTACGACCTCGTGCGTCCCGGCGAGGAGGTCTTCTCCATCGTCCCTCCCCAGCCGGCGCCGCCCCCGGCGACGACGTCCGTGGGACGGCCGTACGAGCCGGGATGGGGCCGGCGGCTGATGACCCGCCTGCTCGAGGTGTTCTAGTCACTGCCGGCGGGCACCCGGGTCCGTCGGACCTCGCCCGCCGGTGCCGACGGGGGCCCCTCCCCGCCGGCCTGGCTGATGCCTGGGGGCACGCGATGGGCACCAAGAGTCCGGCGGCCTCATGACTGGATGACGGTGCCGCCGGTCCGGCCCTGACCACCCCGGCCGCTTCGACCGCTGGCCCGGTGGCGGATCCCTCCGGCCGTGTCGTCGCTGCAGCGGTGGCACCGACCCAGCACGGCGAAATGGTAGGGACGCATCACGAAGCCCCGGTCGCGGCGCAGGCGGCGGGCGACGGCGGAGAGTAGGTCGGCGGGGGCCTCTTCGACCGAGCCGCAGACCTCGCACACCAGGTGCTGATGGAGGTCGTCGGCCAGGTGGTACACGGACCGGCCGTGGCCCAGGTGGACGTGCTCGACCAGCCCCGCCGCCTCCAGGGCCTCGAGGCTGCGGTAGACGGTGGCCCGGTGCAGGCCGGGGTGGGCGTTCTGGACGATGCCCGCCAGGTCGTCGGCCGACAGGTGCCCGTCGGCCGCCAGCAGGGCCTCCACGACGGCCCGGCGCCCCCCGGTGACGCGCTGGCCCTCGCGGCTGAGCGCATCCAGGATCAGGCCCAGCCGGCCGGCGTCCATGTCGTCGTGGCGCCCGTCGGCGTCCATGTCGTCGTGGCGCCCGTC
>CAYTTL010000299.1:0-2854 GCA_964440725.1 uncultured Acidimicrobiales bacterium | reverse complement strand
CGGGTCGATGCCGGGAACCGGGTCGTGAAGCCGGATGCACAGGCCACGGTCAGGGTTGGTGGCGAAGGTGATGCCCTTGTCGGCGAGCGAGAGGTGTGGCGGCCCGAGTGTCTTCAGCAGCCCGTAGGGCCCGGTGACCTCGGTTTCGGCGACGTTGGCGATCGGTGTGCACAACGACCAGAGCCCGAAGCGAACCCGTAACTCGTCGTCATCGACCTCGACGCGGGTGGTCGACGGCGTGACGCCGAACGGCAGGCCGGCGAGCAGGTACGTACGGTCGAAGCGGAACTCGAATCTCGGCATGCCCGGGTCCTACCCGCAGGGGCCCGACCTCACCGGTTGGAATTCGGCCGGGCCACCGATGCCCGGTGCTCGGTCCGCCACACGAAGCGCAGGCCGGACCAGTCGTCGTCCAGCGCCGCCACCTTGGTGTCCACCAGCCCCGTCGGCAGGAACTGATCACGGAGCGACTGCTCGGAGACGTCGCTCACGTGGCCCCCGGCCTTCCTCGGCCATACGACCCACAGGGACGCGTCGGCGGTGATCGCCTTGACGAGGCGTGGCGCCTGGCGGCGCATCTCGGCCCGCGAGCGGACGAAGGCGATCACCACGTCGGCGCGCCGCCGAAGGTCACGACGGACCTCCACCGCGGGTTCGATGTCGGGGATCGTCCATGCTTCGGGTGCGTCGAGCAGGGCGACCACGCGCCCGGGCTTCAGCCCCAGCTTCTTGGCGAGCGGCGTCCCCGAATAGCCAGCGGGCATCGGGACATCATGACCGTCGATCCTTCCGAGGGCGTCGCCGCCTCCGGACAGTGCCGGTAGCTTCGTCCGGTGGACATCGCCGGCCTGCGCCTGTGGATCGCCGGGACCAACGCGTGGTTCATCGCGCCGTCAGGGCCCGGGGGCGAGTGCGTTCTGGTAGACGCGCCGCCCGACCCGGCGGCCATCCTCGACCACCTCTCCGAGCACAACCTCCGCCTGGTGGCCCTCCTCGCCACCCACGGTCACGTCGACCACGTAGGTGGTGTGGCCGAGGTGGTTGCGGCCCAGCACCACGACATCCCCGTCCACCTCCACGATGCCGACCGCCACCTGCTCCTCGACCCCGTCGGCAACGGCGGCACCCTCGGCAAGGTGCTCGAGGCCGAGGAGCTCGACCTGGAGCCACCCGAGCTGGTGCACGGCCTCGCCGACGGCGAGCGGGTGTCGGGAGCGGGCATGTCGTTCACCGCCATCCACACCCCCGGCCACACGCAGGGCTCGGTGTGCTTCCTTCTCGAGGTCGACGGCGAGGCGCCGGTGCTGTTCAGCGGCGACCACCTGTTCGCCGGGTCGATCGGGCGCACCGACCTCCCCGGCGGCTCGTTCGACGACCTCATGGCGTCGATGACCGAGAAGATCCTTCCTCTCGACGATGCCGTCAACGTCCTGCCCGGCCACGGCCCCACCACCACCATCGGCGACGAGCGCCGCACCAACCCCTTCATCGCCCAGCTCCTCGGCAGGTAGGCCCGAGTCCGGGCGCCCACGCCTTTCGCCTACCTGGTCATCACCATCGGGATGAGCTATCAGCTGCCCGACACCTCCCTGCGACGAAGCGCATCCGCCATTGGGCGACACACCATGCGCTCCTCGCCTACGTGTCCGGCGCCGCCGTCGTTGCCACGACCATCAACCTGATCACCGCGCTGCTGCGCTGGGCGAACCGGCCCCCGTCGCCCTAACATTGTGTCCCCGAGGATCCGTCGAGGAGTGGCGAGTTGACTCGAGAAGACCGCCTGGCCCGCACCCTGGTCGAGCTGGCCGACACCCTGGTCGAGGGCTTCGACCTGGCTGAGCTGTTGACGATGCTGGTCGAGCGGGCGGTGGAGTTGCTCGATGCCACCGCTGTGGGCCTGCTCCTGACCGACAGCCAGGGGAAACTGCGCGTCATGGCGTCGACCAGTGAGGCACTGGAGCGGGTCGAGTGCTTTGGCGTGGAGCATGACCAGGGCCCCTGCCTCGACTGCTGTCGGAGCGGCCGTCCCGTCGTCGTCAGCGACCTGGGGGCGGCGGCGGCGCGGTGGCCGCAGTTCGTCCCCGTCGCCGTTGACGCCGGGTTCGCATCGGCCAACGCCCTTCCGCTGCGGCTGCGGGGCCAGATCCTCGGCGCCCTGAACATGTTCCGGAGCCGGACCGGCGGCCTGGACGACGCCGACGTCTCCGCCGGCCAGGCCCTCGCCGACATGGCCGCCATCGCCATCCTCCAGTCACACGCCGCCTTCGAGGCTCACGTGGTGACCGACCAGCTCACGTACGCCCTGCACAGTCGCGTGGCCATCGAGCAGGCCAAGGGAATTCTCGCCGAGCGGGCCGGCATCGGCGTGGACGAGGCCTTCTCGCGCCTCCGGGGCTACGCCCGCTCCCACCGGCTTCCGCTGACCGCGGTCGCCCAGGACCTCGTGGCCGGGACCCTCGCCGAGGAGGCCATCGCCGGATAGAGGCCCGGTCGTGCACCACGGGTTGACAGGCGGGATACACTGGAGTCGGATCAGGTTGTCCTGTACGCAGGGCGCTCATCCACGGGCAGTCTCGCTGCCCACCTGCCCCAGCCCCCGGCAGTGTCCTGATCGTGGACGACTGCACAGGAGGGGGTGGTTCGGTGGCTTTGACCAGAGAAGTTCTGTCGGTCGAGACGACGCACGCGTCCCACCGACTCGCGTCACCTTCGTGTCTCGCCACGGCCTCATTCCCGCAAGCCAAACAGAGTGCTAGGGAGCCCGATGGCCTTCACCTGGAACCCGGTCTTCGACTGGGACAACGACGCCTGGCGGCGCCGCGCCGCCTGCCGGAGCACCGATCCGGACCTGTTC
>CAYTTL010000298.1:0-2866 GCA_964440725.1 uncultured Acidimicrobiales bacterium | reverse complement strand
GTCGGCCACCATCGCCCCGACGATCGGCACCCGCGTCGGGGTCCGGTAGCCGATGTCCACCCGCACCCGGCTGCCCGGCGCTCCCCGGCCGCTCACCGCCACGTCGAGGCGGGCACCCTCGAGTCCGGAGCCGACCAGCGCCGCCCGGCGGGCGGCATCGGGCGCGGGTTCCACCGCCGCCTCGCGCGCCGCCTCGCGGGCGGCATGCACCACGAGCACCTGGTCGCGCACGACCAGGCCCACCTGCACCACGGCCAGGAGTACGACGGCGACGAGGGGGAGGATGAGGGCCAGCTCGACAGTGGACTGACCCTCCTCCCCCCCGACCTTGGTACTCAGGCCCTGGTCACTCACTTCACCTTGCCGGTGATGGCGTTGACCACCCTGGTGAACAACCTGCCGATGAGGTCGGTCTTGGTGGCCCAGGCCACGATGAGCAGGGCCACGGCGGCGGCCCCGAGAAGGACGAGGGCGTACTCGGCCGACGTCTGACCCCGCTCGTCGCGCCGGAGGCGCCCGTTGGCCGCGGCGGTGAGCCTGGACATGCGGCCGTCGGCCAGGGCCAGGACGGCGAGGTGAACGTGTACGCAGACAGTGAGCATGAGTGCTCCTTCACGGTTGTTCCGTTCTCCGGGGGGAGGTCAGATGCGCAGCGAGCGGACGGCGCTGGCGATAAGGGGCGCCACGGTGAGCAGCCCGAAGGCCGGGAGCGTGCAGGTGACGAGGGGAAAGAGGAGCTTGACGGGGATCTTGCGGGCCGCCTCCTCGGCCCGGCGGCGCCGGTCGCGCCGGACCTCGTCGGCCAGCCGTTCGAGGCTGGTGACGAGAGGCGCGCCGTAGCGCTCGGACGCGACGAGCGCGCCGACGAGGGGACGGACGGCTTCGCCGGCCCGCGCCGGTAGGTCGTCGAGGGAGTCGGCCAGGCGTCGACCGAGTGCTACGTCGTCGGTGACCCGGCGCAACTCGGCGGCGAGGGGGCCCGACCCGCGACGGGCCACGTGGGTCACGGCCAGCCCCACGGTGAGGCCGGCACCCACGGCGAGGACGAGGAGGTCGACCACGTCGGGAAGGTCGGCGGCCATGGCCGCCACGCGCCGCCGTTGGGCCCGGCCCGCCCGCACCCGGGGGAAATTCCACGCCACCAGTCCGACGACGGGGGACGCCGGCGGCCAAAGCGGCGCCACCGCCGCCGCGGCCACCACAGCCGTTCCCAGACGTCGGGCAGCGGCGGGGTCCGACTCCCGGCGCATCCGCCGGAACAGCCACGCCCCGAGTCGTTCGGCGAGGCGGCCGCCGGTCTCGCGCAATCCGGTGACCCACCCGCGGTCCGCGCCGGCGGCGGGGACCGCCGCGAGGCGTCGTACGCGATCCGGCGCCGGCCGGAGCCGGAGAGCGGCGATCACCAGGAGAGCCGTCCAGGCGGCCGGGAGCACAGCCGTCCAGGCGGCCGGGAGCACAGCCGTCCACGCGTCGCTCATGGCGTCACCCGGGCCAGGCGGTTCATCCAGATCCACCCGAGGCCGTCGAGCACGCCGCCGGCGACGAGGAGCACCGTCCCGGCGACGGTGTGGAACAGGAAGTCGGCGGTGCGGGGGTCGGTGGCGGCGGCGAAGGCCCCGAACCCGAGGGGCGCCACGCTGATCACCACCGCCGAGATCCGGGCCTGGGAGGACAGGGCCCGGATCTCGGCGATCACGGCCAGTCGATCGCGAAGGGTGGTGGCCACGCCGTCGACGGCCTGTGCCTGGGCGCCGCCCGTCTCGGCTCCCAGGCAGAGGGCGGCCACGGCCAGGCGCACCCCGGGCAGAGGTCGGCGGTCGGCCAGGTTCTCCAGGGCGCGCACCAGCGGCATCCCCCGCTGGGCCTGCGTGGCCACCCGCCGCAGGTCGTGGCCGAGGGCACCGGGGGTCCGGTCGGCGGCCTCGACGACGGCCTGGCGCAGCGACGCCCCGGTTCGCAGCCCGCGGGCCACCGCCTCGAGGGCAGCGGGCAGGCCGGCCTCGACCCGGGTGTCGGCCCGGCCGTGGGCGGCCCGGAGGGCGATGACCGGGCCGATGACGGCGACCGCCGTGGCCACGGCGGTCAGGGCGGGCCCGGCCAGCGCCAGGGTGGCCAGCGCCACCACCGGTACGCCGACGCACCACAGGGCCCACACGGTGCAGGCCTCGACGCCGGCGTCGGCCGCGGCCAGTGCGGGAGCCAACCAGCGGGGGCCGTCGCCGGCGACCCGGATGCGGATGCGGCCCGGCCGGGCTTCGTCGCCGTGCCGCACCGGCAGACGCCTCGTGACCCCGCCGCTGTGCGTCCTGGCGACGGCGGCCCTCAGCGTCGCCCCGGTGGCCACGACCAACGCCGCGCTCACGACCGCCGCGGTCACGACGACATCCACGTGGGGTCGGCCCCGGCGGCCCCGGGGGCACGGGGCGGCCGCTCGGGCAGGGCGAACACGCCCCGGGCCCCGGCCAGCGGCCGGGTCCGGTCGCTTCCCCCGCCGGAACGGGGCGCGACCCGTCCGCCGGCGACGGCGTCGCCCCCCGGCTCCCCGTGGCCGAGCACCTCGGCCACCTCCACGATCTGGCGTGCGCCGCCGGAGGTGCGTGCCACTTGCACGACCAGGTCGAGGGCCGACTCGAGTTGGGTGCGGACAGCGTCGAGGGGCAGGTCGACGTCGCCCATCAGGATCATGGTCTCGAGGCGACGGAGGGCATCGGCGGGACTGTTGGCGTGACACGTCGACAGCGATCCCTCGTGGCCGGTGTTCATGGCCTGGAGCATGTCGAGCGCCTCCGGGCCACGGACCTCGCCGACGAGGATGCGGTCGGGCCGCATCCGCAGGGCGTTGCGCACCAGCTCGCGCACGGGCACC
>CAYTTL010000297.1:0-2873 GCA_964440725.1 uncultured Acidimicrobiales bacterium | reverse complement strand
CGTTGATGTCGGCGCCCGTCTCCTGCTGGAGGGTGTTGATGACCTTGCCCTTGGGCCCGATGACCTCGCCGATGCGGTCGAGGGGGATCTCGAAGCTCACGATCTTGGGGGCGGAGTCGGCCACCGTGTCGCGAGGCATCGAGATGGCCGAGTTCATGACGTCGAGGATCTGCAGCCGGGCCTGGAAGGCCTGCTGGAGGGCCTTGCCCAGCACGTCGGCGGGAAGCCCGGAGATCTTGGTGTCGAGCTGCAGGGCCGTCACGAACTCGGCCGTGCCCGCCACCTTGAAGTCCATGTCACCGAAGGCGTCCTCGGCTCCCAGGATGTCGGTGAGGGTGGTGTACTTGCCCTCGGCGTACACGAGGCCCATGGCGATACCGGCGACCGGGGCCTTGATCGGCACTCCGGCGTCCATGAGCGACAGCGACGAGCCGCACACCGACGCCATCGACGTGGAGCCGTTCGACGACAGGCAGTCGGAGACGACACGGAGGGTGTAGGGGAACTCCTCGACCGACGGCACGACGGGCAGCAGCGCCCGCTCGGCCAGCAGGCCGTGGCCGATCTCGCGGCGCTTGGGACCGCGCATGAAACCGGTCTCGCCGGTGGCGAAGGGAGGCATGTTGTAGTGGTGCATGTAGCGCTTCGAGTCGTCGATGCCGATGGTGTCGAGCATCTGGGCCATGCGGGGCATGCCCAGGCTGGCGACGGTGAGGACCTGCGTTTCGCCTCGCTGGAAGAGCCCCGTGCCGTGGGCGGTCGGGAACAGGTCGATCTCCGCCGAAAGGGGCCGGATGTCGGTCGGTCCACGCCCGTCGATGCGCTTGCCCTCCTCGGAGATGCGCTTGCGCACGATCTGCTTCTGGAGGGCCTTGACGGCGGCCTTGATCTCCTTGTCGCGGCCCTCGAGCTCGGCGGCCAGCTCGTCCTTGATGGCGGCGATTGCCTCTTCGGTGGCGGCGTTGCGGTCGGCCTTGGCGGAGATGGCACTGGCCTCGGCGATGCGGGCGGTGCCGACAGCGGCGACCCGCTCGAACACGTCGTCGCCGTAGTCGACCTGGAGGGTGAAGACGAGGGGCGGCTTGGTGCCCGCCTTCTCGACCAGCTCCCGCTGGGCGCTGATGGAGTCCATGATCCACTGCTTGGCCGCCTCGAGGCCCTGAGCGATGACCTCTTCGGTCACCTTGGGGGCGCCATCTTCGTAGAAGTGCCAGGCGTCCTCGGTGCCGCCGGCCTCGACCATCATGATGGCGATGTCCTCTGAATCGCCCTCGCCGGGAACGGCCCGGCCGGCGACGACCAGCTCGAAGGTGGCCGCGTCACCCTCCTGGTAGGTGACATGGGGGACCCACTCGCCGGCGATCGTGTAGGCGATGCGGACGGCCCCGATGGGGCCCTCGAAGGGGATGCCCGACAGCATGAGGGCGGCCGAGGCCCCGTTGATGGCCAGGACGTCGTGGGGGTTCTCCTGGTCGGCGCCGAGGATGGTGCCCACCACGTGGACCTCGTTGCGGAACCCGGCGGGGAACGACGGGCGTAGGGGCCGGTCGATGAGGCGGCAGGTCAGGATGGCCTGGTCGGTCGCCCTGCCCTCCCGGCGGAAGAACGAGCCGGGGATCTTGCCGGCGGCGTACATCCGCTCCTCGATGTCGACGGTGAGGGGGAAGAAATCGGCCCCCTCACGGACCGACCGCGACGCCGTGGCCGTGACCAGCACGACGGTGTCGCCGATCTGGGCCACCACGGCACCGTCGGCCAGCTGGGCAAGCTTGCCCGCGGAGAAGGAAAGGGTCTTGTCGGTCCCGGTGATGGGACAGGACACGGAAACGGCTTCCGCCATCTGTGCACTCCTTTGTCGCCGGCCTCTCTTGGCCGGCGTATCGGGCGGCGGCGGAGCCAGTTCCCAGTTGTCGGGCTCCGAGGTGGGTGCCTCGGAACCCGGCGACTGGCAGCTGACACCTGGCGCCGCGATGTTCGGTACTGCGGTGTTCGGTGTGTAGGTCCTGCTGTTTTGGGTTGGTACGTGCATCGAGCGGCCCGGAGGCCGCTCTGTCGGTTTCGCCTACCGGCGCAGGCCGAGTCGGGCGATCAACTGCCGATACCGCTCGACGTCGTTGGCTCGCACATAGTCGAGGAGCCGGCGGCGGCGGCCGACGAGCATCAACAGCCCCCGGCGACTGTGATGGTCCTTCTTGTGGACCTTCAGATGCTCGGTGAGATGGTTGATGCGGGCGGTCAGCAACGCCACCTGGACCTCGGACGAGCCAGTATCGGCGTCGTGCAGGCGGTATTCGGTGATCGTTGCGGATTTCTCGGGCATGTGACGGTCCGTCTCGGGAGCCGGTCGACGGTTTCGCCGACGGGTGACGCGTCCCGCGCGTGAAGCCGGGCGCTGCATCGATCGTAGCAGGGGGGCGCACCGGGGCATGAGGGCGGGACCGAAGCGCAGCGGAGGCCCGCAGCGCCCGAGGGAAACGGTACCGTCCGGGCGTGGTCGACGACCTCCAGGTCACCCGCACCTGCCGGATCCCCCTCGGCGAGCTGGAGTGGCGCTTCGACGCATCCGGCGGGCCGGGCGGCCAGCACGCCAACACCTCGAACACCCGGGTCGAGGTGCGCTTCGACGTCGCCGGATCGCCGTCGTTGGGGCCCCGCCAGAAGGCCCGGCTGCTGAGCCGTCTGGGGCCCGTGGTGCGGGTGGTGGCGTCCGACGAGCGCTCCCAGACCCGCAACCGCCAACTGGCGCTCGACCGCCTGCGGCGGCGCCTGGCCGATGCCCTGCACGTGGAGCCCCACCGTCATCCCACGAAACCGACCCGGGGCGCCAAGGAGCGGCGCCTGCAGGCCAAGCGCCAGCGGGGTGAGATCAAGCG
>CAYTTL010000296.1:231-2889 GCA_964440725.1 uncultured Acidimicrobiales bacterium | reverse complement strand
GTGAACGGCGACGACCCCGAGGCCTGCGTGCGGGTGGCCCGCCTGGCCTTCGCCTTCCGGCAGGCCTTCCACAAAGATGTCGTGGTCGACATGGTGTGCTACCGCCGGCACGGCCACAACGAGGGCGACGACCCGTCGTACACGCAGCCCCTGATGTACAAGCAGATCGAAGGACGCCGCTCGGTGCGCAAGCTCTACACCGAGGCACTGGTCCGTCGAGGTGACATCGGTGTGGACGAGGCCGAGCGGGCCCTCGACGACTTCATCGCCCGCATGCAGACGGCCTTCGACCAGACCCGCCAGTCGACGCCTCCGGACCCCACCGTTCCCCGCCCCTCACCTCCGCCGCTCGGCGTGCTGCCCCCGGTGACCACCGCGGTGGACCAGGCGGTGCTCGAACGGGTGGTCGAGACCCTGCGCCGGCCGCCGGAGGGCTTCACCGTGCACCCCAAGCTGGTGCGCCAGTTGGAGGCGCGCTCGGAGTTGTGGGCTGCCGGCCTGGCCGACTGGAGCCTGGCCGAGGCACTGGCCCTGGGTTCGTTGCTCATCGAGGGCGCCGACATCCGCCTGTCCGGTCAGGACACCAGGCGGGGGACCTTCTCCCACCGCCATTCGGTGTTCGTCGACTTCGAGAACGGCACCGAGTGGGTGCCGCTGACCTCGCTGGCCGGCACCAGGGGGAAGCTCTGGGTGTACGACTCAATGCTCTCCGAGTACGCGGCTCTGGGGTTCGAGTACGGCTACTCCGTCGTGCACAAGGACGCCCTGGTGTGCTGGGAGGCCCAGTTCGGCGACTTCGTCAACGGTGCCCAGGTCATCGTCGACCAGTTCATCGCCTCGGCCGAGGCCAAATGGGCGCAGACGTCGGGGCTCGTCCTGCTGCTCCCGCACGGGCACGAAGGCCAGGGCCCCGAGCACTCGTCGGCCCGGCTCGAGCGCTTCCTCACCCTCTGCGCCGACGACAACATGTCGGTGGCCAACGTCACCACCGCGGCCCAGTACTTCCACGTGCTGCGTCGCCAGGTCCGCCGCGACCTGCGCAAGCCCCTGGTGCTGCTCACGCCCAAGTCACTCCTCCGGGCCCACGTCTCACGCTCCCCTCTGCGTCACTTCAGCGACGGCACGTTCCACGAGGTCCTCGACGACAGCATCGACGACCCCGCCTCCGTGCGCCGGGTGATCCTGGCGGCGGGAAAGGTGGCCTACGACGTCATGGACGCGCGCGACAAGCGCGCCCTGCCCGTGGCGGTGGTGCGGGTGGAGCAGCTCTACCCGTGGCCGGAGGAGGAGCTGCTCGCCACCCTCGCCCGCTACGGCCGGGCGACCGAGGTGGTGTGGCTGCAGGAGGAGCCCGGGAACATGGGCGCCTGGCCGTTCGTCCACCAGCGTCTGCACCGCCTGCTGCGTGACGACTACGCCTTTCGGCATGTGAGCAGGGCCCCGTCGGCCAGCCCCGCCGCCGGCAGCCAGACCGTCCACCTGCACGAGCAGGAAGAACTGGTCGACCGGGCCTTCGAGGGCCTGCAATAGGGCCAGTGGAGCATCACCGGATGTGGCAGCCGTCGGCGGGGATGGGGCCCCCGCCGACACCGGTGGGCGCGGCCCCTGGTCTCGCCTGCGCCTTCGCTCCGGCTCGCTCGGGGTACACCCGAAGGGCCCGGGTGCCCACCGGCAAAGACATGGATGGCCGACGGACGCTCCCGCGGATGGTTGACTGATTGCACATGTCCCGCCGCCCCGTCGTCGTCGACGGCTCGAATCTCGCCACAGAAGGGCGGTCCCTGCCGAGCCTGGCCCAGCTCGACGAGGCCGTGCGCGCCTGGTTGGCCGAGAACCCCGACGACGAGGTGATCGTCGTGGTCGACGCGTCGTTCAGCTACCGGATCGACGAGTCGGAGCGAAAGATGTTCGAGGAGGCCGAGGACGCCGGCGAGGTGGTGTCGCCGCCGGCCGGGGCCGTGGGGCGCGGCGACGGGTTCCTGCTGCGCATCGCCGACCGGGTCGATGCCGCCGTGCTGTCCAACGACTCGTTCCAGGAGTTCCACGGCGAGTACCAGTGGCTGTTCGACACCGGTCGACTCCTCGGGGGCAAGCCCGTCCCCGGTGTCGGGTGGATCTTCACACCCCGCACACCCGTGCGGGGACCAAAGAGCCGCATGGCCGTGCGCGACGCCCAACGGGCCACCAAGGGCCCCCGGAGCGAACCCGTGGTGAAGGCCATCGCCGTGGCCACCGCCGAGGCGATCGAGCCGGCCACGACGCCCGCCCCCCGCCGGGGCCGGCGTCGCGGCGCCCGGGCGGCCGAGCCCGACGCAGCCACGACCCACGAGGCCATCAACGAGCCGCTTCCTTTCGTCACCTTCATCGCCGAGCACCCGTTGGGCACCGAGGTCGAGGGCACGGTCGACAGCTTCACGTCTCACGGCGCGTTCGTGGAGGCCGACGGCGCCCGGTGCTACGTCCCCGTCGTCGGGCTCGGCGACCCGCCCCCCCGCACGGCCAAGGCCGTACTCACGCGGGGCGAGGTGCGTACGTTCGTGGTCCAGGCACTCGACCCACCCCGCCGGGGCATCGAGCTGGCCCTGCCCGAGGCCGCCCGGGTGGCGGGCGCGCCGACGCAGGAGACCGTCGACGCCGAGATCGGCGCCGGACGGGCCC
>CAYTTL010000296.1:0-221 GCA_964440725.1 uncultured Acidimicrobiales bacterium | reverse complement strand
ATCCCCCCCCCGCCGCGTGGCCGCCGGTCCGCGGCGCGCTCCCGGGCAGCCGACGTGGATCCCACCCCGGCAGCCGCGCCCGAACCGGTCGGAGCCGGTGCCGCGCCCGATTCCGGTCCCGCGCCCCGCCGCCCGAGCCGCCGCCGCAGCAGCGCCCCGCCGCCGGTTCCCACCGCCGCCGCCGAGGTCGCGAATGGCGACGCCGACGCTCCCACCCCGCC
>CAYTTL010000295.1:1378-2921 GCA_964440725.1 uncultured Acidimicrobiales bacterium | reverse complement strand
AGATGAGCCCGGCCGACGACGCCGGTCCGGAGGAGACGACGGCGCCGGGAGCGGCCCCCCCGCCGGCGGGTGGGGGGGCACTCGCCGGGGCGGATCGGGCGCGGATCAACTGCTGGAGGGCCTGCTCCTCGGCGGCGAGGGCGGCGCTCTCCTCCTGCAGGTGATCGATGCGGGCCTGCAACTCGGCATGGGTCTTCTGCTCGGTGGCCTGGGTCGCGACGAGGGTCTTGGTGCGGCTGGCTTCGACGGCGGCCCGCTCCGCCACCGCCTGGCGGGCCTTCTCCAGCTGGCGGGCCGCCGACTCCTGGTCCTCCCGGGTGCTGCGCAGCCCTTCCACCACGCTGGTCGTGCTGGAGCGGACGAGCGCCAGGAACGCCTGCCGGCGGCTGAGCTCGTCGAGCGACTCGGAGCGGGCGATGAAGGTCAGCCCGCCCTGACCGGAGGGGTCGGTGTAGGCCTGGACGGCGCGTTCGGCCAGCTGCCGGCGCAGGTCACGGACACGGGCCTCGATCGCCGCAAGGGCGTCGGCGGCCTCCCGCGCCCGCACTTCGGCGGCCGCCTCGGCCCGGCGGGCGTCGTCGGCGCGGGCCCGCTGGGCGGCCACCGCCTGGCCCAGGCGGGCCAGCTCCGCTTCCACGGCGTCATCGGACGCCGTGGCCAGCTCGAGCTCGGCCCTGACCTCCTGCTGCCTCTGGCGGTTCCGCTCCCGGTCGCTGCCCTGACCCCACGCCGAGGGGGCGATCGCCACCAGCACCGTGGCCAGGAGGACGACGGCGATGGGCACCGTGGTCGCGGGCGCGCCGGTGCTCCAGACCACGCGGGTGCGTCGCCATCGGGCGTTTCGGGGCGGGGGAGGCGCCGGGGACGGCGGATTGGGGGTCACGGCTGGGTCGCGCCCGAGCTGCCCTCCTGGGCCTCGGGCCCGGGACGAGCGTAGACAACAACAGCCACACTGGCAACAGGACCAACAAGCTCAGGAGCGCCGCCGGCCCGTTCCGACGCCGGGCGGCACCGTGATCACGTCGCCGACTCGCACCACGCCACCCACGACGACGTCGGCGCACAGGCCGGCCCGGCCGGCGAGCGCCCGACGCAGACCGGTGATCCCGGTGAGTGCCTCCAGGTGCCGGCAGGGCTTGGAGATCCGGACCCCGCGGACCTCGAGGGAGCCGACACCGAAGGTGAGGCCGACCAGGTCGTTCAGGGCCACGCCCTCGGTGACCACGTTTCGGCGGGTGCCGCCGAGGTCGAGGTCGATCCCACACTCACGTCCGAGCGCCTCGATGGTCTCGGCCTCCACGAGGGTCAGGGCGGTGCCGGAACGGGCGCGGCGCCCGGCGCGGGCGGCGTAGCGGTCGCCCGTGACGCCCACGCCCGCCACCACCGTCACCTCCTCGACCGATTCCACGGGATCACCGGCGACCGCGGCGACGAACAGGCCCCGAACCTTCCCCCTCACCACCCGCCGGACCGACAACTACAGCATCTCCATGAGGCGTTCGAGACGCAAGGGGGCGACCCCCGGCCGGCGCCCCAGAAGGGC
>CAYTTL010000295.1:0-1368 GCA_964440725.1 uncultured Acidimicrobiales bacterium | reverse complement strand
GAGCCCCTCCTGTATGGCGTTGGCCCGCTGCACCAGGGAGTCGGTGACCTCGCCGAAGGGACGCATGCGGCCGCCGTCGGGGACCATGGCGCCGAACATCTCGTCGAGCCGGGTCATCCCTGCCTGGCTCAGCTTCTCGAGGAGGAACCGATAGGTGCTGAGGGCCTGCCCGAACTCGTCCTGGAGCCGGTAGAACTCCCACAGAACCGGGAACTCGACGGTCTCGGCCAGTCCCGACCGGGTGGCGTCGGCGCCTTCCCCGCTGACGAAGACCTCGACGCAGCGCTCGATGAGCCTGGTCGGCGCCGCGCACACCCGCCGCGTCTCGTCCCGACGGAAATGGCCGTGCTCCTCGGCGAACTGCATGACCTCGGTGCCGGTGATCGTCCGGGGTGGGGGTCCGGCGCGATTGAGCATGTCGACGGCGGCGGAGAACACGCCCCGGCTGGCCTTGAAGATGGACGCGATGTGGGTCGGGAGGTGGCCATGGGGCCGTACCGGGTCGCGGCCCCGGTAGAACAGCACCAGCGGGAGGGTGATCCCGAGGTTGCTGGTGTCGAAGAAGGCCTGGACGGTGCTTCCGCGGGTCGGGTGCATCCCGAGGTAGTTGGCGCGGAGCCAGGCGACACCGTTGAGGATCTCGGCCGTGTCCTGGCGTAGGGCGTCGTACGCCGACACGTTCATCATCCCGCCCTGGCGGGACGGCGAATCAGGGTACGGGCACTCGACGGTCTTCATGGCGATGCCCGCCTGTTGCGCTCGGCGCCGGGCCTTGCGGGGCGCAGAGTCCTCGAGGAGCAGGCGACCGGTCGTGTCGGTCTGGTCGCGGACGGTCAGCAGCTCGGCCAGCCCCATCCCCGGGAGCCTCGGCGCGTTGTCGAACGTTGTGGTCACGGGTCAGTCGGCACGGTTTGGGGAGACGGCGGTACCGAGCAGGGTGGCACACTGGACGCTCCCCGCGTGATCTCCTGGCGAAGGGAAGCCGCTTGCACCCGCGAGCACAGTGGGCCGCGCTGCGCACGTTTCACCGACGGGTCAAGCCCGCCGGCAGGACGGCAACGGGCCAACGGACTTTCGCGCTCGGGTCGGTGCAGCTGACCTACCCCCCCGGGGCGGGACACTTCTACTGCCTCGCCGGCTGCGCCCGCTGTGGCGAGACCATCGAGCTCCCGGAACCGGTCCTCACCGCCGCCGATCTGGAGCTCACCGGACAGCCCCACCTGTGCCCGGCCTGCTCGCGCGACGGGATCGACAGCCTGTCGTCGCGCGCCGTACGACCGCGGCCGCAGGCCCCCCCGCCGGCGGTGGCCCCACCGCGGGCCGACGCCGACGCCGGCCTGCCGGAGGACGATCTCGACCGGGCGGCGA
>CAYTTL010000294.1:0-2932 GCA_964440725.1 uncultured Acidimicrobiales bacterium | reverse complement strand
GGCAGGGCCCGAGCGGCCCTCTGAGCGGGAAGGCACCTCGGGTGGCCATGGTGGGCGACGGCGTCAACGACGCCCCCTCGCTCATGCAGGCCGACGTGGGTGTGGCCATGGGCGCCGGCACCGACATCGCCATCGAGTCGGCCGACATCGTGATCATGGGCAATCGGCTGAGCGCCATCCTCGGTGCCCGGGAGATCAGCCGCCACGCCTACCGCAAGACCAAGCAGAACGTGACGCTTGCCTTCCTGTTCAACGGCATCGGCATCCCCCTGGCCACGACCGGTCTCGTCTACCCGGTGTGGGCCATGGTGGCCATGGCCCTCAGCGTCACCACCATCTTCGTGAACTCGCTGTGGGGCCGGCCGTCGCTGTTCTTCGACGCCATCATGAGCGTCGGGCGCGGTGTCGCCCCCTACTCGGGGTCGCCGTCGGCGCCGGTGCAGGGCGCGCCCGGCTCGGGCGTCTGAGGTCCCTGGAGGTACTCGTCGACGAAAGCCTCCAGGCGGGGGTCGTCAGCCGAGGAGAGCTCGAGCTGGACACCCCAGGCCGAGGCCACGACCGGCGAGGGCAGACCCGGGAACGGGGTGACGAGCACGTGGGTGCTGCCGGCGAGCGCTCGCAGGGTGGCGACCTGGTCGCCCGGCAGCGCCGGGTCGTAGGTGACCCAGACGGCGCCGTGCTCCATGGAGTGCACGCCTTGCTCGGTGACGATCGGCCGGGAGTAGAAGCCGCAGTTCTGCCAGACCCGCGAGTGGTCACCGCCCACCGGAGGAGTCTGGGCGTACGCCACCGGTCCCGCGACGTGATTGCGTGCCAGGTCGTCGTAGGTCCGCACGCCGGTCAGCTCGACCTCGGGCGTCTCTGTCGCGGTGTCGTCGTCCGACCCGCAGCCGCCCATGACCGCGGCCAGGATGACAGTCACCCCCACCACGACGGCGACCCGGAGGCCGGCCCGGGTCGTCAACCGCCGGCCCTCAGCCCTGGCCGGCATCGGCGCCCCCGGCCCGCTTTCCCGTCTCGACGAAGGCCAGGCGCAGGCTGGTCAGGGCGTCGCGCAGCGGCGCCTCGTCCTGGCCCAGACGCGTGCCGAGACCCTCGACGATGGCGCCGAGGGCGTCGATCGCCAGCTTGGCGTCGGCGAGGTTGGGGTGCTCCTGGTCGAGGTGGAGCGCGGCGAGCTGGAACAGGCCGATGCAGTGGTTGGCAACCACCACGACCGCCGGAGTGGCCAGCAGCTCACGCTGGACCTCGGCCATGTGTGCGGCCATCTCTTCTTCGCTCGGCCGCGCCCGCCCGCCGGCATCGTCGGGCTGGGGGCGCGGCGGCGCCTCCTGAGAAGGCGGTGGTGGCGTGTCCTCGCGACGTACGGGCCGCTCGCCTCCCGGTGTCCAGATGGTGCTCATGCTGGTAGCCTAGGTCCACAATTGAACACGGGAAGCGGGATCCTCGGGTCCCCACCCGGCCACCGCAGGTGCGTCCGGGTCGTTTCGACCGCCGCAGGCGGGCGTTGCCTTCCCGACGTCCGCCTGTTTCGCGTGCGTCAACGAGCGACAACCGAGCCCAGTAGCAGCCCAGCACAAGGAGTGATGCCGAATCGCCACAGCGGACGGGAACGACCCGAGGATCAACGACCGCATTCGAGCGCGCGAAGTGCGCCTGGTCGACCCCGATGGTGGTCAGCTCGGGATAAAGACCACGGTGGAGGCCCTGCGGATCGCCGAGGAGGCCGGGATGGACCTGGTGGAGGTCGCCCCGAACGCCGATCCGCCCGTCTGCCGAATCCTCAACTACGGCAACTGGAAGTACGAAGCGGCCAAGCGCGACCGGGAGTCCCGGCGGCGGGCGGCCAGCAGCTCGATCAAGGAGATGAAGTACCGACCCAAGATCGGCGGTGGCGACTTCGAGACAAAGACCCGCAAGGTGGGGGAGTTCCTCGACCAGGGCCACAAGGTCAAGGTCACGATCATGTTCCGTGGCCGGGAGGTGGCCCACCCCGACCTGGGCATGAAGATCCTCGAGAGAATTGCCGATCAGCTCGGACCAGGGGCCAAGGTGGAGGCTTCACCCAAGCTCGACGGCCGCAACATGGTGATGGTGCTGGCACCCGACAAGCGGGCCAAGGCGGCAGCCGCCAAGGCGGCGGCCGAGGAAGCCGGCGAGGCCACCCAGACCCAACCAGACCTCACCCCTCCCGCCTGAGGCGGGAACGGATCACCCGAACGACACATCACCGCCGGACAGGAGCATGAGATGCCCAAGATGAAGACCCACCGCGGAGCGGCAAAGCGCTTCAAGGTCACCGGAACGGGCAAGATCATGCGCCGCAAGGCGTTCCGGGCCCACATCCTCGAGAAGAAGCCGTCGACGCGGACCCGCCGACTGGCCAGGGAGGCCGAGCTCCAGGGCGGCGACAGGGCCCAGGTCAAGAAGCTCCTCGGTCTCTGACCCAACCCCACTCCGTCCCCCTCACGACCACCAGGAAGGAAGCGAATCATGGCCAGGGTCAAGCGCGCCGTACACGGTCGAAAGCACCACAGGGCGGTCCTCCAGGAGGCCCGCGGGTACTACGGCAACAAGAGCCGCAGCTTCAAGGCGGCCAACGAGCAGCTGATGCACTCGCGCCAGTACGCCTACCGCGACCGGCGGGCGCGCAAGGGAGACTTCCGCCAGCTCTGGATCCAGCGCATCAATGCCGGCGCCCGCCAGCACGGAATGAGCTACAGCCGCTTCATCGACGGGCTGCACCGGGCCGGCGTCGACGTCGACCGCAAGATCCTGGCCGACCTGGCCGTCACCGATGACCGCGCTTTCGCCGCATTGGTGAAGGTGGCCCAGGAGGCGCCTCCGCAGGCCTCATGAGGCCCGGGCCCGGCGGCCACGCGGGCCCGACGGCGCTGGCCCTGCGCAACCCGCGGGTGCAGCGACTCCGCCG
>CAYTTL010000293.1:0-2983 GCA_964440725.1 uncultured Acidimicrobiales bacterium | reverse complement strand
CCGGCGTGGCCGGGGGCGGGAAGGTGCAGCGGGCCAGGAGCCGCGCCGGGGAGCCGGTCAGCTCGCCGCGGGCTCGGCCGACGCCACTCTCGACAGCCACAGCTCGGGCGTCTTGATCTCGGTCAGGGTGGGGATCCATTCGGGCCCCCGCCAGAGCAGCTCGATGGAGGCGTCGGGGGAACGTTCCACCGCCTCGAGGAACTCCTCACCCTCCTTGTACTGCCGGAGCTTGGCTTCGAGGCCGATCAGCCGTTGGAGAAGGCGGGCCGGGCCCCCGGCCTGGCGCCGGTCGTGCAGCACCTGGTGAAAGCGATCGGCGCTCGGCACGCGGCCGGCACCCGCCCGGCCCATCACGACGTCGCCATGGCCTTCGAGCAGGCTCATCAACCCCTGGATCTGCTGGAGGACGGCGCGCTGCTCGGGACCGGCCAGCAGCGTCACCAGCCCCCCTTCGTCGAGGGGGTTGTTGCCGGCCCGGGCGGAGTCGACGGCGCGTCGCAGGGCGGCCACGAACCGCTTCGGGTCGGGATCGAACGCCGCCAGGCTGCTGTCGAGCAGCGAGAGGAAGTGCGGCCGCATCCAGGGGATGCCGGTGAACTGGGCCCGGTGCGTGACCTCGTGCAGGGCCAACCAGAGACGGAACTCGCGTGGCGGGAAGGCGTAGCGCTTCTCGAGGGCCAGCACGTTGGGCCCCACGTAGTAGACGATGTCCTGGTCGTCGGGGTCCTCGTTCTCGATGATCAGCAGGTCGTACTGACCGAGGACCCTGGTGGACATCCACCCCAGGAGGGCGCCGACCTCGGCACCGGCCACCGTGCGGCCGGCATCGGCCATGCGGCCCGTCCCCATCCGGTCGCCGAGGCGGTCGGTGAGGGGGCGCAGCATGCGCCGGAAGGACTTCAGGTTGGCGTGCACCCAGCCGGGCCGGTCGGTGACCCGCACCCGGGCCGGGCCCGCCAGCGACCGCAACCCGGTCTCCTGGGCGACCAACTCCTCGGCCTCGGCGGTGAACTCGGCGAAGTCGGGGGCGAGGGACGCGTACAGGTAGGACTCGGCGAGAGGTTCCCGACGGGCCACCCGGGCCGCAACCCGCTCGGCCACGTCCCACGCCACCGGCTCCCGGGAGTGGTCGTCGGCCATGCCTACTGCTTGGGGTAGCGGGCCGCCGTGACCTTCACGAGGTACCGGACGAAGAAGCCGAGGATGGCAAGGATGGTGACAAGGGTGACGCCGGGGGCCAGCCAGTAGGTCCACGGCTTGCCGAAGGCGAGAATGATGTCCACGGGGGCGATCCTAGGCCCTGCCGGCCCGAACCTCACTTCGCCCTCCGGGTCGCTCTGAGCCCGGAGGTCTCTGGTCGCTGCGGGCCGACGCTGCGCTTCGCCCCGGTCCGCCTCGCTCGTGGCGGGGCGGCCTCCATCGGTCGGCGTGCGCAGGCGGCGGAGCCGGAGCCCCGTGCCGTCCGCGCCCGGCGACGTCAGGCGATCTTCTTGCCCCTGACCCGGGGAACCGTCATCGGCTCGTGCCGGTAGCAGAAGAAGCCGTCGTTGTAGATCGAGAGTCGGGTCCCACAGTCGGCGTGACGACAGACCCGTCCGGCGGTGTACGACTTGGACGGCCGGTCGTGTCCGGAGACCGGGTGGGCTCCGACGGATGCCTCTGACATATCCGGACTAACCGATGCCGGGAGCCCCCTATTCCGGGGCGCACCGGCCGATGCTCCGGACCTACTCCTGGAGCCGGCGGATGGCCTCGGCCACCCTCTGGCGGAGCTCCTCGGGCACCCGTTCCTGGCATCGCTGGGAGACGACGATGCGCAGCTCGGCCTCGAAGTCGAAGGCGTCGAGGCAGGGCGGGCAGTCGTCGAGGTGCGAGGAGATGAGGACCCTGCGCTCCTCGGTCAGCTCGCCGTCGATGTAGTGGTAGAGCAGCTCCGCGGCCTCGGTGCAGTGGCTACCCATGCGTCATACCCTCACGGTCCGAGATCAAGAAACCAATCCACGTTGTCGTCCGAAGTCGTACAACTGTTTTTGGAGCGCTCTTCTTCCGCGATGGAGCCGACTCATCACCGTGCCGATGGGAACGTCGAGGATCTCGGCGATCTCCTTGTACGAGAATCCCTCGACATCACCGAGGAGGACGGCCATCCGGAACTGCTCGGGCAGCGCCTCGACGGCCTCCTTGACGTCGGTCTCGGTGAAGTGGTCGAGGACCTCGTCCTCGGCGCTGCGTCCGGCCCCGGCGCCCTCGAGGCCGCCGAGACGGCGGTAGAGGTAGAGGTTCTCCACGTCGTCGATGTCGGTCTCCTCGGGCCGGCGCTTCTTGGCCCGGTAGGAGTTGATGTAGGTGTTGGTGAGGATCCGGTAGAGCCAGGCCTTGACGTTCGTGCCCTCCTGGAAGCTGGCGAAGGCCCGGTACGCCTTGAGGTAGGTCTCCTGGACGAGGTCCTCGGCGTCAGAGGGGTTGCGGGTCATGCGTAGGGCGGCCGTGTACAGCGAGGGCATGTGCTCCATCGCCAGCTCCGTGAACTTCGCCTGATCCGCCACCGGGACACCCTAGACCCGCGGCCGACCGGCCCCGCCTCGCCGTCAACGGGACCGGTCGGTCAGGTGGTGATGCGGTGGTAGAGGTCGCCGAGGTCGGTGACGAGGGTGTTTGGGTGGCCACCGGTCAGGACCACGGCCAGGCAGACGACGAGCGTTACCAGGAAGGCCAGACCGATGACGCGGCTGAGGGTTGTCATCACCTCCCAGCATCGGCAGCCGGAGGGCGCGAACTTGAACGGCGGCGCTTACGGGGGCGACGGTCCGGCGAACGCCAGGTCGAGCGTCCCC
This sequence comes from uncultured Acidimicrobiales bacterium, assembly GCA_964440725.1. GTDB lineage: Bacteria > Actinomycetota > Acidimicrobiia > Acidimicrobiales > AC-14 > DATAQC01. The sequence continues at coordinate 149 of CAYTTL010000293.1, read as the reverse complement.
GACTCGACATCGCCGTCGGGTGGATGGTCGGGCGGCACGAACCGCCAGTCGCCGGCGCAGCCCTCCAGTCGGTAGCCGCAGTAGGTCTTGAGGTGGTGGTGCCAGCGGCACAGCCGGGCCAGTCGTTCGACGGTGGTGGTGCGCGGTAT
>CAYTTL010000292.1:0-3015 GCA_964440725.1 uncultured Acidimicrobiales bacterium | reverse complement strand
CTCGAGGGGGAAGTACTTCGACCCGCGGATGTTCGCCTCGCTCGTGTCGACGATGAGCGCCGCCGGGTGGGCCCGGAAGTCCTCGTCGAGGAGGCCCCAGGCACCCGGCATGCCGTCGGACGGCCGGGCGATGCCGTCGTCACGGCCACCCGACTGGCCGGTGATGAAGCCGGTGTGGATGAAGCGGGTGGCCGAGTCGCGTCCCGACGCCCAGTAGATCTCGGGAAACTCGCCCCAGACGAACACCGTCTCGTCCGGGGCGGTCATTCGCTTGACCTCGGCGGCGACGGCGCCGTAGCGGAGCAGGCCGCGCTCGTCGGCAGGGAGGAAGGCGACGGCGAACATCACCGCCGCCGATGTCGCCGTGAACCCGACGGCCAGTCGTCGCAACTTCGGTGTGAGGTCGGGAACGACCCCGGCGCCCAGGAGCACGAGGGGCGGGAGCATCTGCAGGTAGTAGTGGCCGAAGAACCGCAGGCCGAAGAGGACCGTGAGGGCACTCCCGGCCAACCAGAGCCACAGGTCGACGGTGCCGATCCGCCGGCGGGCGGCCCAGGCGACGAGCAGCACGAGGGCGAGGTAGATCCCGATGAAGGCGAGCGTCATGCTCACGCCCCGCCAGATGGTGGCGGGAATCGAGCCCCGTAGGGAGGCGTAGCCACCGTTGCCCGTGACCGTCCACAGGAGGAACTCCGACGGGCCGAAGTAGATCGCAGTACCGCCCAGCACCGCGGCCCCGGCGACGCCGGCACGGACGACCGGGCGCCAGCCCCCACTGCGGTAGAGCAGCCAGACCATCGGCACGGCGGTGACGATGGCGGTCTGCTTGCAGAGGCAGGCCACCGCCAGGCAGACGCCGGCCAACAGGGCGCGCTGGCGCGCGGCAGCCACCATCGCCGCCGTCATGGGGAGGAGCATGAACAGCTCGAAGCCGGCGGCCTGGGTGTCGGCGGGGAAGAACGACACCGTCCCGAGGAGGAAGAGCACCAGGCAGGCCCAGGCCGCTCTCCGGCTGCGGTAGCGGCGCTCCGCCTCGAGGGCCAGCAGGACGGCGGTGGCCGCCAGCACCAGGGCGCCAACGGCCCGGACGGGTCCGAGGTCGAGGCTGCCCGTTGCTTCGAAGACGGCGGCGTACACGTAGGGCACCGCCGGCGGCTTCCGGTCGGCGGTGTCGTGGTAGAGACGGCCGCCGCGGTTGATGCTCATGGCCATCGTGGCCAGGCTGGCCTCGTCGGAGTTGAAGAGGTGGACCATCATCCCGGGCAGGTGCAACCCGAGCGACATCACCACGGCGACGGCGACCATCATCCACCGGCCGCGGCCGCCTCCGGTGCCTCCTCCCTCGGCGTCTGCCGCCGTCTCGGGGCGGTCCTCCTGGGCCCTCACGGCCGGTCCGCCGGAGCCGGGACGGGAGCAGCCGCCTGGCCGGGCTCGACCGGGCCGACCTCGAGCTCCGGGCCGCGGGGGCCCACATCGGCCTCGGCCATCACCACCAGCGTGGGCCAGGCGACGGCGGTCACCGCTGCGGCCACAACCAGCCCCGAGTCGTTCAGGACGGAGCCGACGACGCCGGCCACCACCAGGGCCCACGCCATGGCCGACAAGGCGGGGCTGCGGCGGAGTCGGGGACGCACGGCCAGCACCGCCACGATGCCGATCACCACGATCAGGCTCATCGGGTTCTTCACCGACTCGAGGGCGGCGTCGGCCTTGTGCACGATCTCGTCGACCAGCCCGCCGTCGGTGATCACCCGGCCCAGGTGGGTACGGTCGGCCGGCGGGCGGGCCAGGTCGGCCAGCACGAACAGGGCCAGCACGACCGCCGTGGCCGCGACCACCCCCGCCACGAGGCGGGCCGACCACCGGCGTCGGGCCAGGCCGAGGGTGGCGTAGGCCGGGACCGATGCGAGCACCCCACCGACGTCGGCGCCGAACCACGGCGCCCCGCCGACCACCACCCCCGACACCAGGGCGGCGCTGCCGAGCGGAACCGCCCGGCGCCCCCAGTGCTCCAGAGCGAGCCCGACGGCCACGATCAGCCCCGCCATCAGGAGTCCCGATCCGATGTTGCCGACGCCGTAGAAGCGCCCGGCCACGACGGGCGAGTTCCCGAAGGGGGCGTCGATCTCCAACCGCCCGCCGAACAGGGCGTCGATTCCCACGACGGCGGCCGTGACCGCGGCCAGGAACCCGACACCGAGGAACACGTGGCGCCGGCCCACCACGGCGGCGGACACGGCCAACAGCCCAGCGATGATCGAACCGGTCATCAGGGCACCGGCCATACCCCACCGCCACCACGGGACGGCCATCATCAAGAAGCTGGCGGGCGGGACCGCCAGCAGGGCCAGCGCCACGGTGCCCCGGGCGCGCCGCCAGCGCACGGCCACGACCGCACCCACGGCGGTGAGGCCGACGAACAGCCAGACCAGGCGCGTCCGCACCCCGTCGGCGGTGTGGGTGCGGCGGTCCTGATCGATCAGCTCGTCGGTCGATACGGGGCCCGAGGGCCGGACGACGGAGCCACGCAGGACGTCCGGCGGGGTGAGGTCCAAGCGGGAGAAGAACGTGGGGGCCACGTCGAGGAGCGTTGCCAGGCGGGGCTGGTGGGTCGAGGGCGACGACAGCCCGCCCCGGCCGAGATCGCACGCCGGCGACGCCGCCAACACGCCGAGATGACGGTTGCCGTCGGGCGAGGAGATGCTGGCGACCATCACGCAGGCGGGCCCGGCCGCAGCCGCCACCGCGGGGACCTCGCCGGCCGGGACGGCCACCACCAGGGCGTCGGCGCCCTCGGCCAGCGCCCGCCCCACGGCCGGGGCGCCGCCGTCGAGGGTGCGGGTCACCGTCCCGTCACGGTCGGCCACTGCCGCGGCCGCCGCGGGTTCCGAGCTCACCAGGGCCCACCTGCGACCGGCGGCCGTGAGGCCCTGGCCCAGGGCCCCGAGCTCGCCGTCGAAGTCGAGGCCGGCGTCGTGGGCCCGCAGGCGCTCCCAGTCGAGGAGGCGGACGCCA
>CAYTTL010000291.1:0-3029 GCA_964440725.1 uncultured Acidimicrobiales bacterium | reverse complement strand
CCCAAGACGGTGGGTGCGGTGGCCTCGCGGGTCGGCATCGACGCCGGCGGCGGGCCCCTCGACGCCTCCACCCTGCCCGCCGACGGGCCCGAGCTGGCCGGCCTGGTCGATGGGCGGCACGTGTTCGGGCGGGTCGGGCCCGATCACAAGCGGTCGATGGTCGAGGCTCTCCAGGCCCAGGGCCACGTCGTGGCCATGGTCGGCGACGGCGTGAACGACGTGCGCTCCCTGAAGGCTGCCGACGTGGGGGTGGCCATGGGCTCGGGTAGCGAGGCCACCCGGGCGGTCGCCGAGCTCGTGCTCCTCGACGACTCGTTCGCCGCCTTGCCCCATGTCGTTCGGGAGGGGCGTATGGTCATCGCCAACGTGGAGCGGGTAGCGAACCTGTTCGTGACCAAGACCGTCTATGCGTTGCTGCTGGCCCTGGCCGTCGGGGTGGCAACGCTGCCCTTCCCGTTCCTGCCGCGCCAGCTGACCCTCGTCGGCGCCCTCACCATCGGCATCCCCAGCTTCTTCTTGGCCTTCTCGCAACGGGCTCCCCGCGCTCACCCCGGCTACGTGCGGCGCGTCCTGCGCTTCGCCGTTCCCGCCGGCACCTGCGCCGCCGGCGCCACGTTCGTGGCCTACGCCCTGGCCCGCCTCACGCCCGACGTCAACACCGAGGAGGCCCGCACCACCGCCACCCTGGTGCTCCTCGCCGTGGGACTGGCCCTGGTCGCCCGTCTGGCCCGGCCTCTGACGCCGAGGCGCGTCCTGCTGGTCGCCGCCTTGGGCGCCGGCTACCTGGCCGCCCTCCTGGTGCCCCCGTTCCGCGACTTCTTCACCCTCAACGACCCGCCACCGATCGTGATCCTCGCCGGTCTCGGCGCCGCCTCCATGGCCATGTGGGTGTTCAATCACCTCCAACCCCTCACCGTCGCCCGGCGCGAGCGAGCCCCGTGAGCCCCGCCGTCGAACCTCGGGAGACCGTTCACTCCGACCGCAACCGGTCTCGCCGGAAGATGGTGCTGCGCGGCCTGCTGTCCGCGGCCGTGGTGGGGATCATCTTCTTCGGCGTCTTCCCCCAGATCACCGACTTCGGCGACGTCTGGAAGCAGATCCGGTCGATGACCCCGGTGGAGCTGGTCCTCCTGACCGTGGCCGCCCTGTGGAACCTGATGACCTATCTCTTCGTGATCGTCCCCTCGTCGCCGGGCATCACCTATCCCCAGGCCTTCGTCATGACCCAGTCGACCACCGCCGCCTCCAACACCTTTCCGGCGGGCGCGGCGGTGGGCATCGGGATGACCTACGCCATGTACACCTCCTGGGGCTTCTCCCGGGCGGTGGCCGCCAGGGCGATCCTCGTGTCCGGCGTGTGGAACAACTTCGCCAAGCTGGGCCTGCCTGTGCTGGCCCTCATCCTTCTCGCCCTGCAGGGGACGGCCAGCTTCGGGCGGGTCATGGCCGGCGTCTTCGGCATCGCCGCCCTGGTGGGGTCCATCGGCCTGTTCGCCCTGATCCTGCGCAGCGACCGCCTGGCGCTGCGGGTGGGCGACGCCGCCGCCCGCCTGACCTCCCGGGTCCTCGCTCTGTTCCACCGGCCGCCCGTGTCCGGTTGGGGCGACGCCGCCCGGTCCTTCCGGGCGGGCACCATCGACCTCCTCCGCCACGCCTGGCTCCGCCTGACCGTGGGCTCCATCGTGAGCCAGCTGTCGCTCTACCTCATCCTCCTCATCACCCTCCGCGACGTCGGAGTGTCCGAACAGGAGGTGGGTTGGATCGAAGTGCTGGCCTCGTTCGCCTTCGTCCGCCTCCTGTCCGCCCTGCCCATCACGCCGGGGGGTGTCGGCGTGGTCGAGCTCGGGCTCACCGCCGCCCTGGTGAGCGCGGGCGGCGACCGCCCCAGCGTCGTGGCCGCCGTGCTCGTGTTCCGGGCCCTCACCTATCTCCTGCCCATCCCTGTCGGCGTCGTGACCTACTTCATCTGGCGACGGAAGTTGTCGTGGCGGAAGGCGGCACCGCCCGAAGAACCCGTGGAGACCTCCTAGCCGTGCTCGTGAACCACCGTCGCGCCGGCCGATTCGCCTTGATCGCCCTCCTCGGCGGAGTGGTGATGCTCGCCCTCGTCGCCTGGCCCGTCACCCTTCGGCCCGTCCAGGCGGTCGACGACGCCTTCAACCGGCTCATGGTCTCCCTGCGGATCACCCCCCTCGTGTGGCTGGCCGAGGGCTTCTCGTTCCTCGGCGGGCCCTGGATCAACTGGCCGCTGCGGGTGGCGGCGATGGTGGCCCTGGCCGTGCGCCGGAGCTGGACACAGCTGGGGGCCTTCGTCCTGGCCGTCGTCACCTCCGAGGCTCTCATCGGGCCGCTCAAGGCGCTCTACGCCCGCCCCCGGCCGCCGGACGGGCTCCTGGAGACGACCAGCTTCTCGTTCCCGTCCGGGCATGCCATCGCCGGGGCGGTGACCGCGGTGGGCCTGGTGATCGTGCTGCTGCCACCCGGCTCCCGGCGCTGGACCTGGGAGGTCCGCGCCGCCATCTTCGCCTCGCTGATGGCCCTGAGCCGGACATACCTCAGCATGCACTGGCTGTCCGACGTGGTGGCCGGCGCCCTGCTGGGAGTGGGCCTGGCCCTCGGGTGGCCCGCCCTGTTGCAGGAGGTGCGCGACGTGCGACTACCCCGGAGACGCAGACGGGCGGCCGAGGCGGAATCGTGACGAGGCCGGGCTCAGCGCGGCCCGAGACCGTGGTCGGCCAGCCACGCCCGGGCGGCGTCGCCCGGGGGGACGCCGTCGGCCTCCACCCGGCCGTTGAGGGCGATGAGATCGTCGGTCCCGAGCTGCGCGCTCACCGCGTCGAGGACCTGGGAGAGTCGGTCACCGTGGCGGCGAAGGGCGTCGGTGCGCACGACGGGAACGACGTTCTCGGCCGGCTGCAACCGACGGTCGTCCTCGAGCAGGACGAAGTCCTTGATGGCGAGCGAGGGCGCGGTCGTGAACAGGAGGGCGACATCCACCTCCCCGCCCTCGAGTGCCCCGACCGTCTCCG
>CAYTTL010000290.1:0-3039 GCA_964440725.1 uncultured Acidimicrobiales bacterium | reverse complement strand
GGGCCACAGGCTACGGCTGGGGACGGGGCCAGGCGGCGCGCAGCCGGGCGAACGTGGACGGGAGGGCCTCGGGCAGCACGCGGGCCTCGGCGAGGGCGGTCATGAAGTTGGTGTCGCCCGTCCAGCGGGGCACGCAGTGCACGTGCAGGTGGTCGGGCACTCCGGCGCCGGCGGCCCGACCCAGGTTGGCCCCCACGTTGAGCCCCTCGGGCGAGTAGGCGGCCCGCAGGCCCACGACGGCGTCGCCCACCGCCCGCCACAGGCCGGCGGCCTCGTCGTCGGACAGGTCCTCCAGGTCCCCGGCGTGGCGGACGGGCATGACCATGAGGTGGCCGCTCGTGTAGGGGTAGGCGTTGAGCACCACTGCAGTCCGCTCGTCGCGCCACACCACGTAGGTCTGCTCGGGGGCCTCGTCGCTGGCCAGGATCCGGCAGAAGATGCAGCCGTCCCCCGATCGGTCGTCGCTCCCCTCCCCCGCCCCCTCGACGTACGGGATCCGCCACCCCGCCCACAACCGGCCCAGGCCGGTCACAACCGACCGTTCTTTGCGCGATATCCAACACCCCATGTTGGATATCGCGCCCAGAACGGCAGTGGTGACGGCCTCACGAGCGGTCCGCCACCTCGGCCGCCAGGCGGGCGACGAAGGTGTCGACGGCGACGTCGCGCTCCACCTCGCCACCCCGGGGATTGACGCCGACGGTCCCGGCGGCCACGTCGCTGTCGCCCACCACCAGCACGTACGGCAGCTTGGCCAGCTTGGCCCGGCGGATGCGCCCCCCGAGGGGCTCGTCGGCGGCGACCGAGTCGGCCCGGAACCCCACGGCCCGGAGGCGGCCGACCACCTCGGCCACGTACGGGTCGTGCTCGTCCTTCACGCCGAGGACCCGCACCTGCACCGGGGCCAGCCACACGGGGAAGGCGCCGGCGTAGTGCTCGACGAGGATGCCGAAGAAGCGCTCAACGGAACCGAACAGGGCCCGGTGGATCATGATCGGCTGGTGACGGGTGTTGTCGGCGCCCACGTACTCGAGGCCGAACCGCTTCGCCATCTGGAAGTCGACCTGGAGGGTGGACAGCTGCCAGGCCCGGCCGATGGCGTCGCCCACGTGGATGTCGATCTTGGGGCCGTAGAAGGCGCCCTCGCCCTCGGCGACGCGATAGTCGAGGCCCGACGCCCCGATGGCCTCGAAGAGGGCCTCGGTGGCCAGGGACCAGTCGTCGTCGGACCCCACCGACTTCTCCGTCGGCCGGGTGGAGATCTCGGCGGTGAACGACTCGAAGCCGAACGTGCGCAGCATGCGCACCACGAAGTCGAGCAGCGACGTGAGCTCGGGCACGATCTGGTCGGGCGTACAGAAGATGTGGCTGTCGTCCTGGGTGAACCCCCGGGTGCGCAGCAGGCCGTGGAGCACGCCGGACCGCTCGAAGCGGTACACGGTGCCGAGCTCGAACAGCCGGAGGGGCAGGTCGCGGTACGAGCGCAGGGTGCTGCGGTACACCAGCAGGTGGAACGGGCAGTTCATGGGCTTGGGGTAGTAGCTCGCCCCCTCGAGCTCCATGGGCGGGTACATGGACTCGGCGTAGAAGCCGAGGTGACCGCTGGTCTCCCACAATGTGGACCGGGCCAGGTGCGGGCTGTAGACGAGCTGGTACCCGCCGGTCTCGTGCTCGACGCGGGAGAACTCCTCCATGACCCGCCGCACCATGGCCCCGTTGGGGTGCCACACGGCCAGGCCGGCACCGAGCTCCTCGGGGAAGGAGAACAGGTCGAGCTCGGGGCCCAGGCGGCGGTGGTCGCGCCGCTCGGCCTCCTCCAGCCGGTGCAGGTGCTCGGCCAGGGCCTTGGTGGACTCCCAGGCCGTGCCGTAGATGCGCTGGAGCATGGGCCGCCGCTCGTCGCCCCGCCAGTAGGCGCCCGCCACCCGCATGAGCTTGAACGCTCCCAGCCGGGCGGTGGACGCCACGTGGGGCCCCCGGCAGAGGTCGACCCAGTCCTTGTTGGCGTAGGTGCTCACGACGGCGGCGGCGGCACCCTCGGAGTCGTCGACGCCCTCGATGATCTCCACCTTGTAGGGCTGGTCGGCGAACAGCTGCAGACCCTCGTCCACCGACAGCTCCTGGCGGACGAAGTCCTGGTCCTCGGCCACGATCTCGCGCATGCGCGCCTCGATGCGCCCCAGGTCGTCTTCGGTGAAGTGGGCCCCGCCGGGAAGCTCGAAGTCGTAGTAGAAGCCGTCGTCGACCGGAGGGCCGATGGCATAGCGGGCCCCCGGGAACAGGTCGCACACCGCCTGGGCCAGCACGTGGGCGGTGGAGTGGCGGAGCACGGCGCGGCCGTCGTCGGAGTCGGCGGTGATGATGGCCACCTCGGCGGCGTCGGGCAGGGGCGTGCCCAGGTCGACCTCGGCCCCGTCGACGCGAGCGGCCACCGCCGCGGCCGCGAGTCGCCTGCCGACGGAGGCGGCCAGGTCACCGGCGGTGGCGCCCGGTGGCAGCCGCCGGGACGAGCCGTCGGGAAGGGTGACCTCGATCTCGTTCGTCATGCCCGGCCGACTGTAGTTGTGGCCGGCCCAGCCTCCGTCGGGCGTACCCCGGTGGGAGTATTGGCGCGATGGGCGACCGCTTCGAGCTGCGCGACGTGCGCGTCGAGGGTGACGACGGACCGATCATGAGCGGGTTCTCGGCCCGCATCCCGGCCGACGGCCTCACTGCGGTCGTGGGCCCGTCGGGCTCGGGCAAGACCACCCTGCTGCGGATGCTGAACCGCCTCGACGACCCCGACGGAGGCGAGATCCTCCTCGATGGTCGCGACGTGCGGGACTACGACGTGCTCGACCTGCGCCGGCGGGTGCAGTACGTCGGCCAGGTGCCGGTGACCTTCCCGGGAACGGTGGCCGACAACCTCGGCGACGGCTGGGAAGACCTGCTCCCACGGGTCCACCTCGACCCGGCGTTGGGCGGTCGGCTCGCCGACGTGTTGTCGGTGGGCGAGGCCCAACGCATGTGCCTGGCCCGGGCCCTGGCCCGGCGGCCGGA
>CAYTTL010000289.1:0-3100 GCA_964440725.1 uncultured Acidimicrobiales bacterium | reverse complement strand
CGTGCGCCACGTCGCCACCAACCACGGTGGCGACGTGCGGGTCGAATCCCAGGAGGGAACGGGGTCCACGTTCACACTCAGGCTCCCCGCCGGGCCCGGACCGGTGGCCGTGAGCCCGGCGAAGGCCGGTTGAGCACTTCAGGCGGGTTCACCACCCGAGAGCAGGAGAACAGCGTGGGAGAATTGGGCGCCATGATCCTCATCGTCGAGGACGAGGAGTCGTTCGTGGAGGCGCTGACCGTGGGCCTGAAGCGAGAGGGCTTCCGGGTGCGCGTCGCCCGGGACGGGGCCGACGCCCTCATGCTCTTCGACGCCGTCAAGCCCGACCTCGTGCTCCTCGACGTCATGCTGCCGCGCGTATCGGGCATCGACGTGTGTCGCGACATCCGCAGCCGATCTCGGGTACCCATCATCATGGTCTCGGCCAAGACCGGCGAGATCGACACGGTGGTCGGGCTGGAGGTGGGGGCCGACGACTACGTGCCCAAGCCCTACCGCCTGCGCGAGCTGGTGGCCCGGATGCGGGCAGCGCTGCGGCGGGCGCCCGACCCCGACGCCGGGGTCAGTGCCGGCACCATCGAGGTGGGTGACGTGCGCCTCGACCCCGAGCGCCACGAGGTGTTCGTGCGGGGCCAGCGGGTCGCCCTTCCCTTGAAGGAGTTCGAGCTGCTCGAGGTGCTCCTCGACAACGCCGGCCGGGTGCTCACGCGCGACACCCTCATCGACCGGGTCTGGGGTGCGGACTACGTGGGTGACACCAAGACCCTCGACGTCCACGTGAAGCGGCTGCGGACCAAGGTGGAGGACAACCCCACGGTTCCGCAGCGCATCGTCACCATCCGCGGCCTGGGCTACAAGTACGAGTCGTCGCCCGGCCGCTGAGCCGCGCCGTCGACGGGCACGCCGAGGGACCCGAGCAGGGCGCGGACCCGGACCTGGATCTCGTCGCGAATAGGCCTGATCGCGTCCAGACCCTGTCCGGCGGGATCGTCGAGCTTCCAGTCCTCGTACCGTTTGCCCGGATAGAACGGGCACGCGTCGCCACAACCCATGGTGACCACGACGTCGGCGGCCCGCACCACCTCGTCCGTCCACAGCTTCGGGAGCTCCTGGGTGATGTCGATCCCGACCTCGGCCATGGCGGCGACGGCGGCGGGGTTGACCTCGCGTCCCGGCTCCGAGCCTCCCGACCCGGCGACGGCCCGACCGTCGGCCAGGTGCCGGAACCATCCGAGGGCCATCTGCGACCGTCCGGCATTGTGGACGCACAGGAAGAGCACGACCGGCCGCTCGTCGGATCTCAGGTCGGACACGCGCTATCCGTTCTGGGGGAGCCAGGACTGGGATGGGGCACGACCACCTGGTCGGCTGTAGCCGCCAGGTCGGGATAGAGCCACCAGCCGACAGCTGCCGCGACCAGTCCGCCCGTCAATTGGGCGGCCACGAAGGCCGGAACCGAAGCGGGGCTGATGCCGGCGAACGTGTCGCTGAGGGTTCGGGCGGCGGTGACCGCGGGGTTGGCGAAGCTGGTAGACGACGTGAACCAGTAGGCGGCGCCGATGTAGGCGCCGACGGCCAGCGGGGCCGCAGACGATCGCCCCGACCGGACGACGCCGAGGATGACGGCGACGAGCCCGAAGGTGGCCACCACCTCGCCCAACCACAGCCCGGCAGAACTGCGAGCTTGGTCGGCCAGGGTCACGGCGGGCAGGTCGAACATGAGGTTGGCCACCACCGCCCCGCCGCAGGCCCCCACCACCTGGGCGACGATGTACGCAACCGCGTCACCTGTGGCCAGGCCGCCGAGGAGCCGGTCGACGATGGTCACCACCGGGTTGAAATGGGCTCCGGACACGGGGCCGAGAGCCAGGATCAGGGCGACCAGGCCGAGGGCGGTGGCCGTCGAGTTCTCGAGGAGCTGGATCCCCGGGTCAACCGAGAGCCGCTGTGCGAAGATGCCCGACCCCACGACGACGGCCACCAGGGCCCCGGTTCCGAGCGCCTCGGCCGTGGCCCGCCGGCCCAGGTCACTTCGATACTCGTCGATGCGTGATCCTCGCAGTTGCATCGAGCTATGTCAATGGATAACGGGCCTCGACGGCGTTCATCGCCTTATCGACATCGTTCCTTCCCCCGGGGTTCACGGTGCCGTTGCGGAACCGTCACAACCGCCGGTCAGGATGCCGACGAGGTCATCGACGAGGCATCGACCGGGAGCGACGAGTGGCACCGATCAGCCGACAGCAGGGCGCCCACGGGCTGCCGTCCAGCTACCTGAAGGGGTGCCTGCTGTTGCTCCTCGCCGAGGCGCCGTCTCACGGCTACGGGCTGCTGGATCGAGCCCATGGTCTTCTCCCCCTCTCACTCGATGGTGGCCGGGTCTACCGGCAGCTGCGCCATGGAGGGTGCCGGCCTCGTGGAATCGTCCTGGGAGGGCGGCAGTTCCGGGCCGGACAGGCGCGTCTACTCGCTGACTCCGGACGGTCTGGAAGATCTCCACCGCATTGCCAGTGCCATCGCCGAGGCCGACGCGCTGATGGGCGCGTACCTGTCCCGCCTCGATGACCGGCGGGGTCGGCGATCGTGGGCCGCGTGAATGCACCCGGTGTCCCGGGTGTCGCCGCGAGTGGCGGCGACCATTCTGACCCTTGGATCCGTTCTCGGAATGAGCATCCTGCCGGCGGCGTCGGCGGGGGGGACCGCATCCGACGAGGCTCGCCTGCTCGTACTCATCAACCAGACCCGGGCGTCGGTCGGAGCACCCCCGCTGACCGTGGACCCGACGGTCTCGGCGGTGGCCCGGGCGTGGGTACGGACGATGGTCGACCTGGGGGGCATGCCGCACAACCCCGATATCGGCGCCCAAGTCTCCGGCTGGTCACGACTGGCTGAGAATGTCGGTGTCGGCCCCGACGTCGACCGGGTGCACCAGGGCCTGGTGGCGAGCCCGGTTCATTACCGGAACCTCACCGATCCCGGCTTCTCACTGGTGGGTATCGGCGTCATCTCCAGCGGCGCGCAGCTGTTCGTCGTCGAGAACTTCGTGCAGCCGGCTGTGAGAGCGGCGCCCATCGCCCCTCGGCCCCAACCCCGTCCTCGT
>CAYTTL010000288.1:0-3107 GCA_964440725.1 uncultured Acidimicrobiales bacterium | reverse complement strand
AACGGGGCGGGATGGCGTTCCGGATGGCGTCGAGGACCTCGGGAACGGGACGATCGGAGTTGAACCCGGCCGCCCCCTTGTGACCACCTCCGCCGAAGGTGGTGGCGATGGCGCCCACGTCGACGTCGGACACGGCTCGCAGCGAGACCCGCGTGCCGTCCGGGGCCTCCTTGAGGACACAGGAGACATCGGCTTCGGAGGTGCGCCGGACGAGGTCGATGAGGCCTTCGGTCTCCTCGAGGGCGACGCCGTTGGACGCCAGGTCGTCGGCGGTGACCCACGTGGCCACGAAGCGGCGACCGGCGTCGAGCTCCGCCCGTCCCAGGGCCGAGGCCACCAGGCGCAGGTAGGCCAGGCGGTGCTCCTCGAACAACTGACGGCTGATGGCGGCGATGGGCAGGTCGAACTCGGCCAGCTCGGCGGCCAGCTGGAACACCTCCGGGGTGGTGTTGTCGTACTGGAAGCGGCCGGTGTCGCAGACCAGCCCGGTGTAGAGGCAGATGGCGGCGTCGCGGTCGAGCTTCCATCCCAGGCGTTCGAACAACCGGCGGACGATCACGGCCGACGCCGCCGCATGGGGGTCGATGAGGTCGATGGTGCCGTACCCGTCGTTGGTCAGGTGGTGGTCGATCACGATGAGGGTCTCGGCGGCGCGGGCGGCCGTGGCCAGACCCCCGAGGCGGCCCAGGGAGCCGCAGTCGAAGGTGATCATCACCTCCGGTGTGGCCGGGAAGTGCGCCGGGTCGGTGGCCAGCTCCAGCCCGGGGATGAACGAGTAGTGGGCCCCGGCGACGAAGGGCTCGGGCCACGACGCCACCGACGGCAGGCCGGCGGCCAGGCTCAGGCGGTGGAGGGCGAGCATCGACCCGAGGGCATCGCCGTCCGGCACCTGGTGGCAGGCCAGGGCGAGGGACCGCGCCGACAGGATCGCGTCGGCGGCCCGGTCGAGAGCGGCGTCAGTCGCAGGCGACTCCCGCGCAGCCGCCCGCCCAGACTCGGTCAGCTTGGTCAAGTCGGTTCCCCTCCATGCCCCGGGTCGCTTCCGGGCGCAGCGGCATCACTCACGCGTCCTTCATCGAGACCGCGAATGATGTCTTCCACTCTAGTACCAACGGCTATAGCTGGGTCAGGCTGAAACGTGAGCTCGGGCGTGCGCTTCAACCGCAATTGCCTGGCGATGGCACCCTGGAGCCGAACCCGGTGACCGGCGAGGACGTCCTCGACCGCCTCGACCGGGTCGGCGGTGGCCGACAGGGCCGAGAACCACACCTTCGCCCGCCGCAGATCGGGATCGGCGGTCACACCCGTGACCGTGACCAGCTGCAGGCGATCGTCGTCGATGAGGGTCAGCTCCTCGGCCACGACCTCACGGATCGCCTCGTTCACCCGGTCGATGCGGGACCATCCCCTGTTGGGCATCGCCTCGTGTCTACTCCTCGGAGTCCCAGGTGGACCAATGGCGGTCGAAACCACAGACCTCGACGTCGGGCCGGCTCCAGACCCAGCGCTCGAGGGTGTCCACCGTCTCGCTGGCATGCGCGTGGATGCCGGACACCACGGCGACGCCGATCACGGCCCGCTGCCACTTGTCCTGGTAGCCCACTTCGGCCACCGAGAGCGAAAAGCGCTGCCGGATCCCTTCCACGACCGGCTTGAGCGCCGCCCGCTTCTCCTTCAGGGATCGGCTCTGGGGGATGTGCAACTCCAACCGCACGACGGCGACGTGAAGGCGCGGCGGACGGCTGCTCAGGAGCGGGGAATCTCCCGCTCCTCGTAGGTCTCGATGACATCGCCCGGCTTCAGGTCCTGGAAGTCGGAGAGGCCGATGCCGCACTCGAACCCGGTGGCCACCTCGCGGACGTCGTCCTTGAAGCGCTTCAGCGAGGTGACGGTGCCCGTCCAGATGACCACGCCCTCGCGGAGGAACCGGACCTTGGAGCCACGGGTGATGACGCCGTGGCGCACCTGGCAGCCGGCCACCGCGCCGATCCGCGGCACCCTGAACACCTCGCGCACCTCGGCCTCTCCGGTGACGACCTCCTCGACCTCGGGGGCGAGCAGACCGACCATGGCCTTCTCCACGTCCTCGAGGACCTGGTAGATGATCTGGTAGGTACGGATGTCGACGTCGACGGTCTCGGCCAGCTCCCTGGCCTTGCGGTCGGGGCGGACGTTGAAGCCGAAGATGGTGGCGTTGGACGCCGACGCCAGCTGCACGTCGTTCTCGGTGATGCCGCCCACGGCGCGGTGCACGAAGGCCAGCCGCACCTCTTCGCGCTCGAGCTTGCGCAGGCTCTCGGTGAGAGCCTCGAGCGACCCGTGGACGTCGGCTTTGAGGATGAGGTTGAGCGTCGCCGTCTCGCCCCGCTGGATCTGCTCGAAGATGTCCTCGAGGCGTACGCCGGTGACGCCGATGCCCGTGGCCGCCAGCGGACGCAGGTCGCGCGACCGGAAGCGTTGGGCCCGCAGCTCGGCCACCACGCGGGCCGTCTTGTCGTCGGGTGCAACCCGGAAATCGTCACCGGCGCTGGGCACGATGTCGAGGCCCAGGACCTGGACGGGCGTCGACGGCGGCGCCTCCTTGATGGGGTCGCCCTTGTCGTCGATGAGGGCGCGGACACGGCCCCAGGCGGCACCGGCGACGATGGGGTCGCCGACCCGGAGGGTGCCCCGCTGGACGAGCACGGTGGCGACCGGTCCCCGCCCGGTGTCGAGGTTGGCCTCCAGCACCACGCCCTGGGCCCGGGTCTCCGGGTTGGCCACCAGCTCCTCGACGTCGGCGACGACGAGGAGCTGGGAGAGCACGTCGTCGACGCCCAGGTTCTGCAGGGCGCTGACCTCCACCATGATCGTGTCGCCGCCCCACTCCTCGGGCACCAGGCCCTCGTCGGAGAGCTGCTGGCGCACCCGGGTGGGATCGGCGTTGTCGCGGTCGACCTTGTTGATGGCGACGACGATGGGCACGTCGGCCGCCTTGGCGTGGTTGATGGCCTCGACCGTCTGGGGCATGACACCGTCGTCGGCGGCGACGAGCAGCACCACGATGTCGGTGGCGTCGGCGCCCCGCGCCCGCATGGCGGTGAACGCCTCGTGGCCGGGGGTGTCGA
>CAYTTL010000287.1:0-3187 GCA_964440725.1 uncultured Acidimicrobiales bacterium | reverse complement strand
CCCAAGGGCAAGGTCATCAACACCCTCCAGCAGGAGACGGGCGCCGACATCAACGTCGACGACGACGGCACGATCGGCACCGTCACCATCGGGGCCAAGGAGGGCACGGCTGTCGCCGACGCCCAGAAGCGCATCGAGCTGATCCTCAACCCGCCCACCGCCAGCGTCGGTGAGATCTACACCGGCAAGGTTGTCAACATCACCAAGTTCGGTGCCTTCGTCAACATCCTTCCCGGGCGGGACGGCCTGCTCCACATCTCCAAGCTGGGCAAGGGCAAGCGGGTCGAACGGGTCGAGGACGTGCTGTCCCTCGGCGTCGAGATCGAGGTGATGGTCGACGACGTCGACCCCCAGGGCAAGGTGGCGCTCTCACCGGTCACCGACCTGGTCGGGGGCGACGGACCGGGTGACTCGGCGCCCGAGCCCCGACGGGGCGACCGCCCGGCACGCGGTGACTCCTCCGGAGGCCGTTCCTCCGGTGCCGGCGCCGCGAGCGGTGGCGACCGGGAGTTCGTCTCCTTCGAGGAGACCTTCCAGGGTGAGGCCCGCCAGGCGTTCGGCGACCTCGGCCCCGACGTCGCCCCGGCCGGTGGTGACGAGAGCCGCGGCCCCCGCCGCAACTCCGGGCCCCGCCGCTCCAACCGGCGGTAGTCACTTCGTGATCCAGACCACGCGTCTGGCCAACGGAGTAGATGTCGTGACCGAGGCGATCCCCGGATCGCACTCGGTCACCACGGGGTTCTGGATCGACGCCGGTTCGCGCGACGAGGAGCCGGCATTGTCCGGGGCGTCCCACTTTCTCGAGCACCTGCTGTTCAAGGGCACGTCCACCCGCACCGCCCGGGAGATCGCCGAGTCGGTCGAGGCGGTGGGGGGCGAGATGAACGCCTTCACCACCAAGGAGTACACGGCGTTCTACACGCGGCTCATCGACACCGACGTCGACCTCGGACTCGACATCCTCTCCGACATCATGTGGGACCCCGCACTGCGGGCCGACGAGGTCGAGGCCGAACGCCAGGTGATCCTGGAGGAGATCCTCATGCACGAGGACGAGCCTTCGGACCTGGTGCACGACCTGTTCGCCGACACGCTCTTCCCCGGGCACCCCCTCGGCCGCGAAGTCCTCGGTGACCGCGCCAGCATCTCCAGCATGGGACGCGACGACATCGCCGGGTATTTCGAGGCCATGTACCGTCCGGAGTCGATCGTGGTGGCTGCCGCCGGCAACGTCGACCACGACAAGATCGTCAACGGCATCCAGGACCGGTTCGCCGGTCGCTCCGGCGACCGCCCGCTGCGCACCCGGCCCCCCCTCGCCCCCGCCCACCCGCTGGCGGTCACCACCCGGGCCACCGAGCAGGCCCACGTGGTGGTTGGCACCCGGGCCCTGCCCCGTAACGACGACGACCGCTTCGCCCTGAACGTGGTCAACGAGGTTCTCGGCGGGGGGATGTCGAGCCGGCTCTTCCAGGAGATCCGTGAGAAGCGCGGGCTCGTGTACTCGGTGTACTCCTACCGGGCCGCGTACCTGGAGAGCGGGTACCTGGCCGTCTACGCCGGCACGTCGCCCTCCCAGGTCGACGAGGTCCTCGACCTCATCAACGGCGAGCTCGACCGTCTGCTCGACGAGGAGATCTCCGACAAGGAACTGGCCATTGCCAAGGGCCACGTCAAGGGGTCATTGGCGTTGTCGCTCGAGGACTCGGCCGGGCGCATGAGCCGCATCGGGCGCAGCCAGCTGGTCCACGGGACGGTGCTGAGCTTCGACGAGCTGGTGTCCCGCACCGAGGAGGTGAGCCGCGACGACCTGCGCCGGGCCGTCGAGAGGGTCGTCGCCGGAGACCGCGTCCTGGCCGTGGTCGGTCCGTTCACCAAGGAAGCCTTCGCCGCTCGCGTTGCCTGAAGAGTCCCGGCCCGGAAACGGGCCTGCGCTAACCGGGACGCGACGGTCCGGCGAACGCCAGGTCGAGCGTCCCCGGGCCGACATCGTCGTCGGGTGGATGGTCGGGCGGCACGAACCGCCAGTCGCCGGCGCAGCCCTCGAGGCGGTAGCCGCAGTAGGTCTTGAGGTGGTGGTGCCAGCGGCACAGCCGGGCCAGGCGTTCGAGGGTGGTGGTGCGCGTCACCGCCCATCCGTCGACGTGGTCGATCTCCAGGCCCCGGCTGAGCGCACAGAACGCGACCACACAGGTGCGGTCGCGTTCTTCCAGCGCGGCGCGCTGGGCGGCGGTGACGCTGCGCCCGGCGTGGGCCACGGCCACCACGTCGACGCCCTTGGTCACCAGGGCGCTGAGCACGGCGTCGCCGGCCCACGCCCGGGCCGTGGCCACGGGGATCGGGCCCACGCCCGGCACCTCGCACACCTCGCCGGCCTCGACGTGGCCACGCACCAGGGCGTCGTGGTCGACGCGCACGTGCACCATGGCCCGGGGTCCCCGACCACCAGCGCCCTCGCCGGCTGAGGCGGCGGCGTCGGCCATGGCCACCAGGGCATCGGCGGCGTAGGCCTCGGACGACTCCCGGCGCCCGCCGGCGCGCGCTTCGGCGAAGGCCCGGTCGCAGAACGGCTTCAGGTTGGCCACGATCGTGGCCCCGGCGTCGGGGGTCGTTCTCAGGTCCAGGCGGAACGCCCCGTCGGCGTCGGTCCAGTGGCGCAGCCGGCGGCTGCGGTGCAGGGCCCGCTGGCGGGCGGCCTCGTCGTCGGCGGCGGAGGCCTTCACCCGCTGGCAGTGCTGGCGCAGGGCGGCCACGGGCTCGGTGCGGGCGGCGGCCAACAGCTCGTCCTCGGCGTCGGGGTTGGTCGCGGCGGCGGCGGCGATCTCGGCGGCCTGGGCCTCGGACAGCCGTCCGTGGCGCCGGGCCTCGGCGGTGGCGGGAAGGTCCTCCAGGCGCCGGGCCGTGGCCAACGTGCCCACCGCCGAGCCCACCGACGAGCCGGTGGCGGCGGCCAACCACGAGGCGGCGCTGCGGTGGCCGCCGCCCCGCCAGGCGTTGGTCTCCTCGACCCGCCGGGCGGCCAGGGCCTTGCCCGCCGCGGCCAGGCGTTCGGCCTCGGCGAACAGCTTCAGCAGCCGGGCGGCGTCGTCGCCCCGCAGCGTGCGCGGCTCCAGCGAGGCCACCGACCTCCGCAACAGGTTCACCGCAGCCATCACCGGAGCGAACATACGTTCGTATCCTAGACCGG
>CAYTTL010000286.1:0-3210 GCA_964440725.1 uncultured Acidimicrobiales bacterium | reverse complement strand
GTCGGCTGGGTCGTGGTGGTCGTGCCGGTGGGCTGGGTGGTGGTGGTGGTACCCGTCGGCTGGGTCGTGGTGGTCGTGCCGGTGGGCTGGGTGGTGGTGGTGGTACCCGGGACGACGGTCACGCCGCAGACCGACTGGCCGACGATCACCTCACCGACGCCCGTGGGTCCCAGGAGGTACTGATGGGCGGCGTTCACGACGATGCCGGTGGCGGTCTGCACCTGCTCGTTGAAGACGAAGCGGAAGTCGTCTCTGGCACCGTTGACGTGAAGGTGGCCCAGGTACTCGGTGTTGGGGAGGGGATTGACCGGCAGGTCGACGATCACAGGTGGGTGCGGATCGCTCGGATCGTCGTCGCCGTTGTCGATCACCAACGTGCCGCCGGTGATGGTGGTAGAGGCGTCGACGGCGCCTTCGGAGGCGGTGCAGGTGCTGGTCAGGGAGGCGGCAGTGAAGGCCTCGTCACCCGAGGTGTTGACATTGGTGATTTCAGTCGAGCTGGTCACCGACCCGGCGGGGCCAGGAGTCCCCTCGGTGCTCACGGTGATCGGGCCCGACGAGAAGAACGTGGCGGGAGGGCGGGCGACTAATCCTGTCGCCGCCGTGGCGGTCACGGGAGTAGCGGATCCCCCCGCCGGAAGTTCCACTGCGGGCGTTGGCGCGAAGGCGACGGGGGGTCCGCCGAACAGGCTCACGCTGCCAGAGGAGCCGTAGGCGCTGCCTTCCACGGCGGTGACGTCGGCCGACGACGAGGAACCGCTCACGGCGACGAACAGACCCGTGCCCAGGGCCAGCAGTGCCACTGCCGACATCCTCCGAGTACGGAGACGGTCACGCCTGATCATTCAGTGCTCCTCGCATTGCGTCCCGCGCACGGAGACATTTGTGGACCGTAGCGTTGCAGACCACGCCGCCATATACAAACACCCGGTGGCCCGAAGCTAGCAGGCAGATGTCGGCGAGAGATCAGACCTGGCCGTTGCCGGCGGCCGGGGCGAAGGCCGGCGACGCAGCGACGAGCAGGCGGGCGGTGGCGCTCTGGGGGTTGGTGGACACGGTCGAGGAGGGTCCCTCCTCGACAATCCGGCCCCGGTCGAGCACCACCATCCGGTCGGTCATCTTGCGCACCACGGCGATGTCGTGGGAGATGAACACCAGTCCGAGGCCCATCTCGGTCTGGCGTTCGCGCAGCACCACGAGGAGGCGGGCCTGCTCGGAGGCGTCGAGCATGGCGGTCGGCTCGTCGGCCACCAGCAGTTTCGGTCCCGCCACCAGGGCGCGGGCCAGGGCGATCCGCTGGAGCTGGCCTCCGGACAGCTCGTGGGTGCGGGCCCGCAGGAACGTGCCGGTGCCCGGCAGGCCCACGCTCTCGAGCGCCTCGGCCACCGCCGCCCGGCGCCTCGGGGCGTTGAGGTCCTTCATCAGCTCGAGGGGTTCGGACACCAGCTCTTCCACGTCGAGCCGGGGCGAGAGGGCGTCGGCCGGGTCCTGCATGACGAGCTGGATCCGCCGGCGGCGAAGACGGTCGGCGCCGTGCCACGTCGTGGGCAGCGCCTCACCCTCGAGCAGCACCTGCCCGGAGTCGAGGGGGAGATGTCCGGCGATGATGCGGGCGAGGGTGGACTTCCCGCTGCCCGAGGGGCCGACGAGACCGATCGATTCACCCTCCCGGAGGCTGATGGAGACACCGGCGACGGCCGGAACCGCCTTCTTGCCGCGACCGAACGCCTTGGTCACGTCGCTGGCGGACAGCAGCGTCTTCAGGCCACCGAAGTGGCAGAACACCTGACGGTCGCGTGAGAGCACGAACTCGGGGCGCTTCTCGACGCAGACGCTCTCGGCCTGGGTGCACCGGGGATTGAAGGGGCAGCCGGGGGGCACCGCCCTCGGGTCCGGGGGCCGGCCCCGGATCGGCCGCAGGTCCTTGGTGGTGGTCATGACGGGGAAGGTGTTGATCAGCGCCCAGGTGTAGGGGTGGGCCGGTGCTCCGATGATCCGGGCGGTATCGCCGACCTCCATGGCCTCGCCGGCGTAGAGCACGATCGTGCGGGTGGTCAGGCTGGACGCGTCGGGCAGGTCGTGGGAGATCACCACCAGGGCGAATCCTCGGGCCTTGGACAGGGCGGCGACGCGCTGCACGAGCTCGTGCCGGGTGGCCGGATCGAGGCCGGCCGTGGGCTCGTCGAGCACCACCAGGTCCGGGTCGAGGGCCAGCACCATGGCGAGAGCGGCCCGCCGTCGCTGCCCCCCGGACATCTCGTGGGGATAGCGGTCGAGCAGGGCGGGGTCGAGAAGGACCTCCCCGGCCAGCTCCACGGCCCGGCGCCTGGCCTCGGCCGCCCCCATGCCGAGGCGGTCACGAAGCGGTTCGGCCACCTGGTCGCCCACGGTGACCACGGGGTTGAACGGAGAGCCTTGCAGGGCCAGGGCGACCGTCGACCAGCGCACCGCCCGCAGGTCGGCCTCCGATGCCCCCATCATCTCGACGCCGTTCACCCGGACGCTGCCCCGTACCTCGGGAGGCTGGATGAGACCGGCCAGGCACAGGGCGAGCGTGGACTTCCCCGACCCGCTCTCGCCCACGATGGCCAGGGTCTCACCCCGCTGGAGCGAGAAGTTCACCCCGCGCAGGGCCTGGACCTCGCCCCCGAAGCACACCTCGAGGTCGGTCACGGCGAGCAGCGGCCCGTCGGCTGCCGGGTGCGCCGGCTCGAGGCCGGCGTCGCCCGTCGGTCGTCGCCGGCTCACGGCCGGATGTCTGTCACGACGCCCGTCGGCGTCCCTGTGTCGGAGAACAACTTGGAGACACCCACTCCCTACTCCAAGCTCGGGGTCGAAAGAACGACGCTCTGGTGCAACGGCTACCGCCGACGTGACCTGAACGCCATGTATACCGCGAAACGTCCGAAGCCGGGGCGGCGGGGTTCGGGGGGCGCTGTTGTGGGAAGGGGTCCGACCTGGAAGACTGAGCGGTGCACTCGCGCCGGGCCGAGCAGCCGCCTGGCAGGTCATAGAATCTTCGGAGGATCACCATGGTGGGACGCAAGCGGGCCAACGGTTGGCGAAACCGGCGGGGGTTCGGCATCGCCGTCGTGGTGGCGGTGGCCGCGAGCGCGTTCGGGCTGGCCGGGACGTCGAGTGCCGACGTCACCGCGACGACGGGAAGCGCGTTCGGCTACTACCTCGAGGTCAGCCTCTTCGGTTCGCCGA
>CAYTTL010000285.1:0-3223 GCA_964440725.1 uncultured Acidimicrobiales bacterium | reverse complement strand
CGTTCCATCGGGCCGTGGGCAGGGGCGACGCCGCCGACCACTGTCGTGTGGCGGTGTCGTACACCTCGACCACGGCCAGAGCGTTCCCGTCGGCATCCCTCCCGCCGATCGCGTAGATCCGGCCGTCGGGTCCGGCGACGACGGCCAGTTCGGTGCGGGGCGTGGGCAGACCGGGCTCGACGCTCCATCGACCCGACGTCGTGTCGTAGGCCTCCACGGTGCCGAGTCGGCTCCGACCTCCTGCGCTCCCGCCCACGGTGTAGATCCGACCGTCGCCGGCCGATGCCGCACCGAACCCTCGCCGGTGTGTCGGCATGGCGGGCTCCTCGCGGCGGTCTCCGCCGGCCGGGTCGATCGACTCGACGCTCCCGAGCGTCTGGCCCGACGGGTCCGCCCCGGCCAGGGCGTAGATGCGCCCGTCGATTGCCGTCACCAGGGCGTGGTCGACCCGGCCGGGCGGGGGCGACTCGGCGCGCGTCCATCTGGCCTTGGCCGGGTCGTACGTCTCGATCGGTTGGGGAAGCCCCGATGAACGCCCACCGTGCACATAGACCCGACCGCCGGCACCCGTCGCCGCGACCGACGATCGATCGCCGTCGAGCGACATGACCGGCTCCCAGCCCTCACCGTCGGCGCTCGCGGTCACTGCGCCGGACAGGGCGCCCGACGGCGGTCCGCCCACCGACGACGGGGGCCGGGGCCAGGTCAACCGCACCGTCCCGTCGGCGCGGCTCGACCCCGGCGCCCCGGTGAAGTAGCTCACCTGGGTGCCGTCGCCGGCGGCGTACGACCGGCCGCCGCCTCCACCGCCCCCGCCGCCGGTCGTGAGCTCGTTCCCGGCTCCGTGGCCGCCACCCCCGCCGTTGAGCCCGCCCCCACCCCCGCCACCGCCTCCACCTCCACCGCCGGTGGTGGCGTCCCCCCCGTTCACCGAGGTGCGGCAGGAGTGCTGCTCAGGAGCCGTCCCGGCACAGCCCCGGTCGCCGCTGTTGGCGCCCTCGCCGTTGTGACCCTCGGCGGCAGGGTTGCCGCCGGCCCCACCGGCCCCGCCGTTGTCGTCGCCGTTGTCGTCGCCTCCTCCCCCGCCTCCTCCGCCGGCCACCACCAGGTAGCTCGTGGCCCCCACCTCGGGGACGCCACAGGGGCTACTCGTCGCCAGCACGGCGCTGGAGCCGCCTCCACCGCCCCCGGTGTTCCCATCCATCCCCGCGGTTCCGTGCAGGCCGCCGGCGCCATCGCCCCAACCGCCGTGCCCCCATCCCCACTGGCCGACCTCCACGACCAGGGTGGTACCGGGGACGACGGCGAACGTCGCCTCCACGCCGCCCCCGGCGCCGCCCGAGGTCACATTGGGGAAGTCCGACGTCCCACCGGCACCGCCGCCGCCCACGGCACTCACCGTCACCTGGTTCACGCCCGTCGGCACGCACCAGTACTCCCGATCCCCGGCGAAGGTGAACTGTTGCACGCCGACGCCGTAGAGGGCGGTGCTGAGCGTGACCGAGCCCTGGCCGCTCCGGTCCGCGGCCTCGAACACCACGCCCGTGACCGACGGGTCGGTGTAGGAGGACCCGCCACCGCCCCCGCCACCGGTGTTGGCCTCCTCACCGCCACCGTCGTCGCCCCCGTCGCCGCCGCGGTAGCCACCGCCACCGCCACCGCCGCCGGCCGCCCCGGCGGGGAGCGGATCGCTGACGCCCGCCCCCCCGCTCCGGGTGTCGTGGCACCCGCCGCAGCCGCCCGTCCCGCTCAGCTGGCCGTCCTGGCCGCGGCCGGCGGGGTTGCCTCCGGTTCCTCCCGGCCCACCCATGTAGAAGGAGACGCCGCCTGTCCCTTTCCCGCCGCTGCCCTCCTTGTACCCGTTGCCTCCGCCACCTCCGCCCCCACCGGCCACCACGAGCGTGGTGTCGCCCGCGGCGACGGCGGAGGCACCACCCCCACCACCCCCGTTGGCCGCCTGGGCGTTCTCCGCTGTCCCCCCCGGGCCCCCGGGCGCGTAGCCCGAAGGTCCGCCATCCGCCGTCCCCTTGCAGCCGGACGAGATCGTCAGTACCTGGCGGGGTGTCACCTTGATCACCCCGGTGACCTCGCCGCCCGCGCCCCCCGCCGGATAGCCGGGGGTCGTCGGCCCTCCCGTCGGGGTCTGGCCCTGCCCCCCGACGGCATCGACCCACAGGGCGTGGATGTCGTCGGGCACGGTCCACGGCACGGCCTCGGCTGCGCACGGGAAGGTCCAGGACTGAGGCGGCTGGTAAGGAGCCAGCACCACGAACCCGTCGCCGGCCCCGTCGGCGGTGCCCGTTGACGTCTCGGTGAGCTTCGGGTCCACGAACGAGAGGCCGCCGCCGCCCCCGTTGGCCGATCCGTTGTCGATGATCGACGCGACACCACCGGCGCCGCCCTTCACGCCTCCGCCTCCACCTCCGCCTCCGTTGTACGGGCCCAGGGCGCCACCCGACGACTCGCCGTCGCCGGCGCGCGACAGACAACCGCCACAGGCGAAGTTGGTGGAACCCGAGTCGGCGATGTCGCCCCTGCCGGCCGGGTTCCCGCCGTTGCCCCCGCCCCCTCCGCCGTTGGCCCCGGTCCCGCCCCCACCTCCCGCGACGGCGAGGGCGTCGCCGCCGAACACACCCAGGGGGTCGGCGGCAGCCCCACCGCCCCCCCCCCCCCACACCCCCAGCCGGCCGGCGTTGACCGACCCGCCCAGGCCGGATCCGGCGCCGGCGTCACCGCCGGAACCTCCGACCGCGAACACCGAGAGCATGCTGAGGCCGGTGGGCACGGTGAACGTCTGGGGTTGCGATCCCTTGCAGGCGAACCGCCAGGGCGGCCCCGGGGGGTTGGGCGGGATCCCGACCGAGATGACGACGCTTCCGTCGCCTGCTCCTGCGGCCTGGCCCGCCACGGGCTGTTGCACCGAGGGGGCGACGTACGACTCACCGGCGCCGCCGCCGCTGCCCGCGGCTCCCGTCGCGCCGGTGCCGGCTGCCCCGCCCTGCCCACCGAGACGGCCGCCACCGCCGCCACCCCCCGCCCCGTTCACGAGGACGGCGGCGTCGGCTCCGGTCCCGTTGCCACCCGTGGGACCGGGCTGGCAGCCACCGCAGGCGACGGGGGCGGGGTTGCCGGTGCCAGCACCGCCGGGCTGCGCTGGACTCCCCCCCGCGCCACCCGCACCCCCCGCGCGCGCCCCCCCCCCGGCCCCCCGCCCCCCCCCCCC
>CAYTTL010000284.1:1573-3261 GCA_964440725.1 uncultured Acidimicrobiales bacterium | reverse complement strand
AGGCACCGAGCGCGTACCAGTCGCGCTCCACCACCACGACGCCGCACTGCGGGCAGTACGTGCTCGAACCGTCGGGGTCGTGGACGTTCCCCGTGTACGCGAACCGCAGCCCGTTCGCCCTTGCGATCCGCCGGGCCCGGGTCAGCGTCTGCGGCGGCGTCGGTGGCCGGTCCGTCATCTTGAAGTCAGGGTGGAAGGCGGTGAAGTGGACGGGCACGTCCGGGCCCAGGTCCTCGGCGATCCACGAGGTCATGGCGTGCAGCTCCTTGTCGCAGTCGTTGAGGCCGGGGATCAGCAGGTTGGTGATCTCGAACCACACCTCGGTTTCGTGCCGCAGGTATCGCAGGGTGTCCTTGACCGCTTCCAACCGGGCACCGCAGGTGTGGCGGTAGAACTCCTCGCTGAAGGCTTTCAGGTCGACGTTGGCCGCATCCATGTGGCGGTAGAACTCGGCCCGGGGCTCGTCACACACGTAGCCGGCGGTGACGGCCACCGCGTTCACGCCGACCTCGCGGCAGGCGTCGGCGACGTCGATGGCGTACTCGTGGAAGATCACCGGGTCGTTGTAGGTGAAGGCGACGCTGCGGCATCCGAGCTCGACCGCCGCCCGGGCGAGGGCATCGGGGGAGGCGGCGTCGGCGAGGGTGTCGATCTCCTTGGACTTGGAGATGTCCCAGTTCTGGCAGAAGCGGCAGGCCAGATTGCAGCCGGCGGTGCCGAAGGACAGCACCGAGCTACCGGGCAGGAAGTGGTTGAGTGGCTTCTTCTCGATGGGGTCGACACAGAACCCCGACGACCGCCCGTAGCTGGTGAGCACGACCTGATCCTCGAGACGGGCCCGGACGAAGCAGACGCCCCGCTGGCCCTCGCGGAGCTTGCACGCCCGAGGACACAGGTCACATTGGATCCGACCGTCGTCGAGGGCGTGCCAGTAGCGGGTGGGCACGGTGAAGCCGTCCCAGCCGGGGCCGTTCTCGAGCTTCTTCTCCACATCCATCGCTGGTTGGTTCAACGAACGCGCCGGCGGTGCCATTCCGGTCCCCGTCGGCCGGTGGTGTCGACGCCCGGGCCACGGGTAGTCGAAAGGCGGTTGAACCATCAGCCGGGCACACCTGACCCCTCTGAGGAGGACGCGGCGGACCTCCGCGAACAGCGGTTGATCGCCCCCACAACCGGCTCGCTGCCGGGCAGCTGCAACCCGAGAAGGTGTCAGCGGCCGGTCAACCTGGCTACCGGCCCCGCCTCTCGACCTACTGTCTCTGTAGGCGTGCTCTCGCCGGCAGACAGGAGGCCATGGTGGACCAGCTCATCGACGCGGTCATCTTCGAGCTGACGGGCGAAGGCGCCTCCGTCACCTACGACACCCGCAGCCAGGAACTTCACTACCGCGGGCCGACGCGCCCGCCGCTGCACGACTTCATCGACGTCACCGAAACGGCGCCGCCGCTCGATACGACGATCGGTCGGCTGGTGACGGCCACGCTCAGCACCGTCGACGACGGCGACATCGACACCGTCAGCGTCCTCCTGCCTCAGGTTCGGCTGTCGATCCCCGGCGGTGAGGCGGGCGGCGCCGACGCCGCCTTCGAGACGGTGGGCATCTGGACCACCATCCGCTCGTCCATCGGAGGCCCGGCGAAGGTGGAGGGCGTCGGCCATCTCTACACCCATGGCGCCCTGAAGGGCTC
>CAYTTL010000284.1:0-1473 GCA_964440725.1 uncultured Acidimicrobiales bacterium | reverse complement strand
CGTTCGAGACGGTGACGATCCTCCCCGACGGCGTGTCGATCGAGGTCCAGATCGTCTCCTGAGTTCGATCAGACGCTGTGTCCGGCGGGGCTCGCTTGCGGGCGCAGCAGCCGCGGCAGGCCGGCCGCCATCACCAGGGCCATCGCCGCGACCAGCACGGGTTGGTCGAGGGCCCACGCGGCGTAGAGGGCGATGGCGCTGAGCTCGGTGCCCAGCGACGCCACCGACGTCACGGTGGCCCGGGCCTGCCCCTCGATCCGGTGCTGCAGGCGGACGTCGGTGACGACCAGGACGAGCTGGTACAGCCCATAGGCGACAGCGATGCCCGCCACGCCCACCGGTCGCCGCAGGAGCCCGGCGCCCCCGAAGACGCCCACGGAGGTGGCGAGCAGGAATCCGAGCGTGCGTGCGCTCAGCCGGCTGGCCATACCGCCCAGGGCGGCCCCGACGGCACCGGTCAGGGGAATGGCCACGACGGCCAGTGGGACCATTGCGGTCGACACGCCCCAGTCGTGGGCCAGCAGCGGGAAGTACTCCTCCAGGCCGTCGAGCCCACCGAGGAGGGCCAGCGCCACCACTGCGGCCCTCACGCCCGGGCGGGTGGCCGCCTCCACCAGCCCGGCGCGCAGGACGGCGAGGTAGCCGGGCCCGTCGACGCCGTCGTGTGGTGCGTGCCCGGGTCGTACATCGGGTAGACGACCCGCGACGGCGGCGGCGGCGAGACAGCACCCCACGCTCACCCACCCCACCAGGTCATAGCCGCCGGTCGAGAACAGCACCGTTGCCGCGACGGCCGCCGGCACCTGGGACAGGAGCCCCATCGCCATCACCCGTCCGTAGACGCGTGGGTAGTGACTGTGGGCGTCGGCGGCCTCCATGCCGTCGTACAGCAGGGCCTCCAGGGCGCCGGATGCCAGTGCTCCGCCCGCCCCCCACAGCACGAAGCCGGCGGCAAAGGCCCCGAAGCCGGGGGCGGTGATCCACAACACGTACCCGGCGGCCTGCAACACCCCGGATGCCACGAGCGCGGCCCGGCGCGAGTACCGGTCGGCGAGGGCACCGGCCGGCACCTCGGCGACCAGTCCCACCG
The DNA here is from genome assembly GCA_964440725.1 of uncultured Acidimicrobiales bacterium. Classification (GTDB taxonomy): domain Bacteria; phylum Actinomycetota; class Acidimicrobiia; order Acidimicrobiales; family AC-14; genus DATAQC01. The sequence continues at coordinate 383 of CAYTTL010000284.1, read as the reverse complement.
CCGACCAGAGCAGGAAGAGGGTGGAGATCTGTCCGCCCGACAACCCGGCGTCGGCGAAGAGCAGTGAGTAGAGGGGGTAGATCGGGATGGTGTCGGCGAGCATGGCCCAGCCGACCGCCAGCCGACCGAGCCGGCGAACCTCAGGCGGGCACGAAAGTCAACGGTGGCGCATGGACAGATCGTACCCGCGTCCGTTCGTTCCGGGCAGGTTCAGGGCCCCTATGAGGTCCCTGAACCTGCCCAGAACCCGGGGTGGGCGGCCGTTGACCCTCTGCTTCGACCGCCGTAAGATTCGCGACAGGAGGCTGGGCGATGCTCCTTGCGAAATGCCGGCGATTCATCGCTGCGACCGTGACGGCACTGGTGGTGCTGGCGGCCTGCGG
>CAYTTL010000283.1:0-3283 GCA_964440725.1 uncultured Acidimicrobiales bacterium | reverse complement strand
AGCACCTCTGCGGTGCTCAGCGCGCCAAGGTTCGAGATTGTCGTACCCGGATGGTTGGCTGGCGCCATGGACTCGTCCGCCACAGACCGCATCTCGGCTCGCCAACTGGGCCTCGTCACCCGCCGGCAGTGCATCGACGCCGGGATGAGCCGGCGCCAGATCGGCGCCCGGCTGGCGAGCGGAATGCTGATTCCCCTGTACCAGTCGGTCTATCGGGTGGCGGCGGTGCCCCCGTCGACCGAACAGAACCTCCTGGCCGCGTGCCTGGCAGGAGGACCCGACTCTGTGGCCTCGCATCGAAGCGCCGCTGCCGTGTTCGGCCTCCGCGGCATCGATTGGGGCTCCCCCGAGATCACCGTCGCAGGCGGCGGCCGCCCCCGCCTCCCGAGTGTGATCGTCCACCGCTGTGCCTTGGCCGCGCCTGACGTCGGGCGGCGGGGGCCGATCCCGCTCACCCGGCCGGCACGGACGTTGCTCGACCTGGCCGCAGTCGAGCCCGGACTGGTCGAGGGCGCCCGCGACGACGCCCTGGTGCGCGGACTCACCACCCTCGGGTCGCTCACCCGGATGTTGGACCGGGCCGGTGGTCACGGTCGGGCCGGCTCCGCACTCCTGCGCGACCTGCTGACCGAGCGCCTGGCCGGGTTGGCGCCCACCGAGAGTCCCCTGGAGGACCGCATCGTCCGGCTCCTCCGGCGCCACGGCCTGCCCGAGCCCGTCCGCCAGCACGAGGTGGCGCTTCCCGACGGAGGAGTGGTGCGCATCGACCTCGCCTACCCGGACGTGAAGTTGGGGATCGAGGCCGACGGTCGGGTGTGGCACTCGGGCCGGACCGACTTCTCCCGTGATCGCCGGCGGGCCAACCGGCTCGCCGGCCTGGGTTGGACCCTCCTGCGCTACGGGTGGGCCGACCTCGATCGGGGCCGCCGGCTGGCCGAGGACGTGGCGGCACTGCGGCGCCGGAGGGCGAGCTGAGCGGATTGTCCTCCTAGCGGTTGCGCTTCACGCATCATGGAGGGATGCCCAGGGTCCGTCTCGGCGTCGCCCTCGTCATGCCCGCTCCTTTCGACCGGGAGATCGACACGCTCCGCCGGGCGACCGGCGACGGCACCCTCGGCCGGGTTCCGCCCCACTGCACCCTGGTCTCGCCGGTCAACGTGCGCGCCGACCGGATGCCCGACGTGCTGGCCCTGCTCCGCGCCGCGGCCGCGGCTACCCGCCCACTCCGGGTCCGGCTGGGGCCGCCGACGACCTTCCTGCCCGACAACCCCGTGTTGTACCTGCCCCTCGAGGACGGGGCCGAGGCGGTGCGGGACCTGCGCGACCTCGTGTTCCGGGAGCCCTTGGCTCGGCCCCTCACCTGGCCCTACGTCCCTCACGTCACCGTGGCCGATGAAGCCGATCCGCGGCGCATCACCGCCGCACAGGTCGCCCTGAGCGACTACCGCACCGAGGTGGTGTTCGACCGGGTCCATCTCCTGCAGGAGGGCCCCGGCCGGGTATGGGCACCCATCGCCGAGTTCGCCCTGCGACCGCCCGCGGTGGTGGGCCGGGGTGGCCTCCCCGTCGAGCTGTGGGTCTCCACCACCCTCGACCCCGAGGCCCGTGAGTTCTCGTGGAACGAGTGGCAAGTGCTGGGCCTGACCGAGCTGGGCACGCCGATGCCGCCGGACCGGGTGGCGATCAGCGCCCGCCGCGACGACCGGGTGGCGGGGGTGGCCACCGGGTGGGCCCGGGGCGGGGTCGCCCAGCTCTGCGGCCTGGTGGTATCGGCTCCCGATCGGGGCCAGGGCATCGGCTCGCGGCTCCTGGGCGCCTTCGAGTCGGCGGCGGTCTCACTGGCATGCTGCCGGCTGGCCGCGAGGGTGCGAGTCGGCAGCCAGGGGCACGGCTTCCTCCAGCACCGGGGCTGGGCCGAAGAGGCGCGCCTCGTCCCGTGGATGGACGGGAAGGAGTTCGTGCAGCTCCGAAGAGATCTTTGAGCCGGCTTCGCCGGCCGCCCTATCCTCGACCGGCGAGGCCTTCGGCCCGCCGTTCGTCAGTCGAAGTCGATGGCCGAGAAGTCGCGGAGCTTCTCGAGGGAGTGACGGGCGCTGATCGTGCGCACGGTGCCCGACTTCGACCGCATCACCAGCGACTGGGTGCTGGCCCCCCGGCGGTCGTAGTTCACCCCGCGGAGGAGCTCACCCCCGGTGACGCCGGTCGCCGCGAAGAAGCAGTTGTTGCCCCTGACCAGGTCGTCCTGGGTGAGGATCTTGTCGAGGTCGCCCTCGCGGCCCGCTTCCTTGATGGCCTCGAGCTCGCCGTCCTTCTGGGGAGCGAGGCGGGTCAGCATCTCGCCGCCCAGGCACTTGATGGCGGCGGCGGAGATGACACCCTCGGGCGTGCCGCCGATGCCGAACAGGATGTCAGCGCCGGCCTCGGGCCAGCCGGTGGAGATGGCGCCGGCCACGTCGCCGTCCTGGATGAGGCGGATGCGGGCGCCGGCCTCGCGGATCTCGGCGATGAGGTCGTCGTGGCGGGGACGATCGAGCACGACGGCGGTGAGGTCGTGGAGGGACTTGCCCGTGGCCTTGGCCACCGCGTTGAGGTTCTCGGTGGGTGACTTGTCGATGTCGATGGCGCCCACCGCCTCGGGGCCCACGGCGATCTTCTCCATGTAGAACCCGGGCGGGTCGTACATGGTGCCGCGGTCGGACACGGCGATCACGGCCAGGGCATTGGGCCGCCCCAGGGCGCACAAGGTGGTGCCCTCCAGGGGGTCGACGGCGATGTCGATCTCGGGAGGAGTGCCATCGCCCACCTGCTCCCCGTTGAACAGCATGGGTGCCTCGTCCTTCTCACCCTCACCGATCACGATGATGCCGTCGCAGGCCACCGACTTGAGGTGGACCCGCATGGCCTCGGTGGCGGCACCGTCGGCCTTCTCCTTCTCACCCCGCCCCATCCAGCGGGCAGCGGCCAGGGCGGCCACCTCGGTGACCCGGACGAACTCCATGGCCAGGTTGCGGTCGGGGGCCTGACGTTCGGCTGCGCTCATGGAAGGGGACCCTACCGACATTGGGTGGGGGGGCGCCAAGGGGCCGGGGGCCGCGTTGACGGCCCGCCGGTCGCCGGGGCCTACCATCTCGGCCGTGGTGCGCCCCACGAGACCGCCGGCCAGCGCGACGCCGGACGCCGCCCCGCAGGCGGTCTACGGCCCCGAGGGGGCCGAGATGCCGGGCGAGTTCCCCTATACCCGAGGCCCGTACCCGTCGATGTACCGGGGCCGGCTGTGGACGAT
>CAYTTL010000282.1:0-3287 GCA_964440725.1 uncultured Acidimicrobiales bacterium | reverse complement strand
AGTTCGTCGACGGGGCCGGAGGGCATGGGCCCATTCTGACGCCGCCGAGGAACCGGCACCGGTTCGACGTCCGCCGGGCCTCAGGGAGAGGCACAACGCCCATCCGAAGTGGAGGAGCCCCTACCGCGCCCTCAGAAATCGTGCTGGTCGAGCCAGCTCTTGGCCAGGATCTCCGGGTCCTCCTTGTCGACGTCGGCCTGCTTGTTGAGGTCGGCCAGGTCCTCGGTCGTCAACTCCGCCGACACCCGGTTGAGCACCTTGCGAGCCTCCTCGTTGGCCTTCTCCGTGCGGATCACCGGGACCACGTTGTCGGCGTTCTGCAGCTTCTTGTCGTCCTCGAGAACCACGAACCCGTTCTCGGAGATCGCCCCACTGGTGGAAAAGAGGAGGCCGACCTGGACTTCGCCGTTCTTCAGGGCGGTGACCGTCAGCGGCCCTCCGGCGTCGAGAGGCCTGAAGTCTTTGAAGGTGATCCCGTAGGTACTCACCAGGCCCGCCTGGCAGAAGGGACGGGTCGGGCACTCCGGCGGGCCTCCGAGCAGGAGCTCGCCGGCAACCGGCGGCAGGTCGGAGAGCTTCTTGAGGTTGTACTTGTCGGCGGTGGGCTTGGTGACGGCGAAGGCGTTGGCGTTGACGGCGGGGGAGGGGTCGAGGGCGGTGGCCGCCTTCGGGCCCAGCACCTCCCGGAGCTTCTCCGTCGTGGCCTGGGCATCGGGTGTGGCCTGGGCGGCGGCGTTGTTGAAGAACTCCAGGTCGGTGGCGGCGTACCCGGGGTAGAGGTCGATCTCGCCGCGCTCCAGCGCCGGCCCCACCACTTCACGGCTGCCCAGGTTGGGCCGCACGGTCACGTCGAAGCCGGCGTTGGTCAGGGCCCCCTCGTAGATGCCGGCCAGGATGGCGCTCTCGGAGAAGTTGAAGGCCCCGATGGTGATCGACCCCTGGTCCGGTTTGGTGGACGGGGTCACGGCCTCGTCGTTGTCTCCGTCGCCACACCCGGCGGCCAGCAGGGCCAGCCCGACGACCGCCGCTCCGAGTACGTGCCTGTGGGATCGCATCTGCTCTCTTTTCTGTTCAGGCGGCCTCGACCACGGGCGCCGGGGGAACGAATGGTTCATTCTTGTCGGAAACGCCGGAGCGAAGCCCCGCCGGCACCAGGACGCGCTGCAGGCCGGCCAGCGCCACCTCGGTGACCACCGACAGGGCGGCGACGAGAACGGCGCCGGCGAACACCTGGACGAAGTCGCGCTGGGCCAGCCCGTCGATGATGTAACGGCCCAGGCCACCCCAGGCCACGAGGGCGGCGATGGTGGCGGTGGCCACCACCTCCACCGCCGCGGTACGCACCCCGGCCATCACCAGCGGCGTGGCCATGGGCAGCTCCACCCGCCGCAGCATCTGGGAGCCGGTCATGCCCATGCCCCGGGCCGCCTCCCGCACATCGGAGTCGACATCGCGTATGCCGATGAACGAGTTAGTGACCATGGGCGGTATGGCCAGCGCCACCAGGGCGCAGAAGGCGGGGACGGCTCCGATGCCGACGAGCTGGGTGGCCAGCACCAGGATGGCGAACGAGGGGATGGCCCGGCCCACGTTGGCCAGGTTGATGGCCAGCCCCCCGCCCCGGTTGGCGTGTCCCAGGCCGATGCCCGTGGGCAAGGCCACCACGGCCGCGGTGACCATGGCCGCCAAGGTCATCATCACGTGCTCGGACAGGCGGGTGGGGATCCCGTTGGCACCCTGCCAGTGGGCACTGTCGGTGAACCACTGGACGACGTCGCCGAGGAAGTTCATCCGCGCCGGCCCTTGCCGCGCCGGGCCCAGGGGGTGACCGCCCGCTCGAGGCCGACGAGCCCGACGTCGGCCACCACGGCGAGGGCGATGGACAGCACCGTGCCCACGACCAGGGGAGTGCGGAAGTCGCGGGTGAGGCCCTCGAGGATGAGCTGGCCCAGGCCTCCCTGGCCGATCAGGGCGGTGACGGTGACCAACCCGATGGTGGTCACGGTGGCGATGCGGACGCCGGCGATGATCGAGGGCACGGCGAGCGGCAGGTCGATGCGCAGCAGCTGTCGGCGGGCGGTGAAGCCCATGCCGCGCGCCGCCTCCCGCACGTCGTCGGGCACGCCGTCGAGACCGGCGACGATGTTGCGGATCAGGATGAGCAGCGTGTACCCGACCAGCCCGATCTCCGACGTGGTGCGGCTCAGCCCCGTCCACGGCACGAGCAGGGCGAACAAGGCGAGCGAGGGGATGGTGTAGAGGATCCCCGTGCCCGACAGGATCGGCGTCTGGGACCATCGCCACCGGTGCACGGCCAGCGCCAGGGGAAATGAGATGACCAGGCCCAGAACGACGGCGATCACCGTGAGCTCCACGTGCTGTCGGGTGGCGGCGCTGATGTCGTCGGTGTGCCGGGACACCCAGTCCCACCGAATCCAGGGATCGCCCGCGGCGAGAAGCCCGGTCGCCGACACTCGGGCAGACTATCGACACCGCACACGCGGTGACCTATGACCGCCACCTCGTGATCCGGCTCGAGTCCCTCTCCAAGCGCTTCGCCAACGGCGCCGTGGCGGTCGACGAGCTCGACCTGGAGGTACCCGCCGGCGAGGTGTGCATGCTCGTGGGTCCCTCGGGGTGCGGCAAGACGACGACGCTGAAGATGATCAACCGCCTGGTGGAGCCGACCAGCGGACGGATCTTCATCGGCGACGACGACGTGACCGGAGTCGACCCCGTGGTGCTCAGGCGTCGCATCGGCTACGTCATCCAGCACGTCGGACTGTTCCCGCACCTCACCGTGGCCGCCAACGTGGCCACCGTTCCCCGCCTGATGGGATGGGACCGGCAGCGGTCGCGTACCCGCGTCGACGAGCTCCTCGACCTGGTGGGACTCGACCCCCCCACCTTCCGCGACCGGTACCCGCATCAGCTGTCGGGGGGACAGCGCCAGCGGGTCGGTGTGGCCCGGGCCCTCGGCGTCGACCCGCCGGTGCTGCTCATGGACGAGCCGTTCGGGGCCATCGACCCCATCAGCCGTGACCGTCTCCAACAGGAGTTCCTGCGTCTCCAGTCCGAGGTGAGGAAGACGGTCGTGTTCGTCACCCACGACATCGACGAGGCCGTCCGCCTCGGCGATCGCATCGCCATCCTGCGCGAGGGCGGCGTACTGGAGCAGTACGCGTCCCCGGCCGACGTCCTCGGCCGCCCGGCGTCGTCCTTCGTGGCCGACTTCGTGGGTGCCGACCGGGGTCTGAAGCGCCTCTCGGTGACCGCCATCGACAGCA
>CAYTTL010000281.1:0-3305 GCA_964440725.1 uncultured Acidimicrobiales bacterium | reverse complement strand
CGACGGGTGGGTCGACACCGTCGACGACGACGCATTGGTCGACGGCGAACCCCGTTCCGTCTCCGCCGGCGAAGCCGAGGTCCTGCTGGTGCGCCAGGGCGCGGCGATCCACGCCATCGGCGACGTGTGCGGCCATGCCGGAGGACCTCTCCACGAGGGCGAGGTCGACGACGGCTGCGTGACCTGTCCCTGGCACGCCAGCACCTTCCGGCTGTCCGACGGTGCCGCGGTGCACGGCCCCGCCACCGCTCCGCAACCGGCATACGACACGCGGGTCGAGGCGGGGAAGATCCAGGTGAGGCGTCGGGCCTGAATGAAGCGGCCGCGGCCCTTCGCCGACCGCACCGATGCCGGTCGGGCGCTGGCCGCGGCCCTCGGCGCCTACGCCGGACGCGACGACGTCATCGTCCTCGGGCTCCCGAGGGGAGGGGTGCCTGTCGCCGCCGAGGTGGCCGCCTCGCTCGGGGCGCCCCTCGACGTCGTCGTCGTGCGCAAGTTGGGCGTGCCCGGTCACACCGAGCTGGCGATGGGGGCGATCGCCTCCGGCGGTATCAGGGTGGTGAACCCCGATGTCGTGGCATCGCTCGACATCTCCGACGCCGACGTCGACGAGGTGATCGCCCTCGAGGCGGCGGAGCTCGACCGTCGTGTCCGGCTCTACCGGGGCGACCGGCCCCCACCCGACATCGAAGCGAAGGTCGTGATCGTGGTCGACGACGGACTGGCCACCGGCGCCACCATGCGGGCTGCGGTGGTCGCCCTCCGCGCCGGCCGGCCCCGGCGCCTCGTCGTCGGAGTGCCCGTCGGGGCGTCGGCGACGTGTCGGGAGCTGGCGACGGTGGCCGACGAGGTGGTGTGTGTCCGGTCGCCGGCGACCTTTCAGGCCGTGGGCCAGTGGTTCGTCGACTTCACCCCACCGAGCGACGACGAGGTGCGGCGCCTGGTCGGCATGGCGTGACGCCTGCGTGACGCCGGTTTGACGGAGCCGGGGACCCGGTGTGGGATGCGACGGTGGGACGAGGAGTCAACCGGTATGACGTGGTCGTCGTCGGCGCGCGTTGCGCGGGCTCACCGCTGGCCGCCCATCTGGCCGCCGCCGGGCTGAAGGTGGCCCTCGTCGACCGGGCGACCTTCCCGAGCGACACCGCCTCCACCCACATCTTCCAGGCCAGTGGCACGGCGGTGCTGGGCCGCCTGGGGGTGGTCGACCGCCTGCTCGCGACCGGAGCTCCCTGGTTGGAGGTGGCCGACTTCCAGCTGGGGGAGTTCGCGGCCCGCGTGCGGTGGCCCACCGAGCCCTCCGACCCGGGGCCCTGTCTGTGCATCCGCCGACCGGTGCTCGACACCATTCTCGTCGAGGCCGCCCAGGAGGCCGGGGCCACGCTGCACACGGGCGCCAGGGTCACCGGGTTGGTGCGCGAGGGGGGGAGGGTGGCCGGGGTCGTCGCCGAGGGTGACGGCGGCGAGCGGCGCCTGTTGGCGCCGCTCGTGATCGGTGCCGACGGCCGGTCGTCGAAGGTGGCGCGGCTGGTCGGCGCCCGCACGTACAACGTCGCTCCCAACGAGCGCTTCGGCTACTGGGCCTATTACGAGGGGGCGACGTGGTCGACGCCGGCGTCGATGCTCCTGCTGCGATGGGAGGACCGGTTCCTCATCGGCTGCCCCACCGATGCCGGCCTCTACATGGTGGCGATCCTGCCGCCGCTGTCCGAGTTCCGGGCGTTCGCCGCCGATACCGAGGCATCCTACGAGGCCGAGGTGGCGCGCTGCCGCCGTCTCGACGACGTGCTGGGCGCGGCCCGGCGGGTGACCCGTCCCCGCGGCATGGCGTCGTTCAGTGGCTTCTTTCGTGAGTCGGCCGGGCCCGGTTGGGCGCTCGTCGGCGACGCCGGCCATTTCAAGGACCCCTCGCCGGGTCAGGGCATCTCCGACGCCCTGCGCCAGGGCGAGCGCCTGGCCGCCGCCGTCGTCGGGGCCGGCGGCACGGTCTCGGCCACCGATGCGGCGACCGCCGGTTGGTGGCGATGGCGCGACCGCGATGCCGCCGGGATGCACTGGTTCGCCCACGACCTGGGTGGGGCGGGAACGGTGCCGGTCGTGCTCGACGGCATCGTCCGGGGTCTGGGCGACGAGCCCGACGGGCTGCGGCGGGCCATCGACGTGTTGAACCACCGCGTCGAGCCTTCCGAGCTGCTCACGCCCCGCCGGCTGTTCGCCGCCGCCGGCGCGGCCCTGGCGTCTCGCCGCCACCCGCCGACGGTCGTCCTCGACGAGGTCAGGACGGTGGTGGCCAACGACCTCCGGCGGCGCTGGAGGAACCGCGTTCCCCTCTACGCCGACGCATCCCCGGTGCCCGCGTCCGATCCCGCGGCCGAGGGCTGAGCCGGATCCTGGCGGGGCTCGGGCGCTCGCCAGTCGACCTTGATGGGTTCCTCGATGAGATGGGCCTCGGGCTCCGACCCGGCGGGCGCGAACCACGGCTCGTGCACCGGTGCGTCCGGCGATGCCTCCCAGCTGCGGGCGACCCGGTCGACAGCGATCGGGTAGACGGTGAGGGCGCCGTCGGCGTCGAAGTGCAGACGGAGGAAATGCTTGAGGTCCTGGTGGTGGAGTGGGGCGTACGCCTCGTTCCCGTGGAGACCGAGGCAGTTGGTGGCCCAGAAGTACCCCGACACGCCGAACGTGCCCCCGATCCCCCCGAGCAGGCCCACGAAGGCGAGGAACACGACCAGGGACTCGGCGCCGGTGGACCCCACCGTGGCCGTGGACAGCCAGGAGGCGGCGATCATGACCGCTCCGACGCTGGCCAGTTGAAGCCCGGAGTGGACGAGGCCGAGGATGAGGCGCGTCACGCCCGTTGCTTCGTGGGCGAAGCGCACCATGGCGGCCAGGAGCACGACCATGAGCAGTAGCAGCAGGAATGCGGTCGGGCTCTCCCATACCGCACTCGTCAGTTCCGAGGGGTCGAGGTGGGCGTGCCTGTCGTTGAGGTGCAGCCCCATCATGAACGCCAGGAGCACCTGCACGAGGCCGAACACGGCGGCGAGCGGAAGGTTGTAGAAGGGCAGCAGCCAGACTCTCTTCCTCAGGCGCTTCGAGACCTTCGGTGACGGATACGTGCCGACTCGTTCGAACTCGGCGTTGCCCCCCGTGACGGGGAGGTCGATGCGATCAGGGAGGTGGTGGGTGGGGTGCAGGAACGCGCCCCCGCCGCCCGAGGTGATGTGGTGTCGGGGCCCGGCACTCCGCTCAGAGGGCCGCTCGGGCCCGGCACCCCGCTCGGAGGGCCGCTCGGGCCCGGCACC
>CAYTTL010000280.1:1743-3314 GCA_964440725.1 uncultured Acidimicrobiales bacterium | reverse complement strand
AGTCCACATCTGGGGCGAACACCCGCTGCTCGGGGCCGGGCCGGGGCAGTTCCCCAGCGCCTATGCGGGAGTCCGGGTGCCGAGCGGCAAGACCTTCCTGGAGGACACCAGCTTCGAACCGCCGCCGCACGCCCACAACGTGGAGCTGAACCTCCTGGCCGAGCAGGGCCTCATCGGGTTGGCGGCGTTCGCTGCGGTCGTGGCCCTGGCCGTGCGGGCGGCAATCCGTCTCCGGCGCTCCGACGACCGATGGACGTCGACGGTCGGTAGCGGCCTGCTGGCGGCGTTGGCGGTACTCGTCGTCCACAACCAGTTCGACGTCACCCTCGTGGAGGGCACGGGGATCTACTTCTGGGCCCTCCTCGGGATCCTGAGCGCCCTGTCGTCGATGTCGGCGGATCCTTCCGACGTCGACCCGGGTGTCGGTTCTGCGGCGTCGCCGGCCGCCGCCCTGGTCTGACGTCGGGTGAGCACGCCGTACACCGTCGTCGTCTGCACCCGCGATCGTGCCGACCAGCTGCTCCAGGTCCTGGCGGCTCTGGCCGGGCAGGCGGGGGCGACGTTCCCCGTCGTCGTCGTCGACCAGAGCGCCACACCGGACCCCGACGTCGACAGATGGGTCGCCGCCCACGACAACGTGACCCTTGTCCGCGATCGGGGACGGGGACTGTCGCGGGCGCGGAACCTGGGGGCTACGCACGTGACGACGGAGTGGATCGTCCTGCTCGACGACGACTGCCTACCCGAGCCCGGGTGGGCGACGGCGCTGGCCCAGACCCTCGACGCCCACCCCGAGGCCGGCGTCGTCAGTGGCCATGTCGGGGCCGGCAGCCTGCCGTCGTCGGAGTACCCGGCGGTCACGACCTTCCCCGTCGACGCCGAGCGGCTCCGGTCCGGTCGTTGGACCCGTCCCTGGCACATCGGCTTCGGCGTGTGCATGGCGGTACGACGGTCGGTCGTCGACGCCCTCGGCGGCTGGGACGAGCGGCTGGGGGCGGGGACCGACGAGTTCCCCGCGGCGGAGGACATGGACTTCAACTACCGGTTCCTCAGGTCGGGAGGGATGGCCCTGGCCACCCCGGCCGTACGTTCGAATCACCAGCAGTGGCGGAGCGTCGAGCAACTCGGGCCCCTCTATCAGGGGTACATGACGGCCTGGGCGGGGTTCGCGGTCAAGCACCTGCGCGCCGGCGACCTCACCGGTGGCACCTGGCTGTGGCTCCTGGGGGCGGCGGACGCCACCCGCATGGCGCTGAGCGCGCTGCGCCGGCGCAGCCGGATGCGCCTCGGCCTGGCCCGGGTGAAGTTCGTCGGGCTGGCCACGGGGACGGTGCGCGGACTCCGCCGGCAGTGGTGAGGTGAGCCGGGTGACGGCCGAGCGCTCGGTGCTGTTCTACTCGGCGTGGCCGCTGGGCTACCACAACGTGGAGGCGGAGCGGAAGGCGCAGGCCCTGGCCGAGGCGGGGTACGACGTCGTCTACGTCGCGGGAGTCGGGGTGCGCAACCCGCGTCCCGTCAGCCTGGCCAAGGTCGTCGACCGCCTGGGCCGGCGCCTGCGGCCCGCGCATCGG
>CAYTTL010000280.1:0-1700 GCA_964440725.1 uncultured Acidimicrobiales bacterium | reverse complement strand
CGACCACCACGCGGGATCGACGCAGTTGCGGACGGCACCCGTCCTCGTCGTGCCGCCCCGGCAGCTCGGCGTGGTTCGCGGCGTGAACCGGAGGTGGGTCGAGGCCCAGACGGGCCGGGCCGTCCCCGACTGGGACCGGTCCCTGGCCTGGGTGCGGTGGCCGACGCCCGAGCTGGTCGACGTGCTGGCCCGGCGGCGGCCGGCGGCCGTGGTCTACGAGAGCGTCGACGCCTATCACCTCCTGCCCGAGTGGACGGAGCGCTGGCTGGCGATCCACGAGCGGGCCGAGCGCCAGCTCGTCGACATCGCCGACGTGGTCGTGGTGAGCGGCGAGATCCTCGCCGACCGGTACCGCGAATGGGGAGCCGACGTGCGGGTCATCCCTCACGGGGTGGACCTGTTCGACTGGGGGCCACCTCGTGCCGACCGCGCCGCTGCCGTCCTCGCCTTCATCGGCACGCTCGACTTCCGGCTGGACGTCGGCGTCGTGCGCGGGATCGCCCAGGCTCGGCCCCAGTGGCGCGTGCGCCTCATCGGTCCCGTCCAGCGCGGGTTTCGGCCCGACACCGTGGGCGATCTCCCGAACGTGTCCGTCGAGGACCCGGTTCCCCACGCCCGGGTGGGCGAGGTGCTGTCGGCGGTGGACGCGGTGATCACGCCCTACTCGCAGGCCCACTCCGGCCCGGCGTTGACACCCGTGAAGGCCCTGGAGGCGCTCGCCGCCGGCCGCCCCCTGGTCTCGCGTCCCCTCGCCGGCCTGGTGCCGTACGGCGACGTGGTCTCCTTCGCCACCTCGGCGGACGAGTTCGTGGAGGTCCTCGACCGGGTCCTCGCCGACGACGACCTCGACGCGGCGCGCCGGCGACGGGCCGTGGCCGAGGCCAACAGCTGGGACGTCCGTCTGCGTCAGGTCGTCGACGTCGCCGAGGAGGTGCTGGCCGGGGACGCCTGAGGTCCACCGGCGACGGCCAGCAACGCCGCGCTACTCCCCGTGCGACGCACACGGGGGACGAGCGAGCACAGGGCGTCGTCGAGGCGGGTGATGGCCGAGACCACGGGGAGGCTGACGGGCACGCCGAACTTGGACACGCCGATCAGCGGGTAGCGGGTCAACGCGCCGTGATGGACGATGTCGGACTGCTCGAAGGCGTCGAGGAGCGGTGCCGCCCGTTCTGCGGTCATGGGCCGGCACGGCACGTCCTCGCGCTTGCCGACCACGGCGATCCCGAGCTCGTAGAACGGTGCCTTCCACGGTTCCACCGCGGCGAAGCGACCGCCCGGGGCGAGCACCCGGGCGATCTCCCGGAACGCCAGCTCGGTGATCATGTGATGGGCGGTGCTCCCGGCGTAGACCATGTCCACGCAGGCATCCGCGAAGGGAAGCTCCTCGGCCACCGCGGCCACGGCCCGGAGGCGGTCGTCGACACCGAGTTGGTGGGCCAGGCGACGGGCGAAGGCGATCTCGCCCACCATGGGCGTCACCAGCCATGCCTCGGCGGCGCCGGCGAGCAGGAACTTCACGGCCTGCACGCCTTTGCCTCCCACCTGCACCGCGGTGGCCCCGGCCATGGGCGCCAGGTGGCGGAAGGCGTCCCACTGGGCCTCGGGTTCGAAGTTGGCGTCCAGCCACGCCCGGTGCGGCCAAGGGCCCGAGCGGCCCTCTGAGCGGAGTGACGGGCCCGAGCGGCCCTCTGAGCGGA
>CAYTTL010000279.1:0-3331 GCA_964440725.1 uncultured Acidimicrobiales bacterium | reverse complement strand
AGGTCGGCCAAGCGGGTCTCGGCCAGGGCCAGCCGGGCGTTCTGCTCGGCGACGCCGTTGCGTACCGCCTCGACCGCCGACACGGCGTCTCGGCGACGCACGTCGAGGCGGGCGAGGGAGTCGGTGAGGCCCGCCAGCTCGCGGTCGTGGTCGGCCAGGCGACGGGCCCGCTCCTCGCTGCCGGCGGTGGCGGCCGCCAGGGTGTCGTCGGCGCTGTGCAGGCGGTCGGCGGCCTCAGTCGCCGCCGCGGCGGCCTCGTCGGCGCGGCGGCGGGCCAGGCCGAGGGCGGCCTCGGTGGCGGCCGGTCCGCCGCCGCCCACCCTCCAGCCTCGTGCCGAGAACCGGTCGCCGGCGCGGGTGACCACCACCGCCTGGGGATGGGCGACGGCGAGATCGATGGCCTGCTCCCAGTCGTCGACGACCACGGCTGCGACCAGGAGGGTGTCGAGCAGCGCGGCCACCCCCGGATGCGAGGAGCGCACGTGGTCGCCGACCCTCGGGCCGGGGACGCTGACATCCGTTCGCGGTTCGGCCGGGCTCCCGCCGAGGGCGACGATGGCCAGAGGGCCGGCATCGGGCGAACGGGCGGCCAGGCAGGTCCGGGCGGCATCGACGCCGTCGACCACGATCGCACCAAGCGCCTCGGCGGCCGCCGCCTCGAAGGCGGCCTCCCAGCCGGGGTCGACGGTGACCAGCTCGGCCAGCCTGCCCACCACGCCGGCGACGTGGCGGAGACCGCCGAGGTCACCGCGGACGTGGTCGAGGGCCTGCGCCAGGGCCTCGACCCGCGCCCCCCACACCGCCCGATCACCGTCGGCCCGGCGCAGGTCGGCCTCCGCGGCCGCGGCACAGGACGCAGCGTCGGCGCGGATGGTCTCGGCCTCGTCGACGGCGGCGGCCAGGCGGGCCCGCACCCGGGCCGCCTCCTCGAGGTCACGACGGCGGGCGTCGGCGTCGGCGGCGGCAACCTCGAGGTCGGCCTCGAGAGCGGCCAGGCGGTTCTCGAGGCGGGTGCGCTCGGCGCGGTCGCGATGGGCGGCGGCCCGCAAGGCAGTCAGCTCGCCGCGGGCCTCGGCCACCCGCGCCCCGGCGGAGGCATCGGTGCCGTGGCGTCGCCGTTCCAGCCCGGCCCGGTCGTGGGCCAGCTCGGCTTCGGCCGACCGCAGGTGGTCGAACTCGGGGCCGAGCCCGGCCATGGCGCTGTCGACCTCGGCCAGCTCGCCCGCCACGCCGTGGGCGTCGGCTTCGAGTGAGGCCACCACCGCGGCGTCGACGGACGCCTGACGATCACGCTCGATCGAGCGTCGCCGTTCGGCCAGCACCGCGACCAGGCCCCGGGCCCGCTCGTGGAGGGCCTCGAGGCGCGCCACCGACTCGTCGAGCCGGCCACGGCCCGCCGTGGTGAGCCACGCCTCGGAGGCGGCGATGGCGGTATCGAGGCCCTGGAGCTCGGCCTTCACCCGGCTCTCCTCCGTGACCAGCGACCCGACGGACCGGGTGAGCGCCTCGTTGCGGGCCCGCAGCCCGGCAACCTGGCGCCCGGCCAGATAGAGGCGGAGGTCGTGGAGCTCGGCCGTGAGGTCGCCGTGGCGGCGGGCGGCCTCGGCCTGACGCTCGAGGGGCCGCAGCTGGCGGCGCACCTCCCGCAGGAGGTCACCCAGGCGGGAGAGGCTCACCTCGGTGGCCTCCAGGCGGCGTTGGGCCTTCTCCTTGCGCCGGCGGAACTTGAGGATGCCGGCGGCCTCCTCGATGATCATTCGCCGGTCCTCGGGACGGGCGTCGAGGACGGCGTCGAGCTGGCCCTGCGACACGATCACGTGCTGCTGGCGGCCCACGCCCGTGTCGGACAGGAGCTCCTGCAGGTCGAGCAGACGGCAGGGGACGCCATTGAGCGCGTACTCGCTCTCGCCCGACGAGCGGAACAGCGTACGGCTGATGGTGACCTCGCTGAACTCGATGGGCAACAGGCCCGACGAGTTGTCGATGGTGAGGATCACCTCGGCGCGCCCGAGGGGCGAGCGGCGCCCGCTGCCGGCGAAGATCACGTCGTCCATGCGGGCCGAGCGCACCGTGCGGGGGCCCTGGGCACCCAGCACCCAGGCCACGGCGTCGACCACGTTGGACTTTCCGCTGCCGTTGGGGCCGACGACCACCGTCACGCCCGGCTCGAACTCGAGCGTCGTGGGCTCGGCGAAGGACTTGAACCCCTTGAGGGTCAGCGACCGGAGGAACACCGTGTGAGGCTACCGAGGCCCCGGCTCACACCGGTGGACCCAGGGCGGGAGTCGGGCGGGCCCTGTCAGACCTGGCACTGCGGGCAGAGGAACGACGAGCGGCCGTTCACCTTGACCCGGACGATGGTGCTGCGGCAGCGGCGGCAGGCCTGCCCTTCGCGGTCGTAGACCTTGTGCATGTTCTGGTAGCCGCCCGGTTCGCCGAACAGGTCACGGTACTGCTCGTCGGCGAGCGACGAACCCCTGTGCTTGATGGCCTCCTGGAGCGTCTCCACCATGGCCCGGTAGAGCCGGCGGACCTCCTGGGAGGTGAGGCTGTCCGACGATCGGTCGTAGCGCAGCCCGGCGGCGAACAGGATCTCGTCGCTGTAGATGTTGCCGATGCCGGCGGTGAACCGCTGGTCCATGAGCAGCGTCTTGAGCTTGGCCTTGCGGGCCAGGAGCAGGTCGCCGAACCGGGTCCACGACATCATGTCGTCGACGGGGTCGAAGCCCAGGTGCGCCAGCTCGGGCACATGGTTCTCCAGCTCGTCGGACGGGGTGACGAACAGCTCGCCGAAGGTGCGGGGGTCGACGAAACGCAGCGCACCCCCCTGGGTGAACGTGATCACGACGTGCGTGTGCTTGGCCAGCGGGTCCTTGGTACCCCGGGTGCGCAGGAGCTGGCCGCTCATGCCCAGGTGGGCGACGAGGACGTCGGGGCTGTCGAGCTTGACCACCAGGTACTTGCCCTGGCGCCTGACGCCGCCGATCTTGTGGCCCTCGAGCTTGGAGATGAAGTGCTTCTTGTTCGGATGACGGCGGATGGAGCGCATGCCACTCACCTCGACGGAGCGGATGCGCTTGCCCACGACCTCCTTCTCCAGGTCGCGCTTGATGGTCTCGACCTCGGGAAGCTCAGGCACTGTTCACCCCCAGGACAGGGCGCCGCAGGACCGGATCGGCGAAGGACGGATCGTCCGGGGCCATGGCATCGGGGGCCATGGCATCGGGGGCCATGGCATCGGGGGCCATGGCGTCGGGGGCCGGGGCGTCGGGAGCGGCGGCCGGCGCGCCCTGGGGGCCGGAGAGGCCGAACCACGCCACCCGGGCCGCCG
>CAYTTL010000278.1:0-3339 GCA_964440725.1 uncultured Acidimicrobiales bacterium | reverse complement strand
GAGCGCGCGCCTGAAAAGCGCGAGGTCACCGGATCGACGCCGGTCCCGACCACGGAAGGGTGCTGGTCGAACGCCGGGCAACCGGCATCGGCCGTACCGCCGTGACCTGCAGGTTGAACCTACCGCCCGACGACCTCGTCGTCGTTGCCCTCCTCAACGCCGGCGCAGTTTCCTGCGAGCAACGACATGTCGAGGATCGTTCGCCACCAGGCCCGATCCGGCGCGCGCACGGGTAGAGTCGATCGTGACGAGCAGGAGGACGGTGGCCGATAGTGAGCGACCGAAGGTTGGTCGAGCCGTCGGCGGGTGAGCCGGGGCCGTCCGATGCGTTGGCGCCGATCGTCGAGCAGCTGGCCGACGTCGAGCGCTCGCCGGTAGTACAGGCATTCGCGCGTGCCGTGCTACGTCGGGTGCCGGCTTCAGTGCTCCGAGACGCCGACCCGGCGGCCACCGCCGCAGCACTCGCCGATGCCTTCGCCTTCGTCGACCAACGCCGCCCCGGGGCGGTGGACATACGCATCCTCGATCCCGACGTCACCCTCGACGGCCGCGCGCCCGTGGGCTCGGTCGTCGACATCGTCTGCGAAGACCGCCAGTTCATCGTCACCACCGTGCTGGAGGAGCTGCACCGGCTCGGCCACGAGGTGGCCCACAACCTCCATCCCGTGCTGGGGTGCGAGCGTGGACCCGATGGGACGCTGACCGCCGTCGTCGCCGTCCGCCGTGCCGCCCACCGGGAGTCGTTCCTGCGGGTGGAGCTGGCCGAGCGGGTGGACCCCGACGCCCGGCCGCGACTGGTCGAGGCGGTCCACCGGGTGCTCGACGACGTGTTCGTCGTCACCGGCGATCACGACGCCATGCGCGATCGCATCGCCGCCGTGGTCGGCGAAGCCCGGGCCAACGCCGGTCTCCGCTACCCCGACGACGAGGTGGTCCGCGCCACCCACCTCCTCGAGTGGCTGCTCGATGACAACTTCGTGGTCTCAGGGTGTTGCGACCTTCCTCTCGCCACCCCCGGGACCGACGGCTCCGACGCCCCCGCGCCGGCGGCCGCTCTCGGCATCCTGTCCCGACCGGACGCCCCGCTCCTGCGGCGACCGCCCGAGGTCAGCAGCGGCGAGGTGGTGCACATCGCCGGCACTGCGGAGATGAGCACGGTCCACCGCCAGGTGCCGATGCAGTGCGTCGACGTGGTGCGGGTGGCGCCCTCCGGCGACGTGGCCGGGATCTTTCGCGTGGTCGGGGTGATCAGCCACCGGGCCGGTGCCCAGCCGGCGATCGCCACGCCCGTCGTGCGCTTCAAGCTCCACCGCATCCTGGAGCTCGAGGACGTGCTGGAGGGCAGCCAGGAGGAAGCGACCCTGACGTCGTTGTTCCAGGCGCTGCCCACCGACGAGTTGTTCCAGGCCGACGTCCCCGCCCTCCGGCAGACGGTCGTGGCCCTGTTGGCGGCCGAGCAGGAGCATGACGCCCGGGCCCTACTGCGGGTCGACCCCGACAACCGACTGGTGTCGGCGTTGGTCTCGGTTCCCACCGAGCTGTACTCGTCGGCCCTGCGGCGGCGCCTCGAGAGCTTCCTCATGGTCCAGCTCGACGGAACGCGCGTCGACGCCGAGGTCTCGCTCGCCGATCGCCCCGAGGCCATTCTCCGCCTGGTCGTCCACCTCGGTGGGCCCGAGGCCAACGGCGAGCCCCTCGGTGAGCTGCCCCTCGCCGCCCTGGAACGCGAGATCCGCCTGCTCTGCCGCACCTGGGACCAGGAGCTGACCGTCGCCCTGGGTGCCCGCGTCGGAGACGAGCGGTCCGCGGCCCTGACCGAGACGTGGGCCGACTGGTTCGACGCCACCTATCGGAGCGTGACCCGTCCCCACCGGGCCGTCGACGATGTCTTGCACCTCGAGGCCCTTCTCGCCGGGCACGCGAGCCACGGCCGGCACCGGTTCGGTGCCGGCAGGAGCGACGACGGGATCCGGATCGTGCTGGCTCCCGACCCCGACGCCCACGCCCAGGCCCGCCTCAAGGTGTTCACCGTCGGGTCGGAGGTGGAGCTCTCGCAGTTCCTCCCCATCCTCGAGAGCCTCGGCCTGTGGGTCGTGGAGGACGTCCCCTACGTGCTGGGTGGCGACAGGGTCCACCTCCACGACTTCGGCGTCCGTGATCCCACCGGCACGCCCCTCGACGTCGACGGCGACGGGCTGCGGCTGGCCGAGGCGGCGGTGGCCTTGTGGCACGGCCTGGCCGACACCGACTCGCTCAACCGGCTGGTGCTGCGTTCGGCCATGTCGTGGGACGACGTCGCCGTCCTGCGGGCCTACCTCCGCTACCGCAAGCAGGTGGGGACGGCGTTCACCACGCGCTACGTCGCCGACGTGTTGACGGGGAACGCCTCGACGGCCCAGGCGATCGTCGAGCTGTTCGCCGCCCGATTCGACCCGTCGCTCGACGCCGGACCCGATGTCGTGGCCGACCTGCGGCGACGGATCATCGACAACTGCGACGCCGTCGCCCTCCTCGACCACGACCGGATCCTGCGGGGATTCCTCGCCCTCGTCGACGCCACCGTGCGCACCAACCGGTACCTGGACGGCGGTGCGCGCCGGAACGACAGCAGCCCGGTGGCCCTGAAGTTCCAGAGCTCGGCCGTCCCCGACATGGCCCGCCCCGTGCCCTTCCGCGAGACCTTCGTCCACGGCCCGTCTGTCGAGGGCATCCACCTGCGCTGGGGGCCGGTCGCGAGAGGGGGCATTCGCTGGAGTCACCGCGTCGACGACTACCGCACCGAGGTCCTCGACCTCATGCGCGCCCAGGTGCTGAAGAACGCAGTCATCGTGCCGACCGGGGCCAAGGGCGGGTTCGTGGTGAGGTCACCGCGCTACGGCGCGGAATCGGGCCGGCCCCGCGCCGGCGCAGCGGGCGACGCCGGAGATCCCGCCCGGGCCTACGAGAGCTTCGTCACCGCCCTGCTCGAGGTCACCGACAACATCGTCGGCGAGCGTGTCGTGCCCGTTCCCAGGCGCCGCGACAACGACGACCCCTACCTGGTGGTGGCGGCCGACCGCGGCACGGCCACGTTCTCCGACCGGGCCAACCGGATCAGCGTCGATCGCCGGTTCTGGTTGGGCGACGCCTTCGCCTCGGGGGGCTCGGGGGGCTACGACCACAAGCGCCTGGGCATCACCGCTCGCGGCGCGTGGGTGGCCGTTCGGCACCACTTCGCCGCCCTGGGCATCGATCCCGGACCGGGCCCGACCCACGACGGTGAGCCCCGAGAGCGGGACCGCGGACCCGAGCGGCCCCCGGAGCGGGATGGCGACGCCGCGTCCGATCCGGTAACGGTGG
>CAYTTL010000277.1:0-3362 GCA_964440725.1 uncultured Acidimicrobiales bacterium | reverse complement strand
ATGCCTCCACGGTTGCAACATGTTCATCCCCCCTGGGTTGGATTTTTGGGGCCGGAGACGGTAGGGCGACACTGGAACAACGCGTGCTGCGGCTGTCTGGTGACCCGGTACGTATACCACCGACGTGAAGCTGGCGCACTCTATTGCATGATCGGCGCCGTGGCAACAGCTTGTGCCGGTCTGGCCGCAGCGGGTGGTGGCCGAGCGGGCCGACCGGTCCTGGGACGTGACGCGACAGAGGCCCCGCGAGGGGCCTCTGCCGGTGGACATCTACCTCGGAACGGAACGGGTCAGCGACGAGCGTGGCGCCTCGGCGACACGGGACCCAGTACCGCCTCGAGATCCTCGTCGATGCCGCGGATGTCGTTGACGATGTCGCGCAGGACGGGCGCGAGCGGTGCCGTCTGGGCGGCGATGGACCGGACACCGATGAGCACGGTGCCGACGTTGAAGCTCACTTCCTTCAAGATGACGGCGATCGTGATCAGGTACAGCGCCAGGGCGGCGACGATGGCGAACACTCCGACCAGCGTGACGACGGTGGCAGCACCCAAGTCGATGGCAGCGATCAAACTGGTTTCCACAATCCCTCAGCTTTCGTTTCGTTGTCTTCCATGTGCGGAATCGGTCCTCGCCGGAGTCGACGAGCTACAGCAGTTGCTGGAGGGCGGCCCCGTAACGCTGCACTCCCTGGCGGGCCGTACCGGTGAGCTGCTTGGTCTCCACGAGCTTGGGCACGGCGTCGAGCGTGCCGGTGAGGAGAACTCCGTGCTCGAGGATGTCCCGGGCGTAGGCCTTGATCTCCTTCGCCGGTCGCAGGACTCGGTTCAGGAACAGGATGCACACGGGCGCTACTACGAAGAGCAGGAGCAAGTTGCCGATCCACCACAGAACCACGACGAGCCTCCTTGTCACCGGCGCGGCGCCGGCAGGGGGCATTGTATGTCGCGAACCTATAGATGAAAAGACCTTGTTTGCCGGCGGCGGGCACCCGGACCGGGCGTCTGCCGGCGGGGGCCCTGCCCGTCGGCGGATTCTCGCGGCAGTTACGGCGAGACGGTCACTGCCTCGTCGACGAAGGCGATGATCTTGTCGACGGCCTCGCGGACCGGTGCTCCCCGATCCGGCGGCAGCGGCACCCCGCTGCGATCGGCCTCCACGACGTCGGCGTCGTCGGGGATGATCCCGGCGAGGGGCACGTTGTACTCGGCCGACACCGTCTCGAAGAACTCGGCGTCCTCGGGCAGGTGGGCCTTGTTCCCCACCCCGTACACGCGGGGGATCCCCAGCTCGGCGGCCAGCACGATCGTGCGGCCGGCGGTGAGGATCGACTTCCGGCTCGGTTCCATGATGACCAGCAGCACGTCGGCGTACGCCAGGGTGCCGCCGGAACGACTGAGGTGCTCGAGACCCGCCTCCATGTCGACGAGGGTGACGTCGGCCTCCTCCTCGATGGCTGCTCCCAGGATGCTGCGCACGGCAGCGTGGCTACCGCACGTTCAGCCGGCCCCCGCCTGGGTGACGCGCATGGCATGCAGCAGCGTCACTTCCGACGGCGTCGCCGCCCCGTAGTCGCGCAGGAGCTCGGCCGCGGTCATGGCCCCGTCGCCCCCACCCACAACCAGGGCCCGGGGGATCAGGGGGACCTCGTCGGCGGCCTGGGCACTGAGCCCCAGGCTGAACGCCAGGTTCGGGTTGGAGTCGGTGTCGATGGCCAGCACCCGTTTGCCCCGCTTGGCGTAGGCCTGGGAGATGAGGGCCGAGACGGTGGTCTTGCCCACCCCGCCCTTGCCGACAATGCCCAATTTCATGCGGTCGCTCCTCGTGTCCGCGGGTGACCAGTCTCCCACAAGCCTCCGCCGTGCTTTGGTCCCCGCTTGCGCACTATCCTGTAAGAGTCGGAAGCATCTAGGCAGCGACTGGAGGAACACAACAGATGGCCAACAACGGTGTTCGCGACTACGAGCCGTGGAGCCACCCGGACGAGATCGTGTTCATGAGGCCCGGTGAGGTGCACGAGCCCTACCACCCGATGCCCCCGCCGCTCCCGCCCGAGCTCGAGAGCGCCCTGGCCCGGATCGCCCAACAGGACATGGGACTGACCGGCGGCCCTCGCGGCAAGGTGCACCAGAACCGCTCGCTCAACCGCTAGGCACTCCTAGACGACAGTGAGCGCCATCATCTGGTCGATGCCCACGCGCTCGACCATGCCCGTCGGTGATGCGAGCTCCAGGCGGGCCGAGCGGTCGATGCTGCGGACCGTCCCGCGGGTTTCGCCCTTGGGCCGCAGCTTCACCTTGAGGCGCTTTCCGAGGATCGAACACCGCGCCTCGTAGGCGGCGGCGACGGCGGCGGCCCCCTCGCCGAGAACCTCCGAGACCTGATCGCCGGCGCCGACGACCTGTTCGAGCAGGTCGTCGCGCCGCTCCCGGCCCAGACCCAGCTTGACCAGGTCGAATCGCATCGTGGCCACCACGCTCTTCACCTTGCCGGGACCGAGCTGGATCTCCGCCTTCACTGCGGCGATCACGTCGCGCTCGGGTCCCTCGACCACGTCCGCCGGCCACCACAGGCTCAGGCTGTGGTCGCTGGCGGCCTCGGCAGCGCCGATGGCCATGAGCCCGACGGCCAGCCAGCTGCTGTCGGCCTCCTCGACGGCGAGCTTCGGCCGCAGGATGACCGAACAGGCCAGGGAGTCGGCCGGCGGCGTGGGCCAGATGGCCCCGTGGTAGCCGCGTGGTCCGATCTCGTGGTCGACGACGACCACGGCGCCGGCGGGGCCGTCCTCGCGATTGGCCCAGGCCAGGGCCATGGCCTCACACGACACCGCCACCGGGAACTGGCGCATCGGCCGGCCGAAACGCTCGATCGTCTCTGTCGCCATCGACCCGCCGCCGGCCGCCGGCACCCCGGCGGGGAACGGCGACCCCGGAGCCGGCGGTGGCCCCGGAATCCCGGGAAGAGGGCGGCCCGGGTCGTCATCTCCACTCGGGCCCGGCGGGAAGCCGCTCACTGGGACGTCAGGGGGACGAGGCGTTCGACCTTCCACTGCCCGGCGTCGTTGGAGAGCTCCACCGACGCCGCCGGCAGGAAGCCCCCCAGGATCGGGTGGAGGGGGGCCTGGATCACCACTCGGGACCGCCCGGGCTCGGCCGGCGTTGTGTCGAGTTCGTACTCGAGGGCGTCGAGGTCGTTGCCGGCCAGGTCGGCGCGCAGGCCGTTCACCAGGTCGGTGAGGAATTCCTCGCGCTCGGGGCCCGACGCCGTCCCGTCGCGCAGACGGGCGACGAGGACCTCGTCCATGCCCCGGCTGGCGGCGACCTTCAACACCGTGGTGCGGCCCTCCAGGCCGAGCAGTTCCC
>CAYTTL010000276.1:0-3401 GCA_964440725.1 uncultured Acidimicrobiales bacterium | reverse complement strand
GCTCGATCACCGCCGGGCTCGACCTGGCCTGTCGCGTGTTCCTGCACTCCTACGATGCCGACGGCGATGGCGACGGCAGCGCCCTGGAAACGATCCTCACCGCGCCGCTCGTCGTCGGCCAGTGGATCTCCGCCCAGTACTACTTCTCGTCGGTCGACCCCGACCAGTTCGGCGCAGGAGACAAGACGTTGCACAACCCGGTGGGCGGCATCGGCGTCGTCCTCGGCGAGGGGGGCGACCTTCAGGTCGGCCTCCCCGCCCAGGCGGTGGGTGTCGGAGAGCGGCGCATGCACGAACCGCTGCGCCTGCTCGCGGTCATCCAGGCGCCCCTCGAGCGCACCGATGCGATCATCCAGCGCAACCAGGTGCTCCGAGAACTGATCGGCGGGAAGTGGATCACCGTTGCCGGCCGTTCGCACCGGGACGAGCCCTGGTCCATCCGCAGCCCGGGCGGCACGTGGACGACGTGGTGTCCCGCCGACGATGGCGTGGATCACACCAGCGCCTCTCTCGAGGTTCGATGAGCTGGGAACGGCGTGGCTCCGCCCCCGGCGCCTGCTCGAGCTGTTCATCGAGGCCCTGGCGGGTGCGCGGCCAACGGTTATGTTTGAGCAGCCATGGCCATGACGTTGAGCCAGCTCCGCACGTTCATCGCGGTGATCACGGCGGGGTCGGTCCGGGCCGCTGCCGAGTCGCTCTTCGTCTCGCAGCCGGCCGTCTCGGCCGCGATCGCCAGCCTCGAGCGAGAGTTGGGGGTGGCGCTCGTCGCCCGCCAGGGCCGCGGCCTCCGGCTCACCACGGCCGGAACGGCGTTTGCCGATGACGTGCGCACCAGCCTCGGCCTCCTCGACCAGGGCTGCCGCCGCGCCCGCAGCATCAAAGACCCGGAACAGGGCACGGTTCGGCTCGTCGCGGTGGCCACGGCCGCCGAGCGGGTGCTCCTGCCCGTCGTCGCCCGCTTCCGCGAGGAACACCCCGAAGCCGGTGTCACCATCCAGGTCGGGAACCGGACGACGGTGTGGGAGGCATTGCGCCACCACGAGGCCGACCTCGTCGTAGCCGGGCGGCCGCCGGTCGCCGTACCGGCGGACACCCTGGCTCGTAGCAAGAACCCGCTCGTCGTCATCGGTCCCGCCTCGGCGACGCCACCGACGCGTGGTGCCGATGCCGTGCACGACCTGGCCCGAAAGACCTGGCTGTTGCGCGAACCGGGATCCGGGACGCGCGCCGCAACCGATGCCCTGCTCGCCGAGCTGGGCATCGATCCGCCCACGATGATGCTCGGATCCAACGCCGCTATCGAGCGAGGCGTGGAGATGGGGCTGGGAGTGGCGCTGATCTCCCTCGACGCCGCCGCCGAACGCATCTCCCAGGGGTCCGTCACCGTGTGGGCATGCCCTGGCACCCCCATCGACCGGCCTTGGCACCTGGTCTGCTACTCAGGTGAACCGCTTGGCCCGACTGCCCTCGCACTGGTGAGATCGATGGTCGGGCCCGGCGGCAACCTGACGGCGACGGCCGAGGGAAGGCGGATCGTCCGGAGCTGAGGGCGCCTGCGGACGAGCCCCTGCCCCTTCAAGTGCCCGGCTGCCGATCGTCACCGTCTGCATCGTCTGCATCGGCGGGGACCCCGAAGACCAGGTTGAGGCATCCGGCGATGACGAGCCCCACTCCCGCCCCGCACACCACGTCGAGCGGGTTGTGGGCGCCGACGTAGACCCGGGCGACGAGGACCACGGCGGCGACCGCCCAGGGAACGATCTTCCACCGGCCGGGCAGGTACGGCGACACCAGGCCGGCCAAGGCGGTGATGAGCACGGCATGGCCGGACACGAAGCTCTCGCCGCTGCGGCTCACGTCCCCCCGTACGTGGATATCGGGTCCGATGGAGGTGCCCGGTCGCTCCCGGCTCACCATCGCCTTCACCACCCGCTCCAGGCCGAGCTTGGCGACCGTGGCGATGAGCGCGGCGGCCGCGAGGCGAAAGCGGCGGGCGATCGCCGCGACGACGGCGACGAGGGGGCCGGCGGCGAGAGCACCCAGTTGCTGAAAGGGCCAGAGCACCGGGTAGAGGGCCCCCGGCAGATCGTTCACGGCACGGAAGGTGTCCTCCTCCAGAACCGGCACCGAGCCGTCGCGCACGACGATCATTCCCAGGGCCAACACCGCCAGGCCGGCAAGGGCGGCGACGGCGTCTCCGGGACGGCGCACCCATCGACCCTCCGCATGGGTCTGCATCCCGGAATCTTAGGCGGCGCCCGCCTCGGGAGGCCCCTATGAGAGACTCGGCTGTCCGTCACGAGGCCGTCCTGGAGAAGGAGGGACCGCATCCGCAACCATCGATGGACGTGGTGGTTCCTCGTCGCCTCGGTGCTCATGGCGCTGGCCGGATGCACCTCGGGCTCGGATGGCCCGACCTCCCCGAATGCCTCCGGCGATGGCCTGGTGACGATCGGCTCATTCGACTTCGCCGAGAGCGAGATTCTCGCCGAGCTGTACAGCCAGGCGTTGGAGGCCGGAGGCATCCCCGTCCGGCGGGCCTTCCACCTCGGCCCTCGCGAGTTCGTCGCCCCCGCCCTCTCCCGTGGACTGATCGACCTGGTGCCCGAGTACGCCGGGACCGCCGTGCAGTTCCTGACCCTCGGCGACGTCCAGCCGGGGCCGGACGAGGCGGCGACGCACCGCTCGCTCGTTCGGGCATTGGAGACGACCAGCCTCACCGCGCTCGCCCCGGCTCCCGCTCAGGATGCCAACATCTTCGTCGTGACCCGCGCCACCGCTGAGCGGCTCGGCCTGCGCTCACTGAGCGACGTCGCCGGCGTGGCCGGAGAGCTCACCTTCGGCGGTCCACCCGAGTGTGCCGCTCGTCCCTTCTGCCTGGCCGGACTGGTTCGGGTCTACGGGCTGAGGTTCAACGAGGTCGTGTCCCTCGACGCGGGCGGCCCGCTGACACGCCAAGCCCTGCGGGCCGGTGCCGTGGACATGGCCCTGCTCTTCACCACCGACCCGGCCCTCGGTGACGGCGACCTCGTCGAGCTGGTGGACGACCGGAACCTGCGCCCGGCGGAGAACGTGACGCCTCTCGTCCGCACCGAAGTCGTCGAGCGGGCGGGCCCGAAGCTGGTCGAGGTGCTCGACGCCGTCTCCCGGAACCTGACCACCGACGACCTCCGAAGCCTGAACGCCCAGGTGGACGACGGCGGTGACGTGAGCACCACCGCCGGCTCCTGGCTCACGACCCACGGTCTGCGGTGAGCACCGAGGCGGGCCCAGCACCCCGCTCAGAGGGCCGCTCGGGCCCAGCACCCCGCTCAGAGGGCCGCTCGGGCCCAGCACCCCGCTCAGAGGGCCGCTCGGGCCCAGCACCCCGCTCAGAGGGCCGCTCGGGCCCAGCACCCCGC
>CAYTTL010000275.1:0-3454 GCA_964440725.1 uncultured Acidimicrobiales bacterium | reverse complement strand
ACGGATGATCTCGTCGGGGGGTTGTTCGGAGAAGCCGTCGGGCCCGGTCACGGCCTGCGAACGGTCCCCGGATCCGTCCTGTGATCCGTTCTGCGATCCGTCCTGCCATCCCGACCTGGGTGGGGATGCGGACGGGGTCTTGGAACGAGCGAAGCGCGGCGACATAGTGCCCGGCGGAGCCTAGACGCCTGCGCCGCAGCTGGAAACACGGACTGGATCGTTGACCATTGTCATGCCTCGCAGAAGTGGCTCTCGGGGAACTTCTCGGTGATGAGGGCCACCGGCTGCTCGTGGGAGACGACCCGATAGGTGCGGGACAGGAGCATGTCGGTGGGCTTCATGTCGAAGTACGAGCAGTAGCGTCCCGCCGGTTCGCGGTGCCACCAGAGGATCTCGCGCAGGGTCTCCACCCGATGGGCGACCAGCAGCCTCCCGAAGGGGGTGTCGGTGTAGAGGAGCGACTCCACCATGGCCGTGGGCAGCCGCCCGGCGACGATCAGCGACGTGGCGTACAGGTAGTCGGTTCTGCTCTGGGTGCCCTGGATGAGCACCGAACGGTACAGAACATCGTCGTCGTCGGACACCTTGAGCTGGGGGATGTACCCCGGCTCGTCGATCGTCTCGGACAGCTTCACCACGCACACCGGCTCGCGCGCGTAGGCCTCGATGATGTCGGTGATGCGGCCGTCGGTGGTGAGGAGGATCCGTTGGACGGCGCTCAGCTCCCCGCCCCAACCCCCCAGCACCTGACGATCGTCGAGCATGCGTGTGTGAAGTCCCTGTCTCTCCGCCGACGCTGTTGAGTTGAAAACAACCCGTCACACAGGCCCCCCGCGAGAAAACATCCGACCGGAGTTCAACAGACATGGAACCCCGCAGAACGCCTTCGCCCCCATCATACAGGGACAGACGGAACCGGCGGTATATGTAAAATGGGCATAGCCAGGACGCATCTTCCGGAACTGCTCCGGGAACCGCGTGACGACGTCAGTAGGGTACGGGACCCGTGGCCGACGACACACCCACCGCAACGGTGACGACCTCCGACGGTGTCGAGGTCGCCGTCCACGACCTGGGCGCCCGTCATCTCGGAGGGCCCCGCCGGCCCGTGGTCCTGGCCCACGCCACCGGCCTGCACGGCATGGTGTGGCAGCCGGTGGCCAGCCGGCTCGACCCTGTCGGCGCCGCCGCCGAGTTCCGGTGCGTGGCGTTCGACCAGCGGGGCCACGGCGATTCGAGCGACCCGCCGGGCCTCGACTTCGACTGGACGGGCTTCGGGCGCGACGCCATCGCCGTGGTCGAGGGCCTGGGTCTCGAGCGCCCCTTCGGTGTGGGCCACTCATCGGGGGCCGCCGGGCTGCTGTTGGCCGAGGAGGCGGTTCCGGGCACCTTCGCCGCCCTGTACTGCTACGAGCCCGTCGTGGTGCCCGCCGACCCGCCGCTCGGACGCGACGAGGCCAACTGGCTGGCCGCGGGAGCCCGCCGGCGCCGGGAGAGCTTCGAGTCGCGCCAGGCCGCCCACGACCACTACGCCGCGAAGCTGCCGTTCCGGCGCTGGTCACCCGACGCGCTGCGCCAGTACGTCGACCACGGGTTCGCCGACGTTCCCGGTGGCGGGGTCACGCTCAAGTGCCGCCCCGCGAACGAGGCCCTGGTCTACGAGATGGCCACCGCCAACGACTGCTTCGCCCGCCTGGGCGAGGTGCGGTGTCCGGTGCGGCTCGTGTGTGGCGGCGACAGCGACGGGTTGGCGCCCGACACCGTGGAGGCCATGGAGAGGCGCCTGCCCCGGGGGACCACCGAGGTGCTGGCCGGCCTGAGCCACTTCGGCCCCCTCGAGGACCCGTCGGCCGTGGCCGGCTCCATCGCCTCGTTCCTGCGCTCGGTCGACGCCCCCTAGCCCCCGCGTCGTGCGTAGATTGCGGTGGTGTCAGACGCCGGCGCCCACCTCGCCAACGCGCCCCGCCGGCGGGGGTTCGGCATCGACGGGCTGCTGGTCGGGCACCTGGACCTCTCCGGCGGTGAGGTCGTCGTCGAGCTCGGGTGCGGCAGCGGCTTCACTCTGGCCGAAGCGCGGGGCGCCGCCCCCGACATCAAGGCGCTCGGACTCGACCGCGACGAGGAGGCGCTGCGCAGCGCCCACTCACTGCTCACCGAGATGGGTGGGGGGTTCCAACTGGTTCAGGCGGACCTGAACCGTCCCCTCCCGCTGGCGTCGGCGTCGGCATCGAAGCTGGTCTGCCACAACGTCCTGGAGCAGCTGGTCGATCCCGGCGCGCTGCTCGACGAGGGGGTGCGGGTGCTCCGGCCAGGTGGACGGGCCGTGTGGTCACACCCCGACTACGACAGCGTGGTGATCAGTGGCGGCGACATGGCTCTGACCCGGCGCATCGTCCACCTCTTCTCCGATTACGTCGACCCCACCATGGACCACGCCGACGGCCAGATCGGGCGCAAGCTGCCCGGCCTCGTCCACCGGACGCCGCTCGTCCCCGTGGCGGTGACCTCCCACGTGCTGTTGAGCACCGAGTTGACCGGGCCCGCCCGCTTCCGGGTGGACGCCACCGTGGAAACTCTCCGCGACGCCTGCCGGCGCGGTGATGTGGACCTGAGCCTGGAGGAGCTCGAGTCGTGGAGGCAGAGCCTGGCCGACGCCGACGCCGACGGCCAGTTCCTCTATTCTCACATCACCTACGTGGTGGTCGCCGACAAGCCCTGACGGGTTGCCGCTGGCGGGCACCCGGTTCCTTCGGAACTCGCCCGCCAGTTGCCGGTGGGGGCCCCTGCCCCACCGGCGACCGCCGCGGTCACCGCTAATCGTTGTCGACGATGGTGACGATGCCCTTGGGGTCGGCGATGGCGGCGTTGGTGGCCGCCGTCAGCTTGACGAAGAAGGTCTCGTTGGGCTCGTCGACGTTGTCGCCCAGCACCGGGATGGTGACTGTCCTCGAGGTGACCCCCGGCCCGAAGCTGATCACCGCGGTGGCCACCGCCGAGTAGTCGGTGCCCTTGGTGGCCGTGCCGCCGGTGACGGCGGCCTTCACCGTGGAGGTTCCGGTGGTGGCACCCGAGCGGGTGATGGTGAGCACGGCGTTTACCGACGCCCCCGAGTTGGGCTCGGTGACGCTGGCGTTGTTGATCACGAACGACGTCGCGGGAGCGTCGTCGTCGACGATGGTGCCCAGGCCGGTGTCGTCGGCGATGGTGGCTCCCGTGGCATTGGTCAGCTTGACGGAGAAGTTCTCGTTGACCTCGTCGACGTTGTCGCCGAGCACGGTGACGGAGACGGTCCTGGAGGCGACGCCGGCGGCGAAGTTCACGACAGTGGGGGCGACGGCGGTGTAGTCGCTACCCGCGACGGCCGTGCCGTTGACCGTGGAGACCGACACCGACGAGGCCCCGGTGGTGCTGCCCGAACGGGTGATCGTGAAGGTGGCGACCGTCGAGGTGCCGG
>CAYTTL010000274.1:0-3456 GCA_964440725.1 uncultured Acidimicrobiales bacterium | reverse complement strand
TCGCGACCGCCCGGGCCGAAGGCCGCCGGGAGCCCTCCGAGGCCTACGCCGCCGACGCCCTGACAATCCTCGCCCGCGATGCCGCCAGCCCGGCGGCGGCGGACGCCGCGACCGGTGCCGACCGCCGAGCGACGCATCACTCGCCTCCCGCCGCCACCCAGGCGTCCGTCGCCGGGACGTCTGTGCCCGATCCGGTGCGGCGCAAGACCGGCGGAACTCCGGCCAAGATCATCGTGCGGGTCGACCTGGGAGCGCTGTTGCGGGGCTACTCGGTGGCGGGAGAGGTGGCCGAACTGGTCGGCTACGGCCCGGTGGCCGTGTCGGTCATACGCGACATGATCGATTCGGGCGACCCGTTCCTCACCGCGGTGGCCACCAAGGGCACCGACGTGGTGGGCGTCGCCCACCTCGGACGGCGACCGACGGCCCATCAACGAACGGCGCTGGAATGGCTGTATCCGACCTGTGCGGTCGAGGGCTGCAGCGCGGTGGCCCGCCTCGAAATGGACCACCGGGAGGACTGGGCCGCCACCCATATCACGCTGCTCTCGCTGATCGATCGCCTCTGTCCGCACCACCATCGGTTGAAGACCCGCGAAAACTGGTCACTCGTCGAAGGGAGGGGCAAGCGGGCGTTCGTGCCACCCACGGATGCCCGTCACCCGCGACGGCCGGTGCCTATTCGAGGGTAAGGAGGAGCTACTCGCCCCGCTGCTCGCGGAGGAACTTCTCGAGCTCGGCGGCCAGGACGTCGCCCGACTGGAGCTGCATCGGGTCGTCACCGGCGGCGTCGGACGACTCCTCGAGGCGGCGCACGTAGGCCGACACGTCGTCGTCGGTGGCCACCACCTCGGTGACCTGGCGCTCGTAGTCGACGGCCCGCTGCTCGAGGTCCGACGTGATCACCCGAGTGGCCAGCAGCCCGGCCGTGCGCTGCACCAGGGCGAGGGTGGCCTTGGGCGACGGGGTGGCGGCCACGTAGTGGGGAACCGCAGCCCACAACGACGCCGATTGCACCTCGGCAGACCTGAAGGCGTCCTGCAACACCCCGAGGATGCCGGTCGGGCCCTCGTAGGTCGAGCGTTCCAGCCCCAGCGTCGATACCAGGTCGGCGTCGGCGGCCGTCCCCGTCACCCGGACGGGGCGGGTGTGGGCGACGTCGGCGAGCAGGGCGCCGAGGGTGATGACCATCTCCGCCTGCAACTCGGTGGCCACCCCCACCACCTGGGCGCAGAAGGTGCGCCACCGCAGCTGCGGCTCGGTGCCGACGAGGACCACCACGTCGTGTTTCGTGTCGGGCAGCGCCGCCGCCGAGAACTCGGTGGACGGCCACACGATCTCGCGTCGGAGGCCGTCACCCAACCTGGCCTGGGGCCGGGTCGACGAGAAATCGAAGAACTCCTCCGGGTCGATGCTGGCGAAGGGCCGGGCCCCCCACCGGATCTTCAGGTACCGGGCGGCCTCCGACGCCGCGTCGGCGGCGTCGTTCCACCCCTCGAAGGCGGCGACGATGACGGGACGACGCAGGCGCGGCCGGTCGTCCCACTGCACGTGGTCCATCCCGCGACGCTACCGCCCATATGTCTCACCCCGGCCATAGCCTGGGGTCGTGCCCCCCTCGTCGCTCGAGCGCTTCTCCCCCGTCACCCGGGCCTGGTTCGACGCCACCTTCCCCGCGCCCACGCCCGCCCAGGAGCAGGGCTGGAAGGCCATCAGCCAGGGCGACCACACGCTGATCCTGGCCCCCACCGGTTCCGGGAAGACCCTCGCCGCCTTTCTCTGGTGCCTCGACCGCCTCATGACGGCGCCGCAGGACGACGACCCGTCGGGTAGGGCCCCCCGCGTCCTGTATGTCTCGCCGCTCAAGGCCCTCACCTACGACGTCGAGCGCAACCTGCGGGCTCCCCTGGCCGGCCTGGCCGTCGAGGCCAACCGGCGGGGCCTGCCGGCGCCGTCCATCTCGGTGGCCACCCGCACGGGCGACACGTCCCAGGCCGCCCGGCGCGACATCGTGCGGCACCCGCCCGACATCCTCATCACGACCCCCGAGTCGCTCTACCTCATGCTCACCTCGTCGGCCCGTGAGGTGCTCACCACCATCACCCACGTCATCGTCGACGAGATCCACTCGGTGGCGGGCACCAAGCGGGGCGCCCACCTGGCCCTGTCCCTCGAGCGCCTCGAGCGCATCACCACCGGTAGCCCCCAGCGCATCGGGTTGTCCGCGACCCAGCGGCCCCTCGACGAGACCGCCCGGTTCCTCGGCGGGCGCCAGAAGGTCGACGGCAGCGCCGCCTCCGTGGCCGAACAAAACGACGACCGATGGCAGGCCCGGCCCGTCACCGTGGTCGACGCCGGGGTCCGCAAACCCCTCGAGCTCGAGGTCATCGTGCCCGTCGAGGACATGGCCGAGTTGGGCAAGCCCGTCGGCGACGGCGAGAACCTGGTCATGTCGGGCCCGGCGGCGGGCGACCCCGAGGCCCGCCATTCCATCTGGCCGGCCATCCACCCCGTGCTCCTCGACCTCATCGAGGCGCACCGGTCCACCCTCATCTTCGTCAACTCCCGCCGCCTGGCCGAGCGCCTGGCCGCCCGGCTCAACGAGCTGGCCGGGCGCGACCTGGTGCGGTCCCACCACGGGTCGGTCGCCCGCGAGCAGCGCCTGGAGATCGAGGACGCCCTCAAGGCCGGCACCCTTCCGGCGCTGGTGGCCACCAGCAGCCTCGAGCTCGGCATCGACATGGGCGCCATCGACCTGGTGGTGCAGGTCGAGTCACCGTCGTCGGTGGCCAGCGGCCTGCAACGCATCGGCCGGGCCGGCCACCAGGTGGGCGAGCCGTCGCGGGGCCGCATCTTCCCCAAGTTCCGGGGCGACCTGGTCAATGCCGCGGTGGTGGCCATGCGCATGAAGGCCGCCCAGATCGAACAGACGTCGATCCCCCGCAACCCCCTCGACGTGCTGGCCCAGCAGATCGTGGCCATGTGCGCGGTCGAGGACCTCACCGTCGACGAGGTGGCCGAGGTGGTGTCGGGGGCCTATCCCTTCGCCGACTGCACCCCGGCGATGCTCGACAACGTGCTCGACATGCTGGCCGGTCGGTACCCCTCCGACGAGTTCGCCGAGCTGCGACCCCGCATCACCTGGGACAGGGTGGAGGGCACCCTGCGGGCACGGGCCGGCGCCCGCATGCTGGCCGTCACCAGCGGCGGCACCATCCCCGACCGCGGCCTCTTCGGGGTGTTCACCCCCGGGCCGGCCGGCGGCACGGGCGGCGCCGACGGCAAAGGCCAGGGCACCCGCGTCGGCGAGCTCGACGAGGAGATGGTCTACGAGTGCCGGGTGGGCGAGACCTTCGTGCTCGGCAGCTCCACCTGGCGCATCGAGGAGATCACCCGCGACCGGGTGATCGTCACGCCGGCGCCGGGCGAGCCCGGCAAGATGCCGTTCTGGCACGG
>CAYTTL010000273.1:0-3464 GCA_964440725.1 uncultured Acidimicrobiales bacterium | reverse complement strand
CGAGCTGCTCGAGTTCGAGGGCGGCACCCTCGGCCTGGCGCTGAACCTCGACGAGCACTCGATCGGGGCGGTGGTCCTCGGCAGCGTCGACCACATCGAGGAGGGCCAGTCGGCCACGGCCACCGGCCGCATCCTGTCGGTGCCCGTCGGCGACGCCCTGCTCGGCCGGGTCGTGGACTCCCTGGGCCAGCCCCTCGACGGCAAGGGTCCCATCAGCACCAGCGAGACCCGTCGCCTCGAGGTGCAGGCGCCGGGCATCATCGCCCGCCAGCCGGTGAAGCAGCCCCTCCAGACGGGCATCAAGTCGATCGACGCCATGACCCCCATCGGCCGCGGCCAGCGCGAGCTGATCATCGGCGACCGCAAGACGGGAAAGACGGCCGTCGCCGTCGACACCATCATCAACCAGAAGGGCCAGGGGGTGAAGTGCATCTACGTCGCCATCGGCCAGAAGGGCTCGACGGTGGCGGAGGTGGTGGCCACCCTCGAGGAGTCCGGGGCCATGGACTACACGGTCGTCGTCAGTGCGCCCGCCGCCGACCCGGCGCCGTTCAAGTACCTCGCCCCCTACGCCGGCTGCGCCATGGGCCAGCACTGGATGGAGAGCGGCGACGACGCCCTCATCGTCTACGACGACCTGTCCAAGCAGGCCGAGGCCTACCGCCAGCTCTCACTGCTCCTGCGCCGGCCTCCCGGCCGCGAGGCATACCCGGGCGACGTCTTCTACCTCCACAGCCGCCTCCTCGAGCGGGCGGCCAAGCTGTCCGACGACCTCGGTGGAGGATCGCTCACCGCCCTGCCCGTCATCGAGACCAAAGAAGGCGACGTCTCGGCCTACATCCCCACCAACGTCATCTCCATCACCGACGGCCAGATCTACCTCCAGACCGACCTGTTCCGGTCCGGGGTACGTCCCGCCATCGACGTGGGCGTGTCGGTCTCGCGGGTGGGCGGCAGCGCCCAGATCAAGGCCATGAAGTCGGTGGCCGGCACACTCAAGCTCGACCTGGCCCAGTTCCGGGAGCTCGAGGCCTTCGCCAGCTTCGGCTCCGAGCTCGACAAGACCTCGCAGTCCCAGCTCGACCGCGGCTACAAGCTCACCGAGCTGCTCAAGCAGGGGCTGCACTCGCCCATGGCCGTCGAGGAGCAGGTCGTGTCCATCTTCGCCGGCACCAAAGGCTTCCTCGACGACATCGACACCGACGACGTCGGTCGTTTCGAGGCCGAGCTCCTGGAGGAGTTCCGCAGCCGCTACAGCGATCTTCTGGGCGAGATCCGCGACAGCGGCAAGCTGCCCGAGGAGCAGAAGCTCAACGAGGCCATCGAGAGCTTCAAGGAGCGCTTCCACCCCTCGAGCGACACGGGCGACGACGACGGCAAGGGCGACGGCGACACCAAGAAGAGCGAACAGACCGACGAGAAGAGCCAGGACGACCACAAGGACCAGGACGACCAGAAGGACAAGGACGAGGCCAAGGGCGAGGACGACAGCTGATGCCCCCGTCCCGGCGTGGCCGGCATGACTAGAGGCAGGCATGACTAGAGGCCGGCATGGCTAGCGGGCAGGAACGCCAGCTGCGGCGACGCATCAAGAGCGTCCAGTCCACCAAGAAGATCACCAAGGCCATGGAGATGATCGCCGCCAGTCGCATCGTCAAGGCCCAGCAGCGGGTGGCCGCCGCCCGGCCCTACGCCGAGCAGATCACCGAGGTCCTCCGCCAGTTGGCGGCCAGCGGGGTGGGCCTCGATCATCCCCTCCTCAAGCAGCGAGACGTCAACACCGTCGGCTACGTCGTCCTCGCCGCCGACCGCGGTCTGGCCGGGGCCTACAACTCCTCGGTGCTGCGCACGGCCGACCGGGCTTTGCAGGCGGACAAGAAGGAGGGCAAGGACTACTCCCTCTCGCTGTCGGGCCGCAAGGCGGAGAACTACTTCCGCTACCGCGGCTACCGCATCGACGAGGCCAACCAGGGCTACACCG
Organism: uncultured Acidimicrobiales bacterium; assembly: GCA_964440725.1. Classification (GTDB taxonomy): domain Bacteria; phylum Actinomycetota; class Acidimicrobiia; order Acidimicrobiales; family AC-14; genus DATAQC01. The sequence goes on along the minus strand of CAYTTL010000273.1, from coordinate 1,483 downwards.
AGCAGCCGTCCTACGAGGATGCCCGCCGGGTCGCCGGCGGCATGATCGAGCGGTACTCCGAGGGCGAGGTCGACCAGGTGCAGATCGTCTACACCCGGTTCCTGTCCGCCGGGTCCCAGAAGGTCACCAACTCCCGGCTGCTGCCGCTGGAGAAGGAGGCGATCGACGACCTGGCCGCCGAGGGCCCCAAGGCCGACTACGAGTTCGAGCCGTCGGCCGAGGGAATCCTCGAGCTCCTGCTGCCCCGCTACGTGGAGTCCCGGGTGTTCGCAGCCATGCTCGACGCGTCGGCCAGCGAGCACGCCGCCCGCCAGCGGGCCATGAAATCGGCGACCGACAACGCCGAGGACATGATCAAGAGCCTCGGGGTGCAGGCCAACAAGATCCGCCAGGCGGGCATCACCACCGAGATCATGGAAGTCGTCGGCGGAGCCGAGGCGCTCCGCCAGTGAAGGAGCGCCAGCGATGAGCGACATGCCCAGCGACGCCACCACCCAGTCGGGCGCCGGTCAATCGGGATCCGGTCAACCGGACAGCGGCCAGGGCGGTGGCGGCGAGTCCGGCAACGGCGCCGGTCAGTCCCAGGGCTCCCAGCCGCAGTCCCAGGGTGTCCATTCCCAGGGCAGCCAGTCCCAGGGCAGCCAGTCGACCAAGGACGGGCGCATCATGGGCATCGCCGGCCCCGTCGTCGACGTGGAGTTCCCTCCCGGCGACCTCCCCGAGATCAACTGGGCCCTGTCGATGACCGTCGAGCTCGAGGGCGACAAGATCGAGATCACCGCCGAGGTGGCCCAGCACATCGGCGAGAGCCGGGTCCGGGCCATCTGCATGAAGCCCACCGACGGACTGCGCCGGGGGACACCGGTACGCAACATGGGCCACGGCATCACCGTGCCTGTGGGCCCGGGGGTGCTGGGGCACGTGTTCAACGTCATCGGCGAGCCCCTCGACACCGGGGGCAAAGAGGTCGAGGGCATCAAGGAGCGCTGGGAGATCCACCGCCCCCCGCCCCCGTTCGACGAGTTGGAGCCCCGCTCGGAGATGTTCGAGACGGGCATCAAGGTCATCGACCTGCTCGCCCCCTACGTGAAGGGCGGCAAGATCGGCCTGTTCGGCGGCGCCGGCGTGGGAAAGACGGTCGTCATCATGGAGATGATCAACCGGGTCGCCACCCAGCACGGTGGCGTGTCGGTGTTCGCCGGCGTGGGCGAGCGCACCCGTGAGGGCAACGACCTCTGGCTCGAAATGGAAGAGTCCGGCGTTCTCAAGAACACCGCGCTCGTCTACGGCCAGATGGACGAGCCGCCGGGCGTGCGCTTCCGCGTTGCGCTCTCCGCGCTGACGATGGCGGAGTACTTCCGCGACGTGCAGGGCCAGGACGTGCTGCTGTTCGTCGACAACATCTTCCGCTTCACGCAGGCCGGCTCCGAAGTGTCGGCGCTGCTCGGCCGCATGCCGTCGGCCGTCGGCTACCAGCCGACGC
>CAYTTL010000272.1:0-3483 GCA_964440725.1 uncultured Acidimicrobiales bacterium | reverse complement strand
TTCCAGGCCATGTACGCCGGCCTGTCGCCCTTCGACGCCCTCGCCCTCTACTGCGTGATCACCTACATGGACACCGTCGAGGGCGTGTACTTCCCCAAGGGGGGCATGCACGCCGTACCCCGCGGCCTGGCGGCGGCGGCCACCAAGGCGGGCGTCGAGTTCCGCTACGGCATCACCGTCGACGCCGTGGTCCGCTCGTCGACGGGCGTGACGGGGGTGGCCCTGGCCGGCGGTGAGACCGTGGCCGCCGATGCCGTCGTGCTGAACCCCGACCTGCCCGTCGCCTACCGCGAGCTGCTGGGCGACCTACCTGCTCCCCGGGTGGCCCGCAAGGGCCACTACTCGCCCTCGTGCGCGGTCTGGCTGGCCGGGGTCAAGGGCGACCTGCCGCCGGGGGCCGCCCACCACAACATCCACTTCGGCACCCAGTGGGCAGAATCGTTCGAGGCCCTGCTCGACCGGGGGGTGATCATGCCCGACCCCTCGATCCTCGTGAGCAGCCCCAGCGTGTCCGACCCGTCGCTGGCTCCCGAAGGACGGCGCTCACTGTACGTGCTCGAGCCCACGCCCAACCTCGAGGGGCGCGTCGACTGGTCGACGCGCCGGGAAGGGTTCAAGGACGACCTGGTGCGTCGGGTGGGGGCGTTCGGGTACCCGACCGACGTCGAGGTCGAGCGCTTCGTGGACCCCGCCGACTGGGAGCGCCAGGGAATGTCGCGCGGCACCCCGTTCGCCCTGGCCCACAACTTCTTCCAGACCGGGCCCTTCCGGCCCAACAACGTCGACAAGCGGGCCCCCGGGGTGGTCTTCGTGGGGTCGGGCACGGTGCCCGGCGTGGGCGTTCCCATGGTGCTGCTGTCGGGCCGCCTGGCGGCCGAGCGGGTCGACGAGCTGGCCGCCGCCCGGGGGTGAGTGGTGGTCACCCTCGAGGAGTCCTATGCCCGCTGTCGAGAGCTGAACCGCCGCTACGGCACCACCTACTACTGGTCGACGGCGCTGCTGCCCAAGGTGAAGCGCCATCACGTGCACGCCCTTTACGGCTTCTGCCGCTACGCCGACGACATCGTGGATGATCTCGGCTCCACCGCCACGCCCGAGGAGCGCCAAGCCGCCCTCGCCGACTTCGGCGACCGGTTCTTCGCCGACCTCGGGGCGGGCCACTCCGACGACCCCGTGCTGAAGGCCGTCTGCCATACCGTGCGGGCCTTCGACCTCGACCCCGAGTGCTTCCGCCGCTTCCTCCGGTCGATGGCGATGGACTTCACGGTGGAGACTTACGAGACGTTCGACGACCTGTGCGGCTACATGGACGGCTCGGCGGCGGTGATCGGCGAGATGATGCTCCCCATCCTGGAGCCGACCCGTCCCGAGGCGTTCGGCCACGCCCGTGACCTCGGGATCGCCTTTCAACTCTCCAACTTCTGGCGCGACGTGGCCGAGGACCTCGACCGGGGTCGCGTGTACGTGCCCCAGGAGGACCTGCGGCGGTTCGGAGCCGACCCCTGGGCCCGCCTGGTGACGACCGGATGGCGGAACTGCATGGCCTTCGAGATCGCCCGCACCCGTCGCTACTACGCATCGGCCGACCTCGGCATCGCCATGCTCCCGCCGCGCTCGGGCCGCTGCATCCGGGGGGCCCGGGCCTTGTACTCCGGCATCCTCGACCGCATCGAGGCGGTCGACTACGACGTCTTCAGCCAGCGGGTGCGGGTGCCCACGTGGCGCAAGCTGGCCGTGGCCGCCCGGATCTCCCGCCCCCGCCTCACGACGGGCTGATCGTTGCGGGCCGAGACCCGGCACCGCCTGGTCGCCCTCGCCGTGCTCGCCGTGGTCGGCCTCCCGGCCTTCCTCGTCGCCGGCCGGTATTGGGAGGACCCCATCGACCCGGCCGACGCCGTGGCCCGCTTCCGCGCCGCCGGCGCCGAGGCCGCCCGCCCCGTACCGGGTCTGCCCGAGCCCGGCGTCTACCGCTACCGGACCCGGGGAGGCGAGCGCATCTCCCTGTTCGACTACGAGCGGGAGTACTCGCCGGTCACCGTGCGCATCGTCACCCGGCGGGGGTGTGGTGTGCGCGAGGAGCAATGGTTCCTCGCCCAGCACCTGGAGTACTACGACCGGTGCGGCCCCGCCCTGCCGTCGTACGGAACCGACATCGCCTACTGGTGGACCCACGGCACCCAGGCCTTCCGGTGCGGGGCGGGGTCGTTCGACGGCTCCGACCTGGCGCCGGGCGGGGTGTCGCGCTGGGAGTGTCGTGACGAGGACACGCTGGCGGCCCAGACGGTGGAGTACATCGGCGACGAACCGGTCGAGGTGGACGGGCGCACCATCGTCGCCCGCCACACCCGGTGGACGACGGCCTTCTCCGGCGCCACCGATGGGGGAGCGGTGGTCGACGACTGGTTCGAGCCCGCCACCGGGCTGGTCCTGCGGGAGGAACGCCACATCGGCCTGCGGGTGGGGTCACCCTTCGTGGGCCGCCTCACCTACGCCGACAACTCCACCTACGAGCTGCTGTCGACCACCCCCGACCGCTAGCCCGCCTCCGCCCCCCTCGCCCCCGGCCTCGGCTTCTCGTGCGCGAAACGCGGTGGTTCTCCCGGCGATTCGCGCACGAGAAGCGTTCAGGGCGAGACGGGGCGGCCCTTCCACGCCACCGTCCTGCCGGTGCGGGCCCGCCAGCGGCTCTCCAGGTAGAACCCGGCGAGGACGGCCCGGGCCACCGGTGCGAGCACGCCGTACAGGGGGTTCTGGCCGGCGACGGCACGGCCGCCGGCGCTGACGACGATCGCCGCCCAGGGTCGGCGTGACGCCACCGGCGACAGCAGGGCGATCAGGTGGCGCACGGCGTGGGGGTGGAGGGCGGCCTGGTTCTTCACCAGGCCGGCGCGGATCCCCACCAGGTCGCGGTACATGCGGGCCTGCATGAGCTGGGGCGCCAGGCGGGCGTCGTGGCCGCCGAGGGCGCGGGCCAGGTCGCGGTCGTCGATCACCGAACCGCGTACCGCCGGGTGGCCGTGGCCGCCGACAGCCTCGTAGGCGACCCGGCGCACCAGGAGGCACTGCCCACCGGCGAAGTCCGGCGGCAGGCCCTCCTGGGCCAGGGCCAGGCCCAGCTCGGGCAGGAGGAGGCGCTCCCAGAACGACCGGCAGTCGAGTCCGCCGGCGATGCTGGTGGACGTGGCACGGGTGGCCGCAGCCATGGTGGGCAGGGCCAGGCGGTCGACGACGACGTCGGCATCGACGAATGCCAGCCATTCGGTGGTCGCACCGTCGGCGCCGGCCAGACAGGCACGGGGCTTGCCCAGCCAGCCGGCGCCGGGCTCGTCGTCGAGGCGAACGACCGTGGCCCCGGCGGCGGCGGCGGCTCGGGCGGTCCCGTCCGAGGAGTTGTCGTCGACCACCACCACCTCGGTGCACTGGCGGGCCAGGGCGGCCACACAGTCGGCGACGCTTGCCGCCTCGTCGCGCGCCGGCACGACC
>CAYTTL010000271.1:281-3490 GCA_964440725.1 uncultured Acidimicrobiales bacterium | reverse complement strand
GACGTCCATCGGATGCTTTCTAGCCGAGGGCCGAGGCCCCGCCGTGCAGCCGCGTCGGGGCGGGCCGGCGTTCGTGCGTGTGGCCGTAACCTAGGGCCATGCCCTTCGGACCGGTCGACGGCCAAGCCGACTTCGTCGCCCTCGAGGAGCGGGTCCTCGCCCGCTGGCGGGCGACGGACCTGGCTGCCGCGGTGAGCCGCCATCGCGTCGGGGGACAGCCGTGGGTGTTCTACGAGGGGCCACCGACGGCCAACGGCCGCCCCGGCCTGCACCACGTGTGGGCCCGGGCCTTCAAGGACCTCTTCCCGCGCTTCCGCACCATGTCCGGATTCGACGTCCCCCGCAAGGGGGGCTGGGACTGTCACGGCCTCCCGGTCGAGATCGAGGTCGAGAAGGAGCTGGGCTTCACCCGCAAGGGCGAGATCGAGGACTACGGGATCGGCCGCTTCAACGACCGGTGCCGGCAGTCGGTGCGCCGCTACGTGGAGGACTGGACGGCGCTCACCGAGCGGTTGGGTGTGTGGATCGACACCGACGACGCCTACTGGACGCTGTCGAACGACTACATCGAGTCGGTGTGGTGGCTGGTCAAGCACCTGCACGACGACGGCCTGCTCTACGAGGGACATCGGGTCAGCCCGTACTGTCCCCGGTGCGGGACCGCCCTGTCGTCCCACGAGCTGGCGCAGCCCGGCGCCTACCGCGACGTCACCGACGCCACCGCCTACGTGCGCTTCCCCCTCGTCGACGCCGACGCCGACCTCGTCGTGTGGACCACCACGCCGTGGACCCTCGTGTCCAACGTCGCCGCCGCCGTCGGGCCCGACCTCGACTATGTGCAGGTGGCCGACCCGGCGGGTGGGCGCGACCTGGTGATGGCCGAGGCCCGGGTGGTCGACCTGGTGGGCGAGGGCGCCGAGGTGCGGGCCCGCTTCACCGGCGCCGACCTCGACGGCCGCAGGTACCGTCGCCCGTTCGAGCTCCTGGAGGTGGACGCCCGCGGCTGCCGGGTCGTCACCGCCGGGTTCGTGGCCACCGACGAGGGCACCGGCATCGTCCACCTGGCGCCCGCATTCGGGGCCGACGACATGGACGCAGCGCGAGAACGGGACCTCCCGGTCGTGAACCCGGTGGTGGCCGACGGCACCTTCGACGACCGGGTGACGCCGTGGGCGGGCCGTCCGGTCAAGGAGACCGACCGGGAGATCATCGCCGACCTGGCCGACCGGGGCCTCCTCGTGAAGGAAGAGCCCTTCCTGCACGCCTATCCCCACTGCTGGAGGTGCGGCACCCCCCTCATCTACTGGGCCAAGACCTCCTGGTTCGTGCGCACCTCGGAGCGACGGGCCGACCTGCTGCGGGAGAACGAGCGGGTGTCCTGGTACCCCGACCACATCAAGCACGGACGCTTCGGTGACTGGTTGGAGAACAACGTCGACTGGGCCCTGTCGCGGGACCGGTACTGGGGCACGCCCCTGCCGATCTGGCGATGCTCCGGCGGTCACGACACCTGTGTCGGCTCGCTCGGGGAGCTGGCCCGCCTCACCGGGCGCGACCTCGAGGGCCTCGACCTGCACCGCCCCGCGGTCGACGCGGTGGAGATCGCCTGCCCCGAGGAGGGCTGCGGGTCGGTGGCCTCCCGTCTTCCACCCGTGCTCGACGCATGGTTCGACTCAGGATCGATGCCGTCGGCCCAGCACCATTTCCCCTTCGACGACCAGGCCGACACCGCCGTCCCCGCCGCCTTCCCTGCCGACTTCATCTGCGAGGCGATCGACCAGACTCGGGGCTGGTTCTACTCGCTGCTCGCCGTGAACACCCTGGTGTTCGGGAGCACCCCGTTCCGCAACGTGGTGTGCCTGGCCCACATCGTCGACGCCGACGGCCAGAAGATGTCGAAGAGCAAGGGCAACGTCATCGATCCCTGGGACGTCGTGGGCTCGCACGGCGCCGACGCCCTGCGCTGGTACTTCTTCTCGGCGGGCTCGCCGTGGACCAGCCGCCGGGTCCACGAGGACGGCATCCGCGAGGCCTCGCGCCGGAGCCTCGTCACCCTGTGGAACGTGTTCGCCTTCTTCGCCACCTACGCCGACATCGACGGGTGGACCCCTCCCGAAGTCGCCGGCGACCCGCCGGCCCGACCTCGCCACCTGCTCGACCGGTGGGTGCTGGCCCGCCTCGACGCCACCGTGGCGTCGGTGACGACGGCGTTGACCGGCTTCGACGCCCTGGGCGGCGCCACCGCCCTCGCCGAGTTCATCGACGACCTGTCCAACTGGTACGTGCGGCGGTCGCGTCCGAGGTTCTGGGGTGCCGACGCCGACGGCGGCGCCGCCCACGCCACCCTTCACCGCTGCCTGGTGGTCACCGCCGAGCTCCTCGCCCCCTTCTGCCCCTTCCTCGCCGACGAGCTGTACACCACCCTGACCGGGGAGTCGTCGGTGCACCTGGTCGACTGGCCCGAGGCCCCGACGGCGGCCGACACCGAGGTGATCGACCAGATGGCCGCGGCCCGGCGTCTGGTGGCCCTCGGCCGGGCGGCGCGCAGCGAGGCCCGGGCCCGGGTCCGTCAACCCCTCCGGCGGGCCCTGCTGCTGCATCCGGGCATCGACCTCACCGACGAGGTCCGGCGGGAGATCGCCGACGAGCTCAACGTCAAGGGCCTCGAGGAGGTGTCGTCGCTCGCCGAGCTCATGACCTGGCGCGTGGTCCCCAACTTCCGGGCCCTGGGGCCCCGGCTGGGTCCGCGCGTCAACCTCGTCAAGGCCGCCCTGGAAACTGTCGACGGCGCCGAGCTACGCCGGTCGCTCGAATCCCAGGGATGGGTCGAGGTGGCCGGCGAGCGCCTCGGTCCCGACGACGTGGAGGTGCGGGCCGACCGCCACGAGGAGCTGGCTCTGGCCCAGGACGGCGGGTGGGCGGTGGCCCTCGACCTCGAGCTCGACGAGGCCCTCCGGCAGGAAGGGACGGCACGGGAGCTCATCCGTGCCCTGAACGACCTCCGCAAGCGGCTGAGCCTCGCCCTCACCGACCGCGTGCGGCTCCGGATCGACGACCCCGGCCCCCGCGTGGCGGCAGCCGTCGATGTCCACGGAGCCTGGGTGGCGGCCGAGGTGCTGGCGACGGAGCTGGTCCTCGCCGACGGCGACGATCCCGGGGCCACCTCCGAGCGTCACGAACTCGACATCGACGGCGAGACCGTCGCCGTG
>CAYTTL010000271.1:0-271 GCA_964440725.1 uncultured Acidimicrobiales bacterium | reverse complement strand
GGCTCAGCGCTTCTTGGTGGCCTTGCGCGCCGGCGCGACGCGCTTGGCCGTGGTTGCCTTGGTCGCCGCCTTCTTGGCGGGAGCTCCGCGTCCCGCCGCAGCCGCCTTCTTGGCTGCGGCCGACTTCGCCGGCATGGCCGCCTTCTCCACGGCGGGCGCGGCCTTGGACCGGCGCTTTGCCGGCGCCGCCTTCCTGGCGGGGACCGAGGCCGGCAGCGGGATCGCCGCGCCGGCGCCACCGGTGGCCTTCCTTCCCGCCTTCTTGGCCGGT
>CAYTTL010000270.1:0-3524 GCA_964440725.1 uncultured Acidimicrobiales bacterium | reverse complement strand
CCCTGATCGGTCCAGGGGTTTCGTCATCGCCGCGGCCGTCCTGGTGCCGACCTTCGTCGGCTACTTGGCGGGTGGCTCCCTCGACATGGCGCTGAGGTAGACGGGTCTCCTGCGCCCTACTGCGACGATCAGTCGTAGGCGCGAATTGTACGGACGTTGAGGGCGACCATGGCGATACCGGCCACGACGACGACGGCGAATCCGCGACCGATCGCCGCCCAGGCCAGGTCGTCGAGGATGAGGGAACGCAACGCTTCCATGATGTAGGTGACGGGGTTGAACGTGGCGGCGATCTCCATCGGCCGGGTGAGCAGGTTGCGTGGGACGAAGTTCGGCGTCAGGAAGAGCAGGGGAAAGAACACCAGCGATCCCGACTGGGTGGCGGCGGCACTGCGGGACTTCAGGGCGATCAGCTGCATGAACCCGGAGAACACGACCGACCACAATGCCGCCAGCACCAGGAGGAGCACGAGGCCCAGCGGTCCGCTGGCGATCGACACGCCGAAGGGCAGGGCGGCGAGCACGAGCACGATCGTGATGACGACGATCTTGGCCGCTTCCGCCGTCAGGCGTCCCAGCACGATGGCGCTGCGCGACACCGGCGCGGCCCGGAGCTTGTCGAAGTACCCACCCTCGATGTCCTCGACGAGGTACAGGGCTGCGCTGCCGAACGACGCGGCGAGGAGAATGGCGCTGGGCAACTGGAAGGCGGCGTAGTTCTGGCCCTCGAGGAACGACGTCGCCCCCGAAGGGAAGATCCTGCCCGCCTGGCCAACGTTGACGACGAGAAAGAACAGGGGGATGAACACCGTCGGGAGCAGCGCCTCGGGTGTCCGCAGGACCTCGCGGATACCCCGACGGCTGAGCTCCCAGAACGGGGTCACTCGACCTCCTGCACCTGGCCGGCGACGCGCTCGCGCGTGCGCCCGGTCGCGTCGAGGAACACGTCGTCCAGGGTGGGGTCGCGGTCGAGAGCGCGGCGTCGACGGAGGTCGGCCTTCAGCTCCGCCGGTGTCCCCTCGCGGACGATGAGGCCGTCGTCGATGATGGCGAGCCGGTTGCAGAGCTGGTCGGCTTCCTCCAGGTACTGCGTGGTGAGGAACACGGTCGTCCCTTGAGCGTTGATGCGACGCATCTCATCCCACACCGTGAGCCGGCTGGACGGGTCCAGGCCTGTCGTCGGTTCGTCCAGGAAGAGGACCTTCGGTTGGTGCACGAGCGCCGAGGCCAGGTCGAGCCGGCGCTTCATGCCTCCCGAGTACCCCTTGATGCGCCGATCGGCGGCGTCCACGAGGTCGACCAGCTCCAGCAGCTCCTGGGCCCGGTCGACGGCGGCCGCCGACGCGCTGCCGAACAGCCGGGCCTGCAGGACGAGCAGCTCACGTCCGGTCTGGCGGGGGTCGAGCCCCGCCTCCTGCAGCGCCACTCCGATACTGCGACGGGCGGCGTCGGGATCCTCGCTCACGTCGACACCGGCCACGCTCGCCGAGCCCGAGGTGATGGTCATCAGCGTGGTCAGCATGCGCACCGTGGTCGACTTGCCGGCGCCGTTCGGCCCCAGGAACCCGAACACCTCCCCCTCGGCGACCTGCAGGTCGACGCCCCGCACCGCGTCGACCGTGCCGCTGCGGCCGGTGAACCGCTTGACCAGCTGCTCCGCCTCGACCGCGAGTGTCACCGTGCGACCCTAACCCCGCCCGCGTCGATGGTCGCCGTCAGCCGCCGACTTCCCGGTTCTCGGGGACGAACTGGCTGGCGATGAACGTCGCCCCCTGCGGATCACGGATCACGCTCATCCTCACCCAGGGGGCGTCGAAGGGCGGCGCCAGCAGCTCGCCGCCGAGCTCCACCGCCCGCTGCGCCGTCGCGTCGGCGTCGTCGACGGCGAAGGTGACGCTCCAGTTCGGGGGTACGTCGGGCTGATCGTCGGTGAGGGAGTTGAGGGCGGCGACCACGTCCTCGAAGCCCGGTGGTGCCCCCATCGACGCCATCCCCTCGCGAAGTCCCGGGTCCGCTTCTTCGAGATGGTCGCCGTAGCCGGCCAGCCGCCACATGGCGCCGCCGGGGCCGAGGTCGAGCGTCTCCCACCCGAACACCGCGCCGTAGAAGGCTTTCGCCGCCTCGACGTTGCGGGTGTTGAGGTTGTTGAAGTTCACCGTCCCGTGCTCGTTGACGACCTGGGCTCCCTTGTGGTCCTTGGCCTGCCAGACGCAGAACACCGCCCCCTCCGGGTCGGTGAACGCCGCCATGCGTCCCGCGTCCATGACGTCCAACGGCTGCATGGCCACCTGGCCACCGGCGGCGAGAACCCTGGCCGCGGTCTCGTCGGCGCTGTCCACCCCGACGTAGGTGTTCCACGCCGGGCGGGGCGGAGCGCCTGGTGGAAGCGAGCTGATCGCCGCCACATCCCGGCCGCGGATGCGGGCCAGGAGGTACTTGACGTCGGAGCCGGGTGGCATGGCGTCGGAGAACTCCCAACCGAAGAGGCCGCCGTAGAAGGCAGCGGCAAGGTCGGGGTCGGGCTGGGTCGTGTCGATCCAGCACGGGACTCCGGGCGGGTATCCGTCACGATCTGGCATCTCGCGCTCCTCACCATTCGCCGCGGTCGCCTTCACAGTAGCCCTGCCCTCGCCGTGGCCCTCCGGCAGGGCGGCAGTGGGTAGGGTTCTCGGCGTGCCCGTCGGAGTCGTCATCGGCATCTGCTCGGCGGTCCTCACGGCCGTCATCACCGAGGTCTACTGCCACCGCTGCCTCGCCCACCATGCGTTTCGCGTCCACCCCGCCCTGGCGTCGTTCTTCGACACCTACATCCGGGTGATCGTGTGGACCAGTCCCGAGTCGTGGGCCGCCGTCCACCGCCTGCACCACCGGTACGCCGACACCCCGCAGGACCCTCACTCGCCCCGTCAGCGCCCGCCACTCGCGATCCTTCTCGGTTCCCCCTACCTGTTCGCCGTGGCCAGGCGTGACCTGCCGGAGGACACCCAGCCGGGACGGGGAGTCATCGCCCTCCGGTTCCTCGTCGTCGCCTTCTTCCTCGCCATGTTCGGACCGGTCCAGGTGCTGATCATGCTGGCCGTCCACCTGGTCTGCTACCTGGGCATCATGGGTGCGGTCAACACCGTGGGCCACCTCTACGGGCGCAAGCCCCACCCCGAGTCTCCCGGGTATGACCTCGCCTGGCTCGCCATCCCCCTGCTGGGCCACGGGTACCACAACTCACATCACGCCCATCCGGCCGCCGCCCGCACCGGTCCTCTCGACCCCATCTGGCCCCTCCTCCGCCTCCTCGCCGCGCCGGGACTGATCGAGCTCGCCCCCCGGCACGCGCCGACACCCTCGCGAGCCTGTTGCCCGGCGGCGACGTCCGTCGTCGGCGGTCCCTGACGGCCGGACGCGACTAGCTCGGGTCGGGCTCGCCGGCCGATGCGGCCAGCACGGCCCGGGCCCCTGCGGCGGGACCACCCTTGTGGCCGAACACCGCCGTACCCGCCACCAGCACGTTGGCACCGGCCTCCACGCAG
>CAYTTL010000269.1:0-3534 GCA_964440725.1 uncultured Acidimicrobiales bacterium | reverse complement strand
GCACGACCAGGGCGTCGACACCCATGGCCTCGATGGTCTGCACCGTGTCTCGCACCGACTCGCCCTTCTTCACCGACGACGACGCCACCGAGAAGTTCATGGTGTCGGCCGACAGCCGCTTGGCGGCGGCCTCGAAGGACAGACGCGTGCGGGTGGACTCCTCGAAGAACAGCGAGGCGATGGTACGGGCACGGAGAGCCGGCACCTTGGGGACGGCCCGCTCGCTCACCTCCACGAACGAGTCGGTGACCCCCATGACCTCGGTGATGCCGTCGACGCCGAGGTCGCCCACCGACAGGAGGTTGCGTCGGGTCACTGCGGCCCCCGGTCGCGGCGATCCTCCGCTGCACCGTGCTTCTCAGCGACACCGCGGTTCTCGCTCTTTCGCCGCCGTGTGGTCGGGACCATGACGCCGAGGTCGACCCCGTCGTCGCGCACGTCGACCACCTCGTCGCGCCGGGTGGGCAGGTTCTTGCCGACGTAGTCGGGGCGGATGGGCAGCTCGCGGTGGCCCCGGTCGACCATGACGGCCAGCTGGACGGCGCGTGGGCGCCCGTAGTCGTTGAGGGCGTCGAGGGCGGCGCGCACGGTACGGCCCGTGAACAGCACGTCGTCGACCAGCACCACGACCTTGCCCGTCAGGTCGAAGGGAATGTCGGTGACCGCCTCGGGCATCACCGGGCGCAGCCCGATGTCGTCGCGGTAGAAGGCCACGTCGAGCGTGCCCACCGGCACCTCTGTCGACTCGACCTGGCGGAGGGCCTGGGCCAGGCGGTTCGCCAGGTTCACACCTCCGGTCTGCAGGCCGACCACGACCACGTCGCCGAGGCCCTGGTTGCGCTCGACCACCTCGTGGGCGATGCGGGTGAGGGCCCGGCGCATGTCGTCACCGCTCATGGCCTGGGACCGGGCGAGAAAAGCGCCCCCGTAGAGGGGCGCTGCAGAGCGTTCTCGTTCGGCCAACCTGGGGCTCCTCGTTCCGTTCCGGCCTCACGGGACCGGCCTTAACGGCACCGCCGATGTTAGCGCGACCGTCCCGTCCGCTGCGGCGGACGGACAGGCCTCAGGATCGCACTTCGGCGGCGACGGCGGCGAGGACGCCGTTGACGAAGCGGCCGGAGTCGTCGGTGGAGTACCGGTGGGCCAGGTCGACGGCCTCGGAGATTGCGACGGCGGTGGGCACGTCGGGACGGTGGACGAGCTCGAACACGCCGATGCGCAGGAGCGTGCGGTCGATGGCAGGCATGCGCTCGAGGGCCCAGTCCCGGGCGAAGCGACGCAACCACCCGTCGATCTCGGCGCGGGCGGAGACCACTCCCGACACCAGCTCGACGGTGAAGGGGTCGGGCTCGATCGGAAGGCCGGCGACCACGGTGTCGGCGTCGACGCCCTTGGCCTCGGCCTCGTAGAGCAGCGCCAGGGCCCGTTCTCTCGCCTGGCGGCGCGCACCTGTCGTCGGCTCGGCGGGGACACCGGGCACCGACGGTCGATCCGGCCCGGCGGGCACTCCCCGGGCGGCGGGGACCGACGGAACGCCCGTCACACCCGTGTGAGGTACTCGCCGCTGCGGGTGTCCACCTTGAGCCGGTCGCCGGGGTTCACGAACAAGGGGACGGAGACGATGAGACCGGTCTCGAGGGTGGCGGGCTTGCGGGCGCCCGAGACCCGGTCGCCCTGGAGCCCGGGCTCGGTCTCGGTGACCGTGAGCTCGACCGACGCCGGCAGGTCGATGCCCACGACGGTGTCGTTGTACATCTGCAGGACGGCGTTGTCGCCTTCCTTCAGAAAGCTGGCGGCGTTGCCCTGAGCCGAGGTGTCGACGCTCAGCTGGTCGTAGGTGGCCGTGTCCATGAACACGTGGTGGTCGCCTTCGCGGTAGAGGTACTGCATCTCCCGCTTGTCGATGATCGCCTGCTCGAGCTTCTCGTCGGCCCGGTAGGTGCGCTCGAGGACGGCGCCGGTGCGGACGTTCTTGATCTTGGTGCGTACGAAGGCGCCACCCTTGCCCGGCTTGACGTGCTGGAACTCCACGACGGTGAACAGCCCGTCGGGAAGGTCGAGGGCCATGCCGTTCTTCAGGTCGTTGGTCGAGACGTTCATGGGACCACGATCTCACGATCGTGCGCCCAGACGTGCCGGCCGGAACGGCCCGCCGGGCCGTTCATGTGACGACGAGCTCCTTGGGGGCGTTGGTGAGGGTGTCGCAACCGTCGGCGGTGACGACCACGGTGTCCTCGATGCGGACGCCGCCCTGGTCGCTCAGGTAGACACCGGGCTCGACGGTGACGACGTAGCCGGCCTCCAGGGTGTCGGTGGACGTCGACGACACCCGCGGTGCCTCGTGGATCTCCAGCCCCACACCGTGGCCGGTGCTGTGGAGGAAGGCGTCGGCCCAGCCGGCCTCGGCGATCACCCCCCGGCACACGTCATCCACGCCACTGGCGGACGCTCCGGCGGTGACGGCGGCGACGCCGGCCCGCTGGCTCTCGGCCACCACCTCGACCATGCGCCGGGCCGTCGGCGACGCCGGCTCGCCGACGCACAGGGTGCGGGTCATGTCGGAGCAGTAGCCCTCCACCTGCGCCCCGAAGTCGACGACGACCAGCTCGCCGGGTTCGATTCGCCGGGCGGTGGGGGTGTGATGGGGCTTGGCCCCGTTGGGGCCGGAGGCGACGATGGTTTCGAAGGAGGGCCCGTCGGCACCCTCGCCGCGCATGGCCACGTCGAGGGCGAGGGCGAACTCCGACTCGGTGACCCCGTCCACCAGCATCGACCGGCAGGCCGCCAGGGCGGCGTCGGCGGTGCGGGCGGCCTCGGCCATGCGGTCGATCTCGCCACCGTCTTTCACCCGGCGCAGAGCCTCGACCAGGTCCTCGGTGGGCACCAGCTCGGTACCGGGAAACCAGTCGGCGGCGAAGCGCCGGTGCTGGGCCCAGGTGACCGCTTCCGCTTCGAGGCCGAGACGCGTGACCCCGCCGGTCGCCCCCGCGACCATCTCCTTCTGCTCGGCCATGGTGGTGCCCACCCGGATGGCGGCAGCCACGCCTGCCCGGCCCAGCTCCTCGGTGGCCCGGTCGCCGTAGCGACCGTCGGTCACGAAGACGAGATCGTCGGGCCGCACCACCAGCATGGCGGCGGAACCGGTGAACCCGGTGAGGTAGCGGATGTTGACCAGGTTGGTGACGAGCACGGCCTCGCAGCCGGATGCGTCGAGGCGCGCCCGAAGACGGGGGGCCCGGTCGGAGACGTTCATCGGTCTCATGGCGGTGACTGTCATCCGAGCAACTGTGCCACTGCCCGGATGGCAAGTTCGTAGCCGAGGCCCCCGAGGCCGCTGATCGTGCCGCTGACGACGGGAGCCAGCACCGACGTCTGGCGCCAGGGCTCCCGGGCGTTCGGATTGGAGAGGTGGACCTCCACGACGGGCCCCTCGAAGGCGGCCAGGGCGTCGTGCAGCGACCAGCCGTAGTGGGTCAGGGCAGCGGCGTTGACCACGATGGCCGCCACCCGTCCCCTGGCCCCGTGAACGGCCTC
>CAYTTL010000268.1:0-3612 GCA_964440725.1 uncultured Acidimicrobiales bacterium | reverse complement strand
TGACGAAGTGGTAGTCGCTTCCCATGCCGGTCCGACGGTACCGCGCCGTCGACGAAGGAGAAGGCTAAAGTCCCGTCGGCGTTTGAGGGGAGGCTGCGACGGTTTGCTGTTGACGACGTTCTTCTCAGCCCGTTGCCGTCGGACATGGGCGCCGGTCCTCATCGTGATCGGGCTCGTCGCCGGAGCCTGTTCGGGCGGCTCGGAGAAGCCGGCCACCGTCGATGCCATCCGCGATCGCGGCAAGATCGTCGTGGGCATCAAGCACGAACCGGGATTGGGTCTGCGGAACCCTGCGACCCGCCGGTTCGAGGGCTTCGACGTGGCCATTGCCGAGCTCATGGCCGTCGGAATCTTCGGGGGCACCCGCGAGTCTGTCGGCGACAACATCGAGTTCGTCGAGACGCTGTCGAAGAACCGTGAGTCGGCGATCGACAACGGCAACGTCGACATCGTGGTCGCCACCTACACGATCAACGACGAGCGCAAGCAGGTCGTCGACTTCGCCGGGCCGTACCTGGTGAGCCACCAGGACATCATGGTCGCCGCCGCCGATTCGTCCATCGCCGGTGTGGCCGACCTCAACGGCAGGAAGGTGTGCGCCGTCTCGGGTACGACGTCGGCAACCAACCTCACCCAGAAGGCCCCCCAGGCCGAGCTCACCCTTCTGGACACCTGGACCGAATGCGCCGAGGCGCTCGCCGCCGGGCAGGTCGCCGCCGTCAGCACCGACGACGTCATCCTGGCCGGGCTCGTCGCCAACGGCGGCGGCGCGTTCAAGATCGTCCATGCCCCCTTCAGCGACGAGCCGTACGGCATCGGCCTCCCGAAGGGCGACGCCTCCTTCCGTGCGTTCCTCAACGACCGCTTGCAGGAGATCGAACGGAGCGGCGAATGGGCCGACGCCTTCGCCGCCAGCCTGGGCACGCTCGGCCTGAAGACACCCCCGCCTCCCGCCATCGACCGCTCTCCGTCGCCGACCCCCACCACAGAGCCGTGACGTGACGACGGCGTCCACTCGCCTCCGACGAATCGGGAGCATCGTGCTCCTCGCCCTCTCCGGCGTGCTGCTGCCGGTGGGCCTGCTGTCGGGATGGGCCAACGCCACGCTGTTCGACAGCGCCACGTTCAGCCAGCGCTCGGTCGACCTGTTGAGCGAGCCGGCGGTGCGCAAGGTGCTGGCGACCAAGCTCACCGAGCAACTGGCCCTCAAGGGCAACGCCCAAGCCGTCAACTTCCGTCCCGGGTTTCAACTGGCGATCGAGGCGGTCGTCGACACCGACACGTTCAAGTCGATCTTCCGCACCGCCGTGCGCCGCACCCACGCGGCCATCCTCGACGGCCAGACCACCGGTCAGGCGCTCAACCTGTCCGACTCCATCGCCATCATCTCCAGCACCCTCCAGTTGCCCAGCGACACCAAGCCGGGTCAGGAGGCGAAGGGCGGACTGGGCCAGAGCCTGGCCGACGTCACCCAGCGCATGGCCGACCTGGGCATCTGGAAGCTCGAGGAGCGCACCGACGCCCTGACGGGCATCGGCATCATCGGTGGGCTCCTGTGCGGCGCAGGCGCCATCGCCTTGGCGGTCGATCGCCGTCGCACGAGCCAGGTGCTCGGCGCCGTCATCGTGGCCGACGGCCTGATCGTCGCCGCCCTGGTACCCGTCGCCCAGTTCTTCGCCGGCCGAGCCGTGGGAGACCCTGCGGTCGCCGACGCCGTGAGGGGCGCGCTGGGCGAGGGCATGGCCGACATCATGCACATCGGGCTGTGGACCGCGGCCTACGGGGTGGTCCTGGCCGGGGCGGCGAGCATGGCGGGAACCCCGCACCGCCTCACCCCCGCAGTTGCCGTTGCCGCCGTCAAGGGCTGGGCCGCCCGCCGTCGGGCCACCACCGTCGGGACAGCCGAGCTCGGCGGCCTCGCCATCCTCGCCGGGGTCGTCATCCTCGCCGAGCCCGGCCTGTGGGCGAGGCTGGCCGTGCTGGCCACCGGCCTGTGGCTGGCCTACTTCGGGGCTGCGGAGCTGATGCGCCTGGTGCGGTCCGCCACCCCCGCGGCCGGCGATGGGGCCGGCGACGCCACCGAGCCCGTCCCGTCCCGTTGGCGCCGAATCGGCCTCGCCTCCGTCGTCGGTGTGGTGCTCCTCGGTCTCATGGGCCTCGGGTTGGTCCTGACCACGAGTGGGGCGGCCCGGCGAGCCGCGGCCGCCGGCGCCGAGGAGTGCAACGGCGAGGCATCGCTGTGCGACCTCCCTCTGAACCTCGCCATGTTCCCGGGCACCCACAACTCGATGTCGTCCGCCCAGTACCCGGGCTTTCTCTTCGGCGAGCAGCTGACCACGATCAAGGCCCAGCTGGAGGCAGGCGTCCGGGCGCTGCTCATCGACACCCACTACGGCGTGAAGACGGCCTCCCGCCTGCCCGGTGCGGAGACACCGTTGATCGTCACCGACCGGGCCGCCGAGATCGCCAGCCCGGTGACGGAGGCGGTCAATCCCACCCTGGCCGAGCAGGCCGCGGTGCTGGCCAACCGGGCGCCGAAGGGAGCGAATGCCCAACGGGACATGTACCTGTGCCACAACTTCTGCGAGTTGGGCGCCGTCCCGTTCTCCTCGGTGCTCGGAGATCTGAAGACGTTTCTCGAGACCCATCCCGACGAGGTCGTCATGATCATCATCCAGGATGCGGTGGAGCCCCTGCCCACCTCACTCGCCTTCATCGACGCCGGCCTGGAAGAGCGGGCCTACACGCTGCGCAAGGACCAGCCCATGCCCACGCTGGGCGAGATCGTCCGTTCGGGCCGCAACCTCCTCGTGTTCTCCGAGGTCGGTGGTCCCGGTTCTCCGGAGTGGTACCAGCCGGCCTACCAGGGCTGGTTCCAGGAGACGGAGTACAACTTCGACCGGGCCGGCAAGATGAACTGCGACGCCAACCGGGGTACCCCGGACGCTCCGTTGTTCATGGTGAACCACTGGCTCACCACCGACCGACCCGACCCCGCCGACGGCCGGAAGGTCAACAGCCGGGAGTTTCTCGAGGACCGCCTCCGTGCGTGCGCCGACCAACGGGGCCGGCTCCCGAACGTGGTGGGCGTCAACTTCGCCGAGATCGGCGCGCTCCACGCGGTGGTCCGGGACATGAACCGGGAGCTGGTCGACCAGTTCCGAAAGCTCCGCAGTGCCGGCCATGACACGGGACCGCCCAACTCGGTGGCTCCGTCGGCCCCCGGTGCGCCACCGGCCGCTCCGGCCCCGCCGTCGGCGGCGCTGACCCCGATCTCACCGGTGACGGTGTTGAACACGCTCACCGGAGGTGACCCGGTGCAGTTCTGCCAGACCCGGGTGGCGACGCAACGGGCCATCTCGGCCTGGGCGATCGCCAGCCTGTCGGCGCCTCCGTCCGCCCGGGGGCTTCCCGACCTGGCCTTCGGCCCGATCGCCGAGCGCACGCTCGGTGCATCGGTGGCCGCCGCTCCCAACGAGATCGTCTCCCTGGCCGGGCCCGCCCTCGGACGAGCCCAGGCGGCGGTCGCCGCCCTGCGTGGACTCGGCCTCGACCAGGCCGCCATCGACCGACTCGCCGATCTGGGGACAACGCTCCTGGAAGGCGACAATC
>CAYTTL010000267.1:0-3634 GCA_964440725.1 uncultured Acidimicrobiales bacterium | reverse complement strand
CAACCATCGGCCGAAGGGTAGCGCGCAGCGCTCGCCGACAAGGAGAATCGGGCGCCACGGTCACAGTCGGTCCCGGCACCATTCCAGCCAGCACAGAACGTCGGACACCTCCAGCGCATGGTCCGGGTCGCCGTACGCGGTCCTGGCCCGAAACCGCAGCCAGTCGGGGTCGGGCGTCGGAACCGGTGGCCACCGGCGCCACCATCCCGGTCGGGCCAGGCGGAAGGTCTGGGCGACGGCGGTCGGCCACAGGCGGGGCCGGGCCGCCACCGCCATCGCCGCAGGCCACAGGCGCGCCATCAACCGGCACCCCGCCACCCGGCACCCCGCCACCCGACGGCGGCGGCCCCGACCAGCGGGCCGAGGTCGCCCAGCCCGGCGGGGACGATACGAGCCCGGCGCGAGAAGTCGAGGCGGGCACGGCTCTCGAGCTCGGCCTGGGCGGCGGCGAAGAACGGGTCGCCGAAGCCGAGGGCCACCGACCCCGCCACCACCGCCAGTCGCAGGTCGAGGAGGTTGGCAACCGACGCCACCGCCCGCCCCACCAGGAGACCCGTGCGGTGCACCACGTCGGTACTCGCCTCGGACGCCGGGCGGCCGGTGATGTCGGCGATCGCCGTGCCCGACGCCTCCGCCTCCAGGCAGCCGCGAGCCCCGCACCGGCACTGCCGTCCTCCGGGCTCGACGATCACATGGCCGATGTGGCCGGCGTTGCCCCCGGCCCCGTCGAGAAGGCGCCCGTCGAGCACGATGCCTCCGCCCACGCCGGTGGAGACCACCATGGCCATGAAGTCGTCACAGCCCACCGCCGCCCCCCGCCAACCCTCGCCCAGGGCCAGGGCCTTGGCGTCGTTGTCGACGAACGTCGGGACCCCCCTCGCCTCGGCCAGCCGGGCACGGAGCGGAAATCCCCCGCATCGACGCGATGTTGAGCGGCGAGACCTCCTCGCCCCCCGCGGTCATGGGCCCGCCGCAGCCCACGCCGCACACGACGACCCGGTGGTCGTCGCCCCCCGAATGAGCGTCAGCGCCGCTCCGGTTCGTGCCGCCTGCCTCGCCGGCCACGGCCAGGATCCGGTCGAACACCTCCTCGGGGTTCTCGGTTCGGGGGGTCGGGGCCGCCTTCCGCGACACGACGTCGCCGTCGGCCGTCACCAGGGCGGCGGCCACCTTGGTGCCTCCCACGTCGATCGCCAGCGCCACCTCGATGGGAGCAAACCTATGCCGGTCCGGGCGCCACGGCGATGCCGGAGCACCGCAGTACGCTTTCCGGTGTCGAGTCGAGGGCGCCGGGCGTCCCGCGAGATCGCACACAACAGGCGACACTCATACACAACAGGTCGTCGTGGTCGAGGAGGCTCAGCCCGAGCAGTGTCAAGGTCCCGTGTCGCCGCCAGTGCCGCGCAGTCGTTCTCCAACGGGTTCGAGGCGATCGTCGCCAACGTGGCCACGATCATCCAGGGCAAGGACGAAGCCGTCCGTCTGGCCCTCGTCTGCCTGGTCGCCGAGGGTCATCTCCTCATCGAGGATGTCCCCGGCGTGGGCAAGACCACCCTGGCCAAGGCGGTGGCCGCCAGCATCGACTGCACCTGGGGCCGCATCCAGTTCACGCCCGACCTGCTCCCGTCCGACGTCACCGGTGTCACCGTGTACAACCGGGGCACCAACGCCTTCGAGTTCCGACCGGGCGGCATCTTCGCCAACGTGGTCCTGGCCGACGAGATCAACCGGGCCTCGCCCAAGACGCAGTCGGCGCTGCTCGAAGCAATGGAGGAGCGCCAGGTCACCGCCGACAACACCACCTACCGCCTGCCTCAGCCGTTCATGGTCATCGCCACCCAGAACCCCATCGAGCACGAGGGCACTTTCCCGCTGCCCGAGAGCCAGCTCGACCGGTTCCTCATGCGCATCCGCATCGGGTACCCGGCGCGGGCATCCGAGCTCGCCATCCTCGACACCCACGGGGCCGCCGAACCCGCCCTCGATCAGCTGTCCCCCGTCGCCAGGAGCACCGACGTCGAAACCATGATGGCCATGGCCCAGGCCATCCACGTCGCCCAGAGCCTGAAGGGCTACATCGTCGACCTGGCCGACGCCACCCGCCGACGCCCCGATCTCACCCTCGGGGTCAGCCCAAGGGCGGCGCTGGGGTTGTTGCGGGCGGCGCGGGCGCGGGCGGCCGCCGCCGGACGCGACTACGTGGTGCCCGACGACATCAAGGCTCTGGTCGTCCCCGTGCTCGAACACCGCCTGGCCCTCACCCCCGAAGCCCAGATGCGGGGCACGGCTCGCCATGAGGTGCTGGCCGACGTTCTCGCCACCGTGCCCGTACCCAGCCGAGGCGCCTAGCCATGCCCACCCGGCGCGGCTGGGCGGTGTTGGCCGGCGTCGTGACACTGGCGGCGGCCGCCCGCATCCTCGGCATCTTCGAGCTCTTCGTCCTGGCCACCGGGGCGGCGGCGCTGGTGGTGGTCGGAGCCGTCACCGTGCTCGTCCGCCGGATCGACCTCGACGCCGGCCGCAGCGTCCGGCCCAGCCGCATCCACGTCGGCGCCGAGAGCAGGGTGGAGCTGGTGGTGGCCAACCGGGCCCGCCGGCCCTCGCCGGTCGTCGTGGTGCGCGACACCTTCATGGCCACGTCGCCGCTGACCGACCGCTCCGGCGCCGGTACCGGTCGACGCCAGGCCCGCTTCCTCCTCGCCCCGCTCGGCGCCGGCCACCAAGACCGGGCGGTGTACCGGTTGCCCGCCGAGCACCGGGGGATCTTCACCGTCGGCCCCCTCGAGGCCGAGGTCGGTGACGCTTTCGGGCTGTGGTCGCGCGTGGTGACCATCGCTCCGTCGATCGAGCTCACCGTGTACCCGGCGGTGGAGCCGCTCGCCTCGACCGCCCACGCCATCGGCGACGATCCCACGTCGGGTGCTCCGAGGACGGCCACCGTGGGGCCGAGCGGGGAGGACCTCTACGGCCTGCGCCCCTACGAGGTGGGCGACGATCTCCGGCGGGTGCACTGGCCGTCGACGGCCCGGACCGGCGAGCTCGTCGTGCGCCAGCTCGAGCTCCCGTGGCAGGGGCGGGCGACAGTGCTCCTCGACGTCCGTGCCCCGGTTCACACCGCCGACACCCTGGAGATGGCGGTCTCGGCGGCGGCCAGCGTCCTGACCGCGTCCTGGGCCGGAGACGGCCTCGTCCGCCTCGCCACCACCGACGGGACCGATTCGGGGTTCGCTGCCGGCCACGCCCATGTCGAGGCGGTCATGGAACACCTCGCCGTCGTCGCACCGGGACGCGCCGACGGCCTCGAAGCGGTCGTCGGTGGTCTGCACCGGGCGGGGACCGGCGGGGGCCTGACGGTGGTGACGACGGCCCGCGCCCGTGCCGGTGACCTCGATCTCATCGCCGGGCTCCGGAGCCGCTTCGCCGCCCTCGCCATCGTGGTGGTCGACGACCCCGCCGCCCGCCGGCCGCCCGCGGCTCCCACCACCCGGAGCCCCGGTGTCACGGTGCTGCGGGTGAGTTCGGACACCGGGCTGGCCCCGGCATGGAACCACGTCTACGGGGCCAGGCCGGCCCGACGGGCCGTCGGCCGGTGACGGTTCGGACCCCCCAGCGCCCGCCTCCGGCCGGCGGGCCG
>CAYTTL010000266.1:0-3652 GCA_964440725.1 uncultured Acidimicrobiales bacterium | reverse complement strand
GGTCGACACCTCGCTCGAAGCGCACCGAGGCCTCGGTGCGGAGCCCCAGCCGTTTGGAGGTTCGGGCGATCGCCATCGGCGTGAACCACGCCGATTCGAGGAGCACGGTGTTCGTGATGTCGGAGATCTCGCTCGAGGCGCCGCCCATGACGCCGCCGATTCCCACCACCGCGTCCTCGGCGTCGCAGATGAGGCAGTCGTCGGGGCCGACCGCCCGCTCGACGTCGTCGAGGGTGACGACGATCTCATGGGGTCGGCCCCGTCGCACCGACAGCCCGCCGCCGCCGAGGCGATCGAGGTCGTACGGGTGATTGGGCTGGCCGACCTCCAGCATCACGTAGTTCGACACGTCGACCACGTTGTTCACCGGGCGCATGCCGGCGAGGGTCAGCCGCGTGCTCAGCCAGGCGGGCGAGGGGCCGACGGCGACACCTTCCAGGCGGACGGCGACGAAGCGGGGGCACAGGTCGTCGGCGTGAATGGCCACCGTCGCCTTCGCCGTCTCCCCGGTCGGCAGTTCGGTCGCCCGGGGAAGGTCGAAGGGAAGCCTCAGCTTTGCCGCCAGGTCGCGAGCCACCCCGGCGACCGACATGGCGTCGGGGCGGTTGGGGGTGATCTCGAGGTCGAAGACCACGTCGACGCCGATGCCCAGTGCCTCGGACAGGGGTGCGCCCGGCTCCGACGCCGGGGGCAGGACGAGGATGCCGCTGTGGTCGTCGGACAGGCCAAGCTCCGATCCGGAGCACAGCATGCCCTCGGACCACTGACCGCGAACCTTGCGCCGGCCGATCTCGAAACCGCCGGGCAGGCGCGTCCCCGGGCGGGCGAGGGGCACGAGGTCCCCGGCGGCGAAGTTGTAGGCACCGCAGACGATCCGCAGGGCGGAGCCGTCACCGGCGTCGACGTCGACCAATTGGACGCGGTCGGCCGTGGGATGGACCGACGTGGCCAGCACCCGGGCCACGACGACCTGGTCGAGGCCCTCCCCGACGCGGTCCACGCCCTCGACGACCAGACCGAGCTGTGACAGGGCCGAGGCCAGGTCGGCGACGTCACCATCGATCGGCGCGAACTCGCGTAGCCAGGAAAGCGGTGCCCGCATGGCGACACGATAGGCGGCGTCGCTCTGACGCCGGAACGTATATCGTCGGCGCCGAGCGGCGGTTGGCACGGAGCGGGAGGGCGGTTCATGTTCGGAAGCACGCTGGTCGGCCGTGGCCGCAGGATGTTCGCCGTGGTCGGCGCGGCGGCGGCCCTCGTGGCCGTCGCCTGCACGTCGTCGGACACGTCGTCGCCTGCCACCACGACGACGCCGACCACCTCGGCACCGAGCCAGGTGCCGACGGCGATCTTCGTCAACGGCAACGTCGTGACCATGAACCCCCAGGCGCCCTCGGCGCAGGCGGTGGCGGTGGCCAACGGCACCATCACCGCGGTGGGTACCAACGAGCAGATCCAGGCGCTCGCCCCGCCGGGCCTGACGCCGACCGACATGAACGGGGCCACCGTCCTTCCCGGCTTCATCGACCCGCATTCGCACATGTCGGGCTACGCCTACTACAACGACCCCGCCAACTGGATCGACGTCTCCGGCATCAACATCTACTTCAAGCCCCCACCGGGCGACCCCCGGTGCACTGCGCCCGACGACCCGCAGACGTGCTTCATCCCCGTGCAGAACCAGGACGACGTTGTGGCCCGGATCGCCAAGCGGGTGGCGGAGGTGAGGAGCGCCACCCCCAGCCAACCGTCCCCGCTCGTCCTGGCCTACAACTACGACCCGTCCCGGCTGGGCCACTCCCCCAGCTGCCCCGTTCCCGACGGTGTCGGGTTCGAGTGCCCCAACTTCGAGAACGGCAACGCCCTCGATCAGCTCAACGCCATCGCCGACGACATCCCCATCTACGTCACCGCCCAGTCCGGGCACTTCTCCTACGTCAACACGCCGGCGCTGAACCTCCTGAACATCTGCGGCACGACGGGGCAGAACCCCGATCAGACCGCAAACCCGTGCTACGAGCCGAACATCAACCCGGTACAGGAGAAGGCCCTGGCCAACATGGGTCAGCTCGACGAGGACGCCTCGCTCTACGCCACGGCCGTCATCCAGGGCCTGGTCTTCAAGATGCCCCAGAACCAGGGCACGGCGGCCAAGCTCCTGACGCAGGCGGCCGAGATCTACGCCCAGCACGGCTACACCTTCGTCCAGGAGGGCACAGCCGATCTCGAGACGATGAAGCTCTACCAGGGCGTGCTGGGTTCGGGGTCGCAGTCGCCCTTCCCGGTGGCCGCGGCCATGCTGGCCTACGACAACAACAGCGGCGATTTTCTCAAGACCGTCGGAATGGCCGTCGAGGGCAGGAAGCTGATCGGGGACAATCCGTTGCTCTCCGTCGCCGCGGCCAAGAGCTTCGCCGACGGCTCGCCGCAGGGCTACACCGCGTACATGGGGCAGCCGTACAAGGAGTGGTTCTTCCCCTACAACGATGCGAAACTGTTCCCGCAGCCCTACCGGGGCCTGCCCGACGTCGGCCAGCAGAAGCTCGAGGGGCGCCTGCTCGAGGCGCACAAGGCCGGTTTCCCCATGGTCATCCACCAGATCGGCGACGGGGCGATCACCGACGCCGTGAATGCCCTGGAGGCGACCAAGGGGACACCGCCGCCGGCGGGGCGGCACGACGTCGTGCTGCACGCCGCCTTCATGACGTCGGAGCAACTGGACAAGGTCGCGACCCTTGACACCGCCGTGGTGAGCGTCATGCCGTCGAATGTGCACTTCTACGGCTTGGCCGAGTGCCAGCAGGTCATCGGCCCCGAGCGCGTGGTGAACAGCTACCCGGCCAGATCCACGATCGACAAGAAGGGACGGGTCACGCTGCACACCGACACGCCGGTGACGCCGCCCTACCCCTTGTTTGTCGTTTGGGCGGCCGTGACCCGCAACGTCCAGCAGCCGCCCTGGTACCCGAACCGCAACCCGTCGGCGTGCCCGCCGGTGGGGGTGAGCGACCAAGGCCTCGGCGACCAGCGCATCACCATCCTCCAGGCGCTCAAGGGCCTCACCGTCGACGCCGCCTACCAGTACGGCATGGAAGCGCAGCGCGGCACCATCGAGGTCGGCAAGTACGCCGACATGGTGATGCTGTCGGCCGACCCTCTCGGACCGGAGACGGTGGCCAACCCGGACAACCTCAAGAACATCCAGGTCCTGGGCACGGTGCGCTACGGCACCCAGTTCCCCAACCCCAACGCCGGACAGCCGCCCATCTGGCCGGGATGATCGGTGCTCCGGCGGCCCGACCATGGCAGTCTGAGCCCATGAGCGAACACAACAACCAGTCACGGGTTTCCCCACGTCTCGTCGCCGGCGCCGTCCTGGTGGTGCTGCTCATCGTGTTCGTCTTCGAGAACACCCGGCAGACCAAGATCCGCTTCATCCTGCCCGAGGTGACGGCGCCCCTGTGGGTGGCCCTGCTGGGTGCAGCCCTGGTGGGGGCGCTGGCCGGGGCCCTTCTGACCCGGCACCGAGGTGACCGCTAGCCCCACCTCGTTCAGAACTGGGAGAGGAACCTCACGTCGTTGGTGAGGAGGTGGCGGAGGTCGTCGAGGTCGTGGCGCACCTGGGCGCAGCGGTCGATGCCGAACCCGAAGG
>CAYTTL010000265.1:0-3694 GCA_964440725.1 uncultured Acidimicrobiales bacterium | reverse complement strand
TCCTCCTCAAGCTGATCCAGGCCGCCGACTACGACGTCAAGAAGGCCGAGACGGGCATCATCTACATCGACGAGATCGACAAGATCGCCCGCAAGAGCGAGAACCCGTCGATCACCCGCGACGTGTCCGGCGAGGGTGTGCAGCAGGCGCTGCTGAAGATCCTCGAGGGCACCACCGCATCGGTGCCGCCCCAGGGGGGGCGCAAGCACCCCCACCAGGAGTTCATCCAGATCGACACCACCAACGTGCTGTTCATCTGTGGCGGGGCGTTCGCCGGCATCGAGAAGATCATCGAGAGCCGCACCGGGCACAAGGGCGTCGGCTTCGGTGCCGACCTGCGGCGCACGTCCGACAAGAACGTCGGGGTCATCCTCTCCAAGGTGCTGCCCGAGGACCTCCTGAAGTTCGGCCTCATCCCCGAGTTCGTCGGGCGCCTGCCGGTGATCGGCGCGGTGTCCAACCTCGACCAGGAGGCCCTGGTCCGTATCCTCATGCAGCCCAAGAACGCCCTGGTCAAGCAGTACCGCAAGTTCTTCGAGTTCGACGGTGTCGAGTTGGAGTTCACCGACGACGCCCTCGAGGCGGTCTCCGAACAGGCCCTCCTGCGCGGCACGGGAGCGAGGGGCCTGCGGGCCATCCTCGAAGAGGTGCTGCTCAACGTCATGTACGACCTCCCCAGCCGCAACGACATCGGCAAATGCGTCATCGACCGTTCGGTGGTGCTGGAGAAGGTCAATCCCACCCTGGTGCCCCGCAGCGACCCCGAGCGCTCGACGCGCCCCCGCCGCGCCGCCTCGTAGATCCTCCGGAACGCGGCTTCCCGGGACAGGACGGCCCGGTAGTCTCCAACGTGGAGTCCGGCCTCCGGAGCCGTGAGGACAAGGAGACGTCGATGGGAAAGGCCGTGAAGTACGCCGTCGTTGCCGCCGTCGTGGGTGGCGGGGTCGTGGTGGTCCGGTCGCTGCGCAGCAGCGAGCCCAGCGAGGACCTGCCCCGGAAGGCGGCCACCACCGCCGGCGCCGCTGCGGTGGTGGGCGGTATCACCGGGCTGGTCGTCGACCGCCGGAGTCGCACGCGCGTGGGCCGCAGGCGGATGAAGCGGGGAGCGGCCATCTCCCTGGGCCTGGCCGAGGCGGCCAAGGTGGCCGGGCCCACCGTGGGCAAGGCGAGCCGGGCGGCCACCAAGCGGGCGGCGAAGGCAACCAAGCGAGCGGCCAAAGCCACCAAGGCAGCCCGCAAGCATGCCGCCAAGGCCAACAAGGGCGCCCGCAAGCATGCGGCCAAGGCCAACAAGGGCGCTCGCAGGCAAGCGGCCAAGGCCACCAAGGCGGCTCGCCGCCACGCCGGTCGGGCAGCCGGGGCCGCTCGTCCCGCCGTCGGCATCGCCGCCGAGATGGCGCGTGAGCAGGCCACCCGGGTCGCCGAGATCGCCCTGCCCCGGGCCGAGCAGGTGGCCGAGGTGGCCCGGACCAAGGCCCGGCGCGCCCACGATTCCGACGACGCCCTCCTGGCCGGCTGAGCGTCCGACCCCGCGGTCGCCGGCACCCGCTCCCGCTGCGCTGACTCTTCGCGACCGCCGGACTCCCTCGACGCGGTGATGCTCGACGACATGGACCTCGACGGCGCCATGGCCTACCTGGCCGATCACGTCAACCTCGAGAACGACCGGTCGTCGGCCGCGGCCGAGCGGCGCCTCGACCGCATCCGTACGCTCGTCGAGCTGGCGGGGGACCCCCAGTCGAGCTACCCGGTCATCCACCTCACCGGCACCAACGGAAAGGGCTCGACCGCCCGGATGCTCACCGCCCTCCTGGTGGAGCGGGGGCTGTCGGTCGGCACCTACACCAGTCCCCACCTCCAGCGGGTCAACGAGCGCCTGGCCTGGAACGGCGTTCCCATCGGCGACGACCACCTGGTCGACGTCGTCCGGGCCGTGGCCGCCCTGGAGACGGTGCTCGACAGCCGGCCCACCCACTTCGAGCTCCTCACCGCCATCGCCCTGCGTTGGTTCGCCGACATCGCCGTCGACGCCGCGGTGATCGAGGTCGGCCTGGGCGGGCGCTGGGACGCGACCAACGTGGTCGACGCCGAGGTGGCTGTGGTCACCAACGTGAGCCTCGACCATGTCGAGACCATCGGTCCCCACCTCGAGGACATCGCCCGGGAGAAGGCAGGCATCGTCAAGCCCGGAACCAGCCTCGTGCTCGGCGAGACCGATCCCACCCTCGCGGCCATCTTTCACGCCGCCGCCCCACCTGCCGTGTGGGAGCGGGGGGTCGACTACGGCTGTTCCGACAACCAGCTGGCCCACGGAGGCCGAGTCCTCGACATGTGGACTCCGGACGCCCGCTACGAGCAGGTGCTGGTGCCGGTGCACGGTGCGTTCCAGGGAGACAACGCCGTCACCGCCCTCGCCGCCGCCCAAATGTTCTTCGGGGCCCCCCTCGACGCCGGGGTGGTCGCCGACGCCTTCGCGGGGGTCCGCCTGCCCGGCCGCCTCGAGGTGGTGGCCCGCTCGCCGCTGTGCGTGCTCGACGGGGCCCACAACCCGGCCGGCGCCCGGGCGGCGGCCGCCGCCCTGGCCGAGACCTTCGCCGGCGTCGCCGGCCGCATCCTCGTGGTGGGGCTGCTCGCCGGCCGTGACCCGGCGGAGATGCTCCAGGCCATGGGCGCGGCCGACTGCCGCCTGGTGGTGACCTGCCCGCCCCCCTCGCCCCGGGCGCTCGCTCCCGAGTCGGTGGCCGCCGCCGCCCAGGCCATGGGCGTGGACACCGAAGTAGCGGAGTCGGCGCCCGAGGCCGTCGCCCTGGCCCTCAGCCTGGCCCGGCCCGACGAGATGGTCCTGGTGACGGGATCGTTGTACGTGGTGGGCGCGGCGCGGGCCGCCCTCGTCGGCGACGGTGAGCCGGCCCGCTGATCTGCTGGCAGGCACCCGGGCCTTCGGCCACGCCCGCCAGGGCCGACGGGGCCCCAACCCCGTCGGCGCGGTGACGAGTGCCACCGCCAAGGCCAACTAGTCTGCCGGTCCTCATGGAGCGCACCCTTGTCATCTGCAAGCCCGATGCCGTCGAGCGTCGCCTCACCGGCGAGATCGTCCGACGACTGGAGGCCAAGGGCTTCCGCCTCGTGGCCGTCGAGCTGCGAACCATCGACGCCGCCACCGCCGAGGTCCACTACGCAGAGCACGCCGGCGAGCCGTTCTTCGCCGGTCTGGTCGCCTTCATCACCCGCAGCCCGTCGTTGCTCATGGTCGTCGAGGGGCCCGAGGGCACCATCGCCATGGTCCGCAGGCTGATGGGCGCCACCAACCCGGCCACCGCCGATGTAGGCACGATCAGGGGTGATCTGGCCACCGAGACCAACGAGAACCTGGTCCACGGCAGCGACAGTCCCGAGGCCGCGACCCGCGAAATCGGCCTGTTCTTTCCGACCCTCTGAGGGGCGCGGGTTGTGGCGGGCTACCCGAGGGCCTAGCCTTAGGTCGACCACACCCCCGGCGCGGAGCCTGCTCGCATGTCCGACAACTTCTTCGCCGCATTCATGGGTCGTGACATGGCCGTCGACCTGGGCACCGCAAACACCCTGGTGTACATCCGGGGCAAGGGCATCGTTCTCAACGAGCCGTCGGTCGTCGCCGTCAACGTCAAGGACGGTCGGCCCCTGGCCGTGGGGCTCGAAGCCAAGCGCATGATCG
>CAYTTL010000264.1:0-3768 GCA_964440725.1 uncultured Acidimicrobiales bacterium | reverse complement strand
ACAGCCACTGCCAGTTCTCGAACTGCAGGGCCGGGATCATGGCCATGGCCAGCACCGGCAGGCTGAGCAGGAGGCTGGCGAGGAAGCGCGTGCGCAGCGCCTGGGTGGGGTCGGCCTCGGCCTCGTCTGACCCGGCGGCCGCGTCGTCGGCCGACACCGGCGGAGCGGGAAGCTGCGCGGTGTAGCCGGCGGCCTCGACCTGGGCGATGAGGTCCTCGGGCGTGAGATCGGGGCCGTGGTGGACACGCGCCTGCTCGAGGGCGTAGTTCACCGTGGCGGTGACGCCGTCCATCTTGTTGAGCCGCTTCTCGATGCGGGCCGCGCAGGACGCGCAGGTCATCCCGCCGATCTGGATCTCGACCGCGCTGCCGCCGGCGGCGGGATCGGCCTGGGTGTCAGGGGTGGTGCTCATCGAACGATCCTTCCGGGGATCAGGGAACCCGTGTCGTGGTCGTCGCCATGTTCATGTTCGTGTGCTCTTCCGCCGTCATGTTGCTCATGTCGTGGTTCATCGGTGGCGGCGGTGGTGGGTCGGGCTCGAACACCGCGCCCATGGCCGCGCCGCCGCCGAAGGCGGCGGCGAGCACCACGGCGAACGCGGCCAGCTTGACGCCGGGCTTCACGAAACCAGCTCGAAGCCCGCCTCTTCGACGGCGGCCTTGACGGAGGCGTCATCGAGAGGCGCCTCGCTGGTGACGTTCACCTCGCCGCCCTCGAGCTTGACGTCGACGGCCGTGACGCCGTCGATCTTGCCCACTTCGGTGGTCACGGTGCTGACGCAGTGTCCGCAGGTCATGCCGGTGACCTTGTAGGTCTGAACCATCGGTCCCTCCTCGGGAGTTCGAGTCTGTGGTGGATCTGGTCTTAGTCTACCCCCCTATGGTATCTTGAACCAACTGCAGATCGCGAAAATGTCGAGGGAGGCCGGCTGCCATGCGTGGATACACGATGAAGAAGGAGGACTACGGGCAGCGGTTGCGCCGCATCGAGGGCCAGGTGCGGGGCCTGCAACGGATGATCGACGAGGATACGTACTGCATCGACATCCTCACCCAGGTGAGCGCCGTCACCAAGGCCCTCCAGTCGGTGGCCGTCGGGCTGCTCGACGAGCACGTGCGGCACTGCGTGGCCAACGCCGACGCCGACAAGGAAGACGAGATGGTCACCGAGGCCGTCCGGGCCATCGAGCGCCTCATCCGCTCCTGACCCGACCTACCCCCCCGGTTCTCGTGTGCGAAACGCGGAGGGAACCCCCGCGATTCGCACACGAGAACGGCTGAAAGGGCTACCTGTCGCTCGCCTGTGGCTCGAGGCGCACCTTGCGCAGGAGCTGGGCGTTGGCGGCCACCACGATGGTGCTGACCGACATGAGCACGGCACCGACGGCCGGCGGCAGGTTGAACCCGACGCCGGCGAGCACGCCGGCGGCCAGGGGGATGGCCACCACGTTGTAGCCGGCCGCCCAGGCCAGGTTCTGCACCATCTTGCGGTACGAGGCCTTCGACAGGCGGATGACCGAGGCCACCGCCCTCGGGTCCGACGAGGCCAGGACGACGCCGGCCGATTCCATGGCCACGTCGGTGCCGGCGCCGATGGCGATGCCCACGTCGGCCCGGGCCAGGGCGGGGGCGTCGTTCACCCCGTCGCCGACCATGGCCACCGACAGGCCCCGCTGCTGGAGCTCGGCCACCTTGGCGTCCTTGTCCTCGGGCAGGACCTCGGCGAACACCTCGTCGACGCCCAGGTCGGCGGCGACGGCGTCGGCCACCTGGCGGGCGTCACCGGTGATCATCACCACGCGCTTGCCCAGGCGCTTCAGCTCGCCCACGGCGGCGCGGGCCTCGGGCCGGACCTCGTCCTCCAGGGCCAGGGACCCGACGATCTCGTCGGCGCGCACCAGGTGCAGCACGGCCGCGCCCCGTGCCTGCCATCCCTCCACCCGTTCCTTCAGCGCCTCGGGCACGGCCAGGTTGCGTTCCCGGAGCAGCGCCGGGCCCCCGAGGGCGTAGCGCACGCCGTCGATGCTGGCCTCCACCCCCCGGCCGGTGATCGAGCGGGCGTCGGTCGCACGGGCGGGAGTCCCCTTGGCGCGGGCGGCGGTGACGATGGCCCGGGCCAGCGGGTGCTCGGACTCCGCCTCCACGCCGCCGGCCAGGCGCAGCACCTCGTCGTCGGTCATGTCGACTCCCGCCACCCCGGCGACCACGTGGCTGCCCTTGGTGAGGGTGCCGGTCTTGTCGAACAGGATGGCGTCGACGGTGCGCATGCGCTCGAGGGCGAGGCGGTCCTTGACCAGGATCCCCGCCCGGGCGCCCATGGCCGAGCCGATGGAGATCACCAGGGGGATGGCCAGGGCCAGGGCGTGGGGGCAGGAGATGACCAGGACGGTGACGGTGCGCACCACGGCCTCGTCGGTGTTGCCGATGAGCTGCCAGGTGATGAAGGTGATCAGCCCGGCGCCGGCGGCCACGTAGAACAGCAGGGCGGCGAAGCGGGCGGCCAGTGCCTGGGCCCGGCTGCGCGAGGTCTGGGCCTCGGCCACCAGGCGGTGGATACCCGCCAGGGCGGTGTCGTCGCCGACGGCGTCGACCCGCACCCGGATGGACGAGTCGGTCGACACCGTCCCGGCCACGACGCGTTCGCCGGGGCCCTTGGCCACCGGGCGTGACTCACCGGTGATCATCGACTCGTCCAGTTCGGCCTGGCCGTCGACGATCTCGCCGTCGGCGGGCACCCGCGCCCCCGACCGCACCAGCACGACGTCGCCCGGCTGCAGGGCGTCGATCGACACGGTCTCGATCTCCCCGTCGCTTGCCACCCGTTCGGCGTCGTCGGGCAGCAGCTCGGCCAGGGCGGCCAGCGCCCCCCGCGCCTGGCCGAGGGCGGCCATCTCCTGCCAGTGGCCGAGCAGCATGACGGTGATCAGCGCCGCCAGCTCCCACCAGAAGTCGAGGTCGAACCAGTCGAGCGACGTCGCCAGCGAGGCGGCGTAGGCCACCAGCACGGCGAGGGAGATGAGCGCCATCATCCCCGGCTGGCGCCGGCGGGCCTCGTCGACGCCACCGGCCAGGAAGGGCCAGCCGCCCCAGGCGAACACGATGGTCCCGAGGACGGGCCCGATCAGGCCCATGCCCGGGAAGTCGAGCTCGTAGCCGAACCAGTCCATGACCATGTGGCTGGTGACCACGATGGGGATGGTCAGGGCCAGGCTCCCCCAGAACTTCCGGCGGAACATGGCGGCGTGGTCGCCGTGGCCTTCGTGGCCGCCGCCGCCGTGGCCGCCGTGTGACGACGTGTGCTCGCCGGCGCCGTCGGGTGCCGGGTGGGTGTCGGTGGTTGCGGTCCTGGTCATTGGTCGCCTCCTTCGTTCCGAACTATACCCCCCTAGGGTATCGACGTCCAGAGATTTGTTGCGGATTGCGCCGCCGGGGGCGGAGAGGTTTCAACCACTTTCATTGCATCGAGCTACCAGTGGGAGTAGAGTATGAGGCCGAGCGGGCGGATCACCGGGTACCCCCAGCCCCCGTGCTGGTCTGCCCGCTCGTTCCTGTCCACTCCAGCCGATCTCGACAGTCGCCCCCGCCGGCACGGTCTAGTGTTTGGCGGTTACCACGGTCCTGTGGTGCAGCCTGGAGTGCACGCCGCCCTGTCAAGGCGGAGGTCGCGAGTTCAAATCTCGTCAGGACCGCCCCGGTCGGGTAGCTCAGTTGGTAGAGCGCGCGCCTGAAAAGCGCGAGGTCACCGGATCGACGCCGGTCCCGACCACGG
>CAYTTL010000263.1:0-3775 GCA_964440725.1 uncultured Acidimicrobiales bacterium | reverse complement strand
AGGCGGCCTCGGCCCACGGGCTGATGTCGAGCACCTCGAAGGGGCAGGCGCCGGCCAGGTGGCACCCGGTGACGTTGCGCACCGTGTCCCCGCAGGCCTCACGGGTGGTGAGGTCGACGCTCGCCAGCAGGCGCAGGACGTCGGGGATGCGCTCGAGCTGCACGAAGTGGAACTGGATGTTCTGGCGGGTGGTGATGTGGCCCCAGCCGCGGCTGTAGGTCTCGGCGATGGTGGCCAGCGTCTCGAGCTGCTCGGGTGTCAGCGAGCCGTAGGGCACCTTGACCCGGACCATCTGGTTGTGGCCCTGTTGGCGCTGGCCGTAGATGCCGTTGTTGAGCCGGAAGACGCGGAACACCTCGTCGTCGAGGTCACCCGCCAGGTACCGGGCGAGCTGCTCGTCGAACTTTTCGATGTCGGCGCGGGCCGCCGGGCTGATCTCGCGGGTGAGGGTCACGATCGACCTCCTCGGAGGACGTCGGGAAGGGGCAGGCCGCTCGGGACGGCAGCGGGCGCCGGGTCGAGATGCACGAGACGAACTCTACCAGAAACCCGACAAATCAGATCAAGTTTGAGGCATTTTCCGCCGGCGCACCCTGCTCCCGGCGATCGTCGTGCCGGCGAGCAGCAGGGAGGCGGCGATGACCCACGGCCCCCGGCCGGGTGAGGCGGGTTCCGAGTAGGCGATGACGAGAGGAGCCGGCGGCGAGATCCGCACCTGCCGGCCGATGGCCTGGGTGCTGCCGTCGGCGGCGGGAGCCGGGGCGGGAGGCGGTGGTGTGTCGACCCGCAGGGTGAACAGGGTCGAGCGCAGGTTCAGCGTCGAGGAGAAGCGCCGGCCATCCACGACGAGCGGGCCGGCGGGGCCGTCGAAGGTCACCTCCAGTGCCCGGCCGGATGGCCCGACGCGGCTCACCGTCGCGCCGGTTGCCGCCCCGGAGTAGCCGAACCGGGCGGCCAGGTCGGCGAGGGGCGCCTGCATGGTCCACGGATGCGGGTCGAGGGTCGGATAGGGCGCCGACACGAGGTACGGGTACTCCCCACCGGAGTCACCGAAGCCCTCGCCGGCGGTGGCGGAGATGCCTCCGCCGCTGGCCGAGTACACCGACAGGGCCAGCGAGCCGCGATAGAGCAGAACCTGGCCGGAGGTGGCGGCCACCGCACTGTCCATCGCCGCGTACTCCGCGGTCGCGCCCAGGTAGACCTGGCACCGGTCGTCGGGGCAGAGGGTGCCGCCGTTCCTGAGGGACCGGACGGCGTAGGTGCGGGCGGCGATCGCCTGGGCGCGCAGGGCGGACGCCGGCCAACCGGGGTCGCGCACCTCGCCCATGCCCCTCAGATAATCCTCCACGTCGACCCGGTTGACGAGCTGGAGGCCGCCGCCGCCCCCCTCGACCCGAACCATCCCCCGGTAACGGCCCACGCCTCCGACTTCGGTGGTCGACCGACCGGAGGGCACGGCCCACAGCGGCCGGCCCGAGGTGACGCCCGGCTCGGGCGGGACCGTCGGCGGTGCGTCCGGTGCGGTCGACGAGGGCGGGGGAGACGGCACAGGGGCCGACGCCGCCCCCGCCAGGGGCACCACGCGGTAGGTCCCGCCGTCGGTCGAGACGCTGACGCTGCCCCCGGGCTGGACCGTCACAGGGAATCCGGGCGACTGCTGACCGGTGAGGGAGTCGCCCACCTGACCGCCTGAGGGGAAGCCGATCTCGGCGGCGGGCTGGGAGCCGATGCTCACCTCGACGTTTCCCCCGGCTTGGCCGAGGGAGGTGCCCGGGTAGAAGGCGGCCAGTATCTCCTCGGTGCCGCTGCCGGCCACCCCCATGGCCAGGGCGCCGTCCTGGGACATGCCCACGCCGTGGCCCCAGCCCTTGCCGTCGAGGACGACGACGGCCTGGCCCTGCTCCTGCGCGGCGCCGGTCGACGGGGCCGTCAGTGCCACTGCGAGCCCGAGGGCGAGCACGGCCGTGGGGCGACAGGCGCCCTTCCGGTTCACCATGCGTTCCTGTCGAAGGTCTCGGTCGTCATCGCATCACGCCAGCACGTCTCTCCCGGCCCGCTGCGGGGGTTTGGACACCGTCGGCCGGTGGCAGGGCAACGCCCCGGATGGTCCGGGACCTGCCCAGGCTCACGACCCGTCGGTCACCACCCTACGTGCGGGCGGGCCGCATGTGGCGCAGGGCCGGGTTGGCGGCGGCCGCCGCCTGACGGTCACGGGCCACCGAGTCGATGTAGCCCTGGGTCGTGGCCAGGGAGGCGTGGCCCATCAGCCCCCGGAGATCGGCGACCGGTGTGCCTTCGGCGGCCAGCAGGGTGCCGTAGGTATGACGGAAGGCATGCGCATTGGCCCCGGCCGGCCGGCGGTTGGCCAGCCCGGCGGCGGCGAGGACCTGACGCAGGAGGTAGTCGAGCTGGCCGGTGGTGAGCCGTCGGCCACCGCCGCGGTTCGGCAGCTCCGCACCGGCGTCGGCACCCCGGGCCGGGCCCACGAGCAACGGATGGGACAGAGCCGGCTTCCACCGAGGGAACCTCTCCCGTCGCGACGACTCGTAGTCATCCATCAGCTCCGGGAGTGGGGGAGGAGTGGGCACCGTCCGCGGCTTGCCCCCCTTGCCGACCACGCGGACCGACGCATCGCCCTGTGCCGTCTCGCGAGAGCCGCGGTCGAGGCCCAACAGCTCGCTGGCCCGCAGGCCGGTCCCGAGGAGCAGACACACCACCACCCGGTCGAGCTCGGGCCACACCGCCCGGCCCGGCCGCTGGTCGGTGAGGACGAACCCGAGCAGGCCGGCGACGGTGTCGCGGTCCCATCCGGCCAGGGGCTTGGGTTCGCGACCGGCGAGGCGGGGCGTCGGCACGGCGGCGATGGGGTTGCCCGTCAGGCTCCCCTGGCGGACGAGCAGGTCGAACAGCGCCGACCACGTCGACCGGGCACGAGCAACCGAGGCCGGCGCATGGGTGGCGGCGTGGGCGGCGAAGGCCTTGTGCAGTACCGGCCCGGACAGCTCCGACACGAACCACGGGCCGTCGTGGGCCCCCAGGAGGGCGCCGACCACGGCCAGGTCGGTGCGGTAGGCCTTGACCGTGCGGGGGCTGACCTTGCGGATGGTGAGGTCCTCGACGAAACAGTCGACCGCCTCGACGAGAGTGACGTCAGCTGGCACCGCCTCGAGGATAGGCGTGATATGCGTGGATATCCGTGATGCGCAGCCCTGGTCCCTCCCGACCGAGCGTCGCTGCCACCTGACCAGGCGCGGTCCTTAGCGCGCTGAAACCCGGGGGTACAGTGCCAGACGAGATGCCTGCTCATCGTCCGCTCCAGATGTCCCGGTCGCAGATGGAGAAGGAGATCGTCGATGCACCGAAGCAGTGCGTCGACGCCCACGGGCCGATCACCCGTCAGAACCTCTGGTCGGCGAACAAGCGGGTCCGGCCGGTCGGCAGCGATGAGTAGCGGCATCGCGCTCGTCCGCTTCGGCGACGGGACCGTCAAGGTCGGGAACTACCACGGGACATCGGACCTCCTCGTGCCCCGCCTCTTCGACAGCGTCATGGAAGCGACGAACGCCTACTTTGAGGGCCGCGATGGCTGGTCCGATCCCGGGGGCGACGTCGAGGACGTGGTCGTCTACGTCGACTACGGCGGCTCGTTCTGGTTCGAGGCGAAGGCGACTCGGACCTCGGTGCTGCCCGAGTATTGCGACCCGCTCCACGCGAGCTCCGAGGACCAGATGGGCCGGCGTGATCCAAGCCGCGTGCTCGTCGAGGTCCACGACGG
>CAYTTL010000262.1:0-3832 GCA_964440725.1 uncultured Acidimicrobiales bacterium | reverse complement strand
GCGGGCACCAGGTACAAGGTGGTCGTCACCGATTGCCGCGTTCCCCGGGCGACGACCAACTACGTGCTCCGCCCCAACGGCACCGTGGTCCGGCCGGTTCCTCCGCCGACGAGCACGGTTCCGGGTACCACCACGTCGAGCTCGACCTCGACCCCCTCGACGGCCCCAACGTCGACCACCACGACGACGACCGTGCCCTCCGGCGTGACGACGCCCGACATCTTCCTGGGCTATGCCGACACCGAGCACGACGTCTTCCCCATGCCTCCTCTCCCCGACCCGTGGTTGGGCGATCCAGCAGTGACCTTCCTCGGCTGCACCACCCCGGCCGAGTGCGGGGAGTGGGACGGCGGCGCCATCCGCATCGACAATCCGCTCTCCAACCCCACGCTCACGCTGGTGGACGCCTACGTCGACATCGAGACGTGCCACTTCACGCCGTGGGTGGCGCTCCTGCCTGCGACCGTCGGGCCCGGAGGCATGCTCATCCTCACCCAGACGGGCCTGCTGGGCCCGCCCCAGCCGGCGCCGTGCAACGCCACCATGGACCCCTCGACGTGGGCCTTCGAGAACTTCGACACCTCGGAAGGACCGTTCGACACCCTCGATCCCCGTTTCTTCAACTGCGACCCCAACCTGGTCGATCCGCCGGTGATCACCCTCGTCTTCGAAGGCGGCATTGTCCTGACCGTCACCGATGTCGCCAAGGTGCTGAACACCGGGGGCTTCGACCGCTTCGCCTGCCTCGGCCTGTCAGAAGCCACACCCTGGACGGCCGTCGACCCCGCCAACATCGCCCGCCAGAACTGAGGTCGCCGCCGGTGGGGTCGTCCGGCGGCCGCCGGCTCGACTTCCGTCCTGGGACCGCCCCGCCTAGGATCCACCGGTGGCCCGGCAAGCGGTGCCGGCCTCAATTTCGAAAGTGGGTTCAAAGCGCGCGATGACAGTCAAGAGCGGTAGTCACTCCATCGGTCCCGAGAACGGGCAGCTGACCGTCAACACCTACGTCGGGGGGATGGGCGCCAAGATGGGCCACGACCTCGTGCTCGAGGCCACGCGGTGGAGCGGCACCGTCAACCTCGACGCCGACAACCCCGGCGCGTCGAGCGTACAGGTGAGCGTCGACCCCAACTCGCTGGAGATCCGCCAGGCCAGCGGGGGGGTCAAGGGCCTGAGCGACAAGGACCGGGGTGACATCGCCCAGAACCAGGCGAAGACGTTGAACACCGCCAAGTTCCCGGAGATCACCTTCCAGTCCACCTCGGTGGCCGGGAGCGCCCCGAACCTCTCGCTGCAGGGCAACCTCACCATCGCCGGCACCACCAGCCCCGTCACCCTGGACCTGTCCGTCGAGGACGCCCCCGGCGAGACGCGGATCACCGGCCGGACGAGTCTCCAGCACAGCAACTTCGGAGTGAAGCCCTACTCCAAGATGGGGGCCCTCAAGGTGAAGGACGAGGTCGACATGCAGATCGTCCTCACCCTCCCCTCGGCCTGACCTTCGGGTCTTTGGGCCCGCGCCCACGGGTAACCTGGGCGCGGGAAGGCTGGTGAGCGATGGCTCCCCGGATGAGCACGGGCTTCGGTGGCTCCGACGCCAAGGACGATTTCGACCGGGCCCGGCGGCGACAGGTCCTCGCCCGGGCCAGGGGCACCGTCCGAGGCCGGAAGCGGGCCGCCGCCCCTGACGACCTCGTCCCGCTGGTCGAGGTGGTGGCCGGCCTCGGCGGTCGAGTCTCCGAGCGTCCCCTCGGCGTGGCGAGGGTCCCGATCGATGCGGTAATCGGCACCGTCGACCGCACCGACGGGTTCGACCGGCGGTTCCTGCCCACCTCGTCGAAGGGCCGGCAGCGGTGGGAGCGGGTCGCCCAGGCCGTGAGGCGGGGTGACACCCTTCCGCCCGTCGAGCTCTACAGGCTCGGGGAGCTCTTCTTCGTGATCGATGGTCACCACCGCGTCTCGGTGGCCCGCGCCCTCGGGCTCGCCGAGGTGGAGGCCAACGTCACGGAGTTGCGGACCAGGAAACCGGTGACGGGGCTGTCGGTCAGCGACCTGGCGGCACTGGCGACGCCGGGTCCCCCGACTCCGGCTCCTCCGACGACGGCTGCTCGCCCACCACCGACTGGCGGCGGGTGAGGTTCTCGCCGGTGTCGGCGTCGAAGAACAACACCCTCGAGGCGTCGAACCACAACTCGGCGTCGGTGCCCCGGCGCACCTCGCTGGCCGCGTTCAGGCGGGCCACGATCTCGATCGTCTCAGCCGAGCGGCTGCCCCCGGCCGGAGCGATCTCGCGACCCACCGATTCCAGCTCACCCCCGAGACCGCCCTGGGCTTCGGTGTTGAAGTGCACGAAGAGGTCCGAGCCCATCGACTCGACGACGTCGATCCGGGCGCTGAAGGTCGGCCCATTGCCTCTGTCTCCCTCGGCCACGAGTCCGGCATCCTCGAAATGCTCGGGACGGATACCGGCGACGAGCGAGCGGCCCCCCTCGCCCAACCTGGCCGCGACGTCGCCGGGCAGGTCGATCTCGGCGATCGGCAGCCGCGCCTTGGCCCCCTCGACGTCGGCGGGTAGGAAGTTCATCGCCGGCGAGCCGATGAAGCCGGCGACGAACAGGTTGGCCGGGGAGTCGTAGAGGGTCGCGGGCGACGCCACCTGCTGGAGCACGCCCTTGCGCATCACCGCCACCCGGTCGCCCAGAGTCATGGCCTCGGTCTGGTCGTGGGTCACGTAGACGGTGGTGGCCTTGAGACGGTGCTGGAGGCGGGCCACCTCGGTGCGCATCTGGACCCGCAGCTTGGCGTCCAGGTTGGACAAGGGCTCGTCGAGCAGGAAGACCTTGGGGTCCCGGACGATGGCCCGGCCCATGGCCACCCGCTGGCGCTGTCCGCCCGACAGGTTGGCCGGCTTGCGATCGAGGTTCTCGGTGAGGTCGAGGGTCTTGGCCGCCTCGTTGACCCGCTCGTCGATCTCTGTCTTGTCCACCTTGGCCAGCTTCAGCGGGAACGCCATGTTCTCGCGCACCGTGAGGTGGGGGTACAGCGCGTAGTTCTGGAACACCATGGCGATGTTGCGGTCCTTCGGGGCCTTGGTGTTGACGACCTCGTCGCCGATGAGCAGCTCGCCCTCGCTGATGTCCTCGAGGCCGGCCAGCATGCGCAGCAGCGTCGACTTGCCGCAGCCCGACGGGCCCACGAGCACCAGGAACTCGCCGTCGGCGATGTCGAGGTCGACCTTCCTCACCGCCTCGGTGCCGTCGGGGTAGCGCTTGGTGATCCCCTTGAACGCGATACCGGCCATGGGTGGGGCTCCTTGATGGGTGCCGGCTCAGCCCTTGACCGCACCGGCCGTCAGACCGGCCACGATGCGGCGCTGGAACACGAGCACGAGCACGACGATGGGAATGGTGACGACTACAGCCGCCGCGGCGATGGCTCCGGTCGGCTGCTCGAACTGGGTGTTGCCGGTGAAGAAGGCCAGCGCCGCCGGCACGGTACGGGCCCGGTCGGTGGAGGTCAGCGAGATGGCGAACAGGAAGTCGTTCCAGGCGAAGATGAAGGCGAGGATGCCGGCGGTGACGAGGCCGGGCGCGGCGAGGGGCAGGATCACCTTGCGGAACGCCTGGAAGGGCGTTGCCCCGTCGACCTGGGCGGCCTGTTCCAGCTCCCAGGGGATCTCGCGGAAGAACGCCGAGAGGGCCCAGATCGACAGTGGCAGGGTGAAGGTGACGTAGGGGATGATCAGCCCGGGCCAGGTGTCGAACAGGTGGAAGGACCGCCACACGTTGAACAGCGAGCCGATGATCGACACTGGCGGGAACATGGCGATGGC
>CAYTTL010000261.1:0-3846 GCA_964440725.1 uncultured Acidimicrobiales bacterium | reverse complement strand
CTGATCAGTCGGTGGGGGGCGGTCCCAGCAGCCGGCACAGGGGGTCGATGAGCGCGGGGGCGCCGGCCACGACCGACCCCGACTCCGGGACAGGGCCGTTCCACCCCTGCACCCTGGCTCCGGCCTCGGCGGCGATGAGGGCGCCGGCGGCCAGGTCCCACGGTTGGAGCCCGGCCTCGAAGTACGCGTCGACCCGGCCGCTGGCCACCCAGCACAGGTCGACGGCCGCCGCGCCCACCCGCCGGATGTCGCGCACCATCGGGAGCAGGCGGGCCAGGACCCCACCCTGGACGGCCCGCCGTTCGGCCACGTAGGAGAACCCGGTGGCGACGAGGGAGGTGGCCAGCTCGGTGGCCTCCGACGCCCTGAGGCGCTCGGCGGGCGCCGTCGCCCGGCGCACCGACCTGAGCGTCGCCCCCGTCCCGGCGCTGGCCACGTAGAGCTCGTCCTGGGCGGGGACGGCGACCACGCCCACCACCGTCGTGTCCCCGACCTGGGCGGCGATGGACACGGCGAACGTGGGGTGGCCGTACAGGTAGTTGGTGGTGCCGTCGAGGGGATCGATGACCCAGACCACGCCGCTCGAGCCGGTGTTGGCGCTGCCCTCCTCGGCGACGATCCCGTCGTCGGGGCGGGCCGCAGCCA
Organism: uncultured Acidimicrobiales bacterium; assembly: GCA_964440725.1. Lineage (GTDB taxonomy): Bacteria > Actinomycetota > Acidimicrobiia > Acidimicrobiales > AC-14 > DATAQC01. Next base: position 3,201 of record CAYTTL010000261.1, on the reverse strand, counting down.
GACCTTCGACGATCAGCGCCTCAGACGCCCGGTCCATGTCGGTGACCATGTCGGTGGTGCTGGTCTTGGTGCCCACGTCGGAGCGCAGCGTGGAGCGCCCCTCGAGCAGCAGCGCCCCGGCGTCGCGGGCCAGGCGCACGGCGAGCTCGACGAGGTCGGGCAGGTGGGGCAGGTCGGGCATCGGCGTCGAGTCGGGCATGCCGCCGACCCTACGCACCCGTTCGGGCGCCACGCCCCGTAGGGTCGGGACACACATGGCCGAGTTGCTCGCCACCGTCCCCGCCCGGGCCCTTGCCGTGTACGCCCATCCCGATGACCCGGAGATCTCCTGTGGGGCCACGCTGGCGGCGTGGGCGACGGGGGGAGCCGAGGTGCACGTGCTCACCTGCACCCGCGGCGACAAGGGATCGCCGGATCCGGCGACCGACCCCGACGAGCTCGCCCGCCGGCGCGCCGGCGAGGTGGCGGCCGCCGCCGCCGTCCTGGGCCTGGCCGGCCACGACCAGCTCGACATCGACGACGGCGAGATCGAGAACACGGGCGTCGTGCGCGAACGGATCGTGGCCGTCGTCCGCCGGGTCCGTCCCGAGGTGGTGATCTGTCCCGATCCCACCGCGGTGATCTTCGGCGACACCTATTTCAACCATCGGGATCACCGGATGGTGGGGTGGGCCACCCTCGACGCCGTGGCTCCGGCCGCCGGCAACCCCCATTACTTCCCCGACGCCGGGCCCGCCCACCAGGTGAGCTCGGTGCTGCTGTCGGGCACGCTCGAGCCCAACGTGTGGGTCGACGTGGCCGCCACCCTCGACACCAAGGTGGCGGCGCTGGCCTGCCACCGCAGCCAGCTGGGATCCGAGGGGGAGGAATGGCTACGGGCGGTGATCGGAGCCCGCGCCGAAGGAGACGGCCGCGCCGTCGGGGCCCGCCACGCCGAAGGCTTCCGCCGGCTGACGTTCGGCTGAACGCCATGCCGCCGTGGGCTTTCGGGGGCGAGCATCCTCAGCGGCGGCGGGACTCGCCGGCCTGCCACTCGCCCATGGCCCGCAGCACCAGCACGGCGATCACCGCCACTCCGAGGGCGGACACCACCGCACCGACCAGGGCGCCCACGCCCTGGGCCACGTCGCAGTCCCCCGTGCACTGCACCCGCACCAGGGCCACACCGATGAGCAGGCCGGAGAAACCGCCGACACAGATGACCAGGAAGGCCACCACCCTCGCGCCCACGTCGGGCAGGGCGGTGGGGCCGCGTCCGCGGGTCGTGCCACCCTCGTCGGCCACCCGGGCATCGTAGGCTCGACCCCATGGGCACGCCGGACGTGCCGCCCGATGAGCCGTCGATCCTCCACGTCGACCTCGACGCCTTCTTCGCCGCCGTCGAGGTGCTGGAGGACCCCGCCCTGCGGGGCAAGGCCGTGGTCGTGGGTGGCACGGGTGGTCGGGGCGTGGTGGCGGCGGCGTCCTACGAGGCCCGGGCCTACGGCGTCCACTCGGCCATGCCCTCGGCCCGGGCCCGGCGCCTGTGCCCCCACGCCGTCTTCCTCGACGGCCGCCACGACGTCTACGCCGACTACAGCCGGCGGCTCCACGCAGTGCTGACGTCGTTCACGCCCCTGGTCGAGGGGATCTCCCTCGACGAGGCCTTTCTCGACGTGTCGTCGGTACGGCGCCTGTGGGGACCGGCACCCGAGATCGCCCGTCGTGTCCGAGCCCGGGTCCACGACGACGTGGGCCTGTGGGCATCGGTCGGGGTGGCCACCACCAAGCTGGTGGCCAAGCTGGCGTCGGAGGCGGCCAAGCCCACCGCTTCGGTGGCCGGGCCCGTTCCCGGCCCCGGCGTCAGGGTGGTCACGCCGGCCGAGGAGCTGGACTTCCTGCACTCCCATCCCGTCGGTGCCCTCTGGGGGGTGGGGCCGGCCACCCGGGCCCGGTTGGAGCGCTTCGGCGTGCGCACGGTGGGAGATCTCGCCGCCCTGCCGGCGGACACCGTGGTGCGCGCCCTGGGGACGGCAGCGGGCCGGGCCCTGCACGATCTGGCCCACAACCGTGATGGGCGGCCGGTGGTTCCCGACCGGGGGGCCAAATCGGTGGGCCACGAGGAGACCTACCCGAAGGACCTCCGCCATCCCGATGCCCTGCGGCGCGAGGTCGTCCGACTGTCCGATGCCGTCGCCTCGCGGCTGCGAGCCGCCGGGGTGGCGGGGCGGACGGTGACCCTCAAGGTCCGGTTCGGTGACTTCCGAACCATCACCCGGTCGAGGACCGAGGCCGAGGGTGTCGAAACCGGCCCGACGGTGGCCGCTGCCGGCCTTCAGCTTCTGGCCACCGTGGACGTGTCGCCCGGCGTGCGCCTCCTCGGCGTCAGCGCGTCCAACCTCACGCCGGCGAGGGGGCGCCAGCTCACCCTCGACGAGGTGCTGGCCGCCGGTGACCGGGGGGAGGGAGTGGCCCGGGCGGTCGACCAGGTCCGCCGCCGCTTCGGCGAGCGGGCCGTGGGGCCGGCGTCGCTGGTCGGGGAAAAAGGCGTCGAGGTGCGGCGCCGTGGCGATCAACAGTGGGGCCCGGGGGTCTAGTCTGGAGACGTGGGTATGCAGTGCTTCCGCGTTGTCGGGTCCGTCGGGCTGTGCGAAGATGACCCCTGCGCAGAGCAGGGACGTTGAGAGGGTAGGCGTGCCGCTTTCCGAGGACGAGCAGCGAATCCTCCACGAGATCGAGCAGCAGTTCTACGAGAGCGACCCCGCGTTCGCGCGCGAGGTGGGCAAGACCACCCTCTACCGCCACGCCGGTCGCAACCTCAAGTGGGCCGCCCTCGGGTTCGTGTGCGGCTTCGTCCTGCTCCTGGTCTCGTTCGCCTCGTCGCTGATCCTGGGCTTCGCCGGCTTCCTGGTGATGCTCGGCTCAGCCGTCGTGTTCGAGCGCAACCTGCGCAAGATGGGCAAGGCGGGCTGGCGGCAGGTGTCGGACACCATGAAGACCCACAACCTGCGCGACACCATGGGCGATGCCGGCAAGCGCATCAGGAAGCGCTTCAAGCGCAACGAGTAGCCGAGAGAGCGACCACCCCGACCGATCAGGGCCGGCGGGGTTTGGGGCCCCCGCCGGCAGCGGCGGGCGAGTTCCGTAGGAACCGGGTGCCCGCCGCAAGTAACGGTCGGGGGTCGAGGGTCCACAGCGCCATGGCGACGGGCCCGACGTCGT
>CAYTTL010000260.1:0-3846 GCA_964440725.1 uncultured Acidimicrobiales bacterium | reverse complement strand
TCGCCCCGCCCGACGCCGGGTCGCCGGGGGCCCCGACGCTGCGGCCCCCGGCCGCCGAGCCGTCATCTGCCCCCGCTCCCTCCGACACCGAGCCCCCGCCCCAGCCGCCGACGGCGGCCACCGGGCCCGAGACCGCCGAGACCGCCGAGGCCGAGACCACCGAGGCCGAGCCGGCCGAGGTCGAGGTGGAGACCGAGGAGCGGTCGCGTGTGCTTCCCCGGGGCGTGTGGGTGGCCCTGCTGGCCCTGCTGGTGGGCGGGGTCATGGTCGCCCTCCTCGTCACCGGCGGTCGCAGCCTGCGATCCCAACGACCGACGATCGACCGCACGACGCCGGCCGACCTGTCGACCTGGGTCCCCTTCACCGACCCCACCACCGGCTTCACCGTGCGCTATCCCCCCGAGTGGTCGGTGCGTCGAAGCGGCAACCAGACGTTCTTCGTCGACCCCGAGGGCCTCTCCTATCTCGAGATCGACTACCAGGAGCCGCCCCCACCCGACCTCGTGGCGTCGACGTTCGAGCAGGAGAAGATCTTCTCGGCCAGCCACGAGAACTACAGGCGCATCCTCATCGAGAAGACGACCTACCTCAACGCCCCGGCCAGCCTCTGGGAGTTCACCTACGTCGACGACGGCACGGAGGTCCGCGCCATCGACGTCGACGCAACCACCGGCCGGTACGGCATCAAGCTGTTCTTCCAGGCCCGGGCCCAGGACTGGGAGCAGGCCAAGGGCACGTTCGAGAGCTTCAAGTCGGCCTTCGTCCCTCCGGCCTGATCGTGACCGAGCGAGTCGTTCGCGGAATCGTGATCGGGGTCTGTGTGGCCGGCATCGCCGGGATGATCGCCGGGTCCGTCGCCGACGACAACGCCCTCACCCTCACATTCGGGCTCGTCACCGCCGCCGCCGTCGTCTGCCTGATCGTCGCCACGGCGGTGGCCGGCGGCGCCGGTGACGTCGACACGGTCGCCGGACGACGGGTGGAGGAACTGGTGGACTCGCTGGTGGCGGGGGGCGCAGAGGAGGCGACCGTCCGGGACCTGGTGCGGGAGGCGGTCACGGTGGGCCGGAGCCAGCGGGGCCGACCCGGAGGAGGAAAGGCCGGGGCTGGGGTGCACGGCGGACGCACCCCACGCCCCGGCGACCGCACCTTCACATGAACAACGCGGCCCGTCAAATCAACGTCGGTTGCAGTCTCGTCGCCACCTGAGGCGTCCCGAAGTGGCGGAATTCGGGCTCAGGGAGGGGCCCGAGGCTGCCGATAGCACTCACATGTCGGTACAGATCCATTCCAGCCGGGCGGTCACCCGCCCGATCGAGGCAGGCAGCTCGGTGGTGTGCGCATCGTGCGGCCAGCCGGTGAAGTTCACCGCCAAGATCCGCCGTTGGCAGGTCATCGCCAACATCTACGTGGACGGCGTGTGGAACCGCGTGGAGCACTACCACGCCGAATGCTACGAGGGGGCCGGGCAGCCCTATGGCAGCGCTGCCTGACCCTTCGTAGCTCCCGACGTCAGCCCACCTCCAACCAGGCCCAACGGGCCGGGTTAGAGCTGGGAACGCAGGTAGACTCGCTCGCGTGGACACCGACACGAGCCCGGATGCCTCCCTGGACGACAACCCGCCCGAGGGCGACCTGTTGAAGGTCTCCGAGGTCGGCCGCCGTACCGGCCTCACCCGCAAGGCGCTCCGTCACTACGAGGCCATGGGCCTGGTGGAACCGGCGGTGCGCACGGAGTCGGGCTACCGGTTGTACGACGGCGAGGCCCTGCGTCGCATCGAGCTCGTCAATCGGGCCAAGGTGCTCGGCCTCAGCCTGGTCGAGGCCAAGGAGTTCCTCCATGTCGCCGAAGGTTGTTGCGGCGACAACCATCCCGAACTGGCGGCCCTCGTCGAGCACAAGCTGGTCGAGACCGACGCGCGGCTGGCGGAGCTGAGCAGCCTCCGCCGCACCCTCTCGGAGGTGCTCGACCGCCTGGCCCGCACCGAGGGTCAGCACCGGTGCGAGGAGAGCCTCTGCACCTGCAACGCCCCCCTCACCATCGGCAGGGCGCCCGGCGCGTAAGGGACGTCCCGGCGACCGGGGGCGGCAGGCGTCAGCTAGTTGCCGACGGCGGGGCTGGGGCCCCGCCCGGGGCGACGAAGTCGCCAGCCAACAGCGCCTCCTGGACATAGGCCCAGAGGACGTGGACGACCGATGCCTGCGACTCCTGCACGCGGTGGACGCTGTCGGATCGGACCACGATGCAGTGCTCGAGGTTGGCGTCGGCGGTCATGCGACCCCCGTCGTAGCCGGCGAGACCGACGGTGAGCATCCCCTGCTTGGCCGCCTCGGCGAATGCCACGAGCAGGTTGTCGGAGTTCCCGCTGGTCGAGAACCCCATGGCGATGTCGACGGGACGGCCATGGGCGATGAGCTGGCGGGAGAAGACCACGTCGAAGCCGATGTCGTTGGCCAGGGCGGTGAGCACGGCCTGGTCGTCGGCCAGGGACCGGGCGGCGAGGGGGACCCCTCCGGGGGGGCGGGTGTAGAGCTGGGCGACCCCCTCGGCATCGGTGGCGCTGCCGCCGTTGCCGAAGGCATAGAGCCGCCCGCCGGCGGTGAAGCGCTCGGCCATGGCCGCCGCCACCGTGCGCAGCTGGTCGTCGATGCGCCCGAGGGTCTCGGCCCGGAGGGCGGCGCTCTGGGTCCACTTCCCCCGGGCCGAGCGGGCCAGATCGGTTAGAAGGGTGTCCGAGTCGGTCTCGTCGCCCTCGATGAACGGGTACAGGAAGTCGGTCGTCTCGGGACTCATCGCGCGCCCACGTCGGTGCTGCTCAGGTTGGTGATGGCCGAGCCGGCGTGGACCAGGACGAGATCGTTCACCGCGGGCGGGTCGATGAGCATGACGTCGATGCGCTCGGTGCCCTCACCCGTGCGCACCACGGCCTCGTCACCCTCGACGCTGACCACCTCGGCCAGGCGCCCCTCGTCGGAGCATGTGATGCACACTGTGCTCCCGCTCCCGGCCGCTATGGCCTCCTCCGTGCACTCCTCGGTCTCGGAAGGTTTCAACAATCCCGGGTGTTCGAAGCAGACGTGGGTCAGCTCCCAGAGCAGGTGGTAGACGCGCACGAACTGCTCCGACGCCTCGAGGACGTCGTCGGCCGGCAGCCACACGACATGGTCGGCCGCCCCCGCCGGGGGCCGGGCCCCATGGCCGATCCACAGCGTCTCCACGCCCCACGCCGGCGCCCGGCGCATGGCCTCGGCCACTTCGGCGTCGCCGGCCGGAGCCAGGGCCACCACCATGTCGCCGGGGCGGACGGAGGCCCGCAGGGTGGCCACCACGTCGGCGCCGGGCGGCACGGTGATGGCGGCCAGGGCGCGCTTGCCGACGATCACCGGGTGCACGAACTCGACGGCCACGTGGTGGGCGTGGAAGGGCCAGGCCGGCGAGGCGCACCACATGGTGCCCCCGGCGTGGAACCGCCGGGCCATGGCCAGCGACGCCCGGGCAAGGTCCTGACTCACGCCCTCGAGGTCGGTGTCGGCGTCCGGCAGCGAACTGGTGACGCTCATGAGCACAACTCCTCTCGTCCGGCGTCTGGTACCCAGTGTCGCACCTTCACCGCGCTACGAGACCCGGGAGGCACCGAGATTTCTTCCTGACTTCTCGGTGCGGGGGCAGTAATCTGTCAGTTAGGTGCGCTGAACACCTAGCGAGTCGGGGCAACGAGGCCCCGTGCCGGCGGGAGTCAGCGCCCGAACGTACCAACTGGTGGCAGGCCACAGACTACGACAGGAGCGCGTATGGCTACCGACGGACGCAGGACCCGGGCGAGCAGTCGGGGTGGTCGCAGTGGC
>CAYTTL010000259.1:0-3846 GCA_964440725.1 uncultured Acidimicrobiales bacterium | reverse complement strand
CTGGCCCACGGCGGGGTGCTGTTCCTCGACGAGATGGCCGAGTTCCCCGCCTCCGTTCTCGACGCCCTGCGACAGCCCCTGGAGGAGGGAGTCGTCCGCGTGTCGAGGGCGAAGGCCAGCGTGAGCTTCCCGGCCCGGTTCCTCCTCGTCGGTGCCACCAATCCCTGCCCGTGCGGCGAGGGTGGCCCGCGAGGGGCGTGCCGCTGCAGCGACGCGGCCCGCGCCCGCTATCACCGCCGGTTGTCCGGGCCCCTCCTCGACCGGTTCGATCTGCGCGTCGTCGTGGGCCGCCCCGATGTCGGTGCCCTCCTGGGTGGGCCGGCGGGCGAGCCGACCTCGGTGGTGGCCGACCGGGTGGCAGCCGCACGCGAGCGGGCGCGGGCCCGAGGCGCGATGGCCAATGCCCAGCTTCCGGCCCAACGTCTCGACGAGCTGGCTCCGCTCACGTCGACCGCCTCCCGCCTCCTCGAGCAACGCCTGCGCAATGGCACGCTGAGCGCCCGGGGTCTGCACCGGGTACGCCGTGTGGCTCGTACCGTCGCCGACCTGGCCGGAGCGCCGGCACTGGTCGACGACGACCACGTGGGCCTGGCCCTCGGCCTGCGCGCCGCCGTCGTGACCGAGCAGGCAGCATGAGCGACGACCACGGCGTCGCTGCGAAGCACGGCGCCTCTGAGAGACATGATGCAGGGGAGGCCCGCAGCGACCGGACGCACGGCCAGGGGAACACGGCGGGCCTGCCGGCGGGAGCCTGGGCGGCGGCGCTCGCCGCCCTGCCCGCCATGGGCCCGGGCCGCTTGCGCGTCCTCCTTCGGCAATGGCCACCGGCCGAGGCGTGGCGTCGCGTGGCGCAGGGCAGGGCCGTCTCCCATCCTGCCGTGGCCCGGGCCTGCGGTGCGGACGCCTCTACCGTGGCCCGAACCTGGTCGCGGGCCGCGGTCGACATCGACGTCGCCGGATACTGGTCGGTGCACCGCCGGGCAGGCGTCGACGTGCTCGTCCGGGGGGCCGACGACTACCCGGCGGCGCTGGCCGACGACCACGAGGCACCTCCGGTGCTGTTCGCGCGGGGTGACCTGGGGGCGCTGGCCTCCCGGCGGGTGGCCATCGTGGGCACGCGCACCTGCACGTACTACGGCAGCGACGTGGCGTCCGATCTCGGTCGTGACCTGGCCGGTGCCGGGGTCGCCGTCGTGTCCGGCCTCGCCCTCGGCATCGACGGCGCCGCCCACGGCGGGGCCCTCGCCGCTGACGGTGCCCCTCCGGTCGGTGTCGTCGGGTCGGGCCTCGACGTCGTCTACCCGCGCGCACATGCTCGTCTGTGGGCACGAATAGCGACCGATGGCCTGCTCCTCTCCGAGGCGCCGCTGGGCGCCCGACCCGAGGCGTGGCGCTTCCCGGTGCGCAACCGGGTGATCGCCGCCCTGGCCGAGATCGTCGTGGTGGTCGAGTCCCACGCCCGGGGTGGATCGCTGCACACCGTCGACGCCGCCCTGGCCAGGGGCACCCCCGTGATGGCCGTGCCCGGATCCGTGCGCAGCCCGGCGTCGGCGTTCCCCAACACCCTGCTGGCCGACGGATGTGCTCCGGTGCGCGACGCCCTCGATGTGCTCGTGGCCCTCGGCCTGTCGACGGCGGCGACCGCCACCGCCACCGACCGTCGGCCTCCGCCCGAGGGTGACGCCGGGGCGGTGCTCACCGCCCTGGGGTGGGGACCGGCATCGCTCGACGACGTGGTCACCCGTACCGACCTCGGGCCCGGTCGGGCCAGCCTGGCCCTCACCCGACTCGAGGATGACGGCTGGGCCGTCGGCCGAGGTGGTTGGTGGGAGCGGGTGGCAACAGCACCGGTGCGACCGGTGTGAGCGCCACTCTCCCGACCGACAGCGCCGGGCGACGCTACCCTTGCCCTGATGACCACGGCCCATGACGATGCCGAGGGTGTCGCCGAGCTGTGGGAGGAGTACAAGTCCACAGGGGCGATCGAGGCGCGCAACCGACTGGTCCTGCACTATTCGCCGCTGGTGAAGTTCGTCGCCGGCCGGGTGTCGTCGGGCCTGCCCCACAACGTCGACCAAGCCGACCTGGTGAGCTACGGGATGTTCGGGCTCATCGACGCCATCGACAAGTTCGACCTGGGCCGGGGCTTCAAGTTCGAGACCTACGCCATCAGCCGGGTGCGGGGCGCCATCATCGACGAGTTGCGCTCGATCGACTGGGTCCCCCGCTCCGTGCGGGCCAAGGCCCGAACCGTCGAGCGTACCTACGCCAAGCTGGAGAACGATCTTCGGCGTACGCCCACCGACGCCGAGGTGGCCGAGGCCATGGGCATCTCCGAAGATGAGCTTCAGGCCCTGTTCGCCCGCATCTCGTTCTTCGGCATCGTCGCCCTCGAGGAGACCCTGTCGGTGGGTCCCGACCGGGCCGACGCCGCCACCGTCGGCGATACCATCGCCGACCCGGGAGTGGGGCCCGTGGCCGCGTTCGAGGAGGAGGAGACGCGCCAGATGCTCGTGGCCGCCATCAACCGCCTCCCGGAGCGCGAGAAGGTGGTGCTCGCCCTCTACTACTACGAGAACCTGACCCTCAACCAGATCGGCCAGGTGCTCGGCATCACCGAGAGCCGGGTGTGTCAGATCCACACCAAGGCCGTGTTGCAGCTGCGGTCCAAGCTCGGCCAGTCCCAACGCGAACTGGCCTGACCCCGACCCGCCACCGGCGGCGAACCAACGTTCGGCGAGTTCCCCCTGTTCCTGTCACAGGGCCCCGGCTACACTTCGGGCCTGTCGTCGGCTGACGCCGACCGACTCTTCCCCCGCCGCACCTGCCGTGGTCCGGCGCGCCGCCACGCACGGCGTCGGTGGCCCGGCCGCCCCGTCGCATTTCCCCCTGGTCGTCTCCGTCGTCCCGGGGGTTCCCGATGCGTCGTCTGGCACTGGCCGTGGCACTGGCCGTCGCCGTGGTCCTCGTCCGGCCTGCGCCTGTCGCAGCCGACCCCGACACCAGTCCTGCCGGCCCGGGCGGGTCGCAGTCGACCCCGGTGGTCTACCGCCCGCCCGTCGCCGGGCCCATCGTCGACGCCTTCCGGCCACCACCGCACGCCTACGGGCCGGGAAACCGGGGAGTCGACTATGAGACGGCACCGGGGTCTCCGGTCGGCGCCGCCGCCGATGGCGAAGTGGTGTTCGCCGGTGTCGTGGCCGGCGCCCTGCACGTGGTCGTACTGCACGCCGACGGGGTCCGAACCAGCTACTCGTTCCTGCAGTCCGTCAACGTGCACCGTGGCGACCGGGTCACCCGGGGCCGGGCGGTCGGCACCTCGGGCAGTCGTCTGCACTTCGGTGCCCGATTGGGCGACACCTACTTCGATCCCACCCGTCTGTTCGGCTCGGGTCCCCCGGAGGTGCACCTGGTTCCCGACGGGGAGCTGCGCCCGGCCTCCGAGGCCCACGAGCGTTCGAGACTGCGCGAGGGTCTCGCCGGGCTGGGCCGGCTGGCGACGGCGCCGGCGATCGGTGCTCTCGCCTGGGCGCGCGGCACCGCCGGTCCCCCCGGCCAGGTCGCCCAGCTGGCGGTGTCCCGGTTCCGCCACGAGATCGGACAACTCAGCGGCGTCCTCGCGTCGGTCCGCGACCTCAGCCCACCCGTCATCGGTGCCGTGGCGCTGCAGACGCTGGCCGACTGGTACTCCCAGCGGGGCCGGTGCACCCCGGCGGGGGTGGCACCCGGCCCGCTGCGGCCGGGCCAGCACCTCGCGGTGACGGTGGCCGGCTTCAACTCGTCGAGTGGCGAGGTGGGCATCGACCACCTCGACACCGCCGCGCTGGGGTACGGCCCCGACGACGT
>CAYTTL010000258.1:0-3847 GCA_964440725.1 uncultured Acidimicrobiales bacterium | reverse complement strand
GGCAACGGCGGGGGCCGAGCCCGACGCCGGTTCCGAGGTTGCGACCGAACGCCTGCCCCTCCACCGCTCCGGCTCGACGGTCGAGGTACTGGTGCCTGCCGGGCCCACCTGGACCACCGGGGCGAGCAGGCGTGGCCAGGCCCTGCTCGAGATGTCGGGCTGAGGAGTTGCCCTATGCCCCCGGCGCGCGGGGAGCGCGTGCGGCCTCGACGGCCAGGTCGGAGCGAACCATCATCTCGATGAGCTCGGGGAAGTCCACCTTGGGCTTCCAGCCCAGCTTGGTGCGGGCCTTGGTGGCGTCACCGGTGAGAACGTCGACCTCGGCGGGGCGTTCGAACCGGGGATCGCGCTCCACGTAGTCCTCCCAGTTCCCGAGGCCGGCCGCCGCAAAGGACAGTTCCAGGAGCTCGCGCACGGTGTGAGTCTCCCCGGTGGCGATCACGTAGTCGTCGGCCTGGTCCTGCTGCAGCATCAGCCACATGGCTTCGGCGAAGTCGCCGGCGAAGCCCCAGTCGCGAGCGGCGTCGACGTTGCCGAGCACGAGCTTGTCCTGGAGGCCGAGCTTGATGCGGGCGGCGGCGTTGGTGACCTTGCGGGTGACGAACTCGAGGCCCCGCCGGGGCGATTCGTGGTTGAAGCAGATGCCCGAGGCGGCGTACAGGCCGTAGGCCTCGCGGTAGTTGATGGTGGTGAAGTGGCCGAACACCTTGGCCGCGCCGTACGGGGAGCGGGGATGGAACGGGGTGCGCTCGGTCTGGGGGGTCTCCCGCACCTTGCCGAACATCTCCGACGACGACGCCTGGTAGAAGCGGATGCTGTTGTCGCGGGAGCCGCCGACCACGCGGATGGCTTCCAGCATGCGCAGCACGCCGAGGCCGGTGATATCGGCGGTGAGCTCGGGCTGGCGAAACGACAGGGCGACGAAGCTGATGGCGCCCAGGTTGTAGACCTCGTCGGGCTGCACCTGCTCGACCACGCCGATGAGCGACGAGAGGTCCTGGAGGTCGCCCTCGACGAGCTCGAGACCGGGCGTCTCCTCCTGGATCATCTGGATCTTCGGATTGGCCTGGCCCCGCACCATGCCGACCACGTCGTAGCCCTTGCCGACGAGGAGCTGGGACAGGTAGCGACCGTCCTGGCCGGTGATACCGGTGACGAGAGCCCTGGGCACGGGAGCAGAACCTACTCGGCCGGGCTCGCGGGTCGGATCGGCGCGTTCGCGGCCGGGGATCGGTCGTGCCATCGTTGAACGTGGCCACCGCCGGACCGGCTCGAGATTCGGACGTACGCGACGTCGACGTCGTAGTGGTGGGAGGTGGCCCGGCGGGCGCGACCGCGGCGATCGTCCTGGCGCGCGCGGGACGGGACGTGATGCTCGTGGACAAGGCCCGGTTCCCGCGCGACAAGTGCTGCGGCGACGGCCTGACCGCCGCCGCCCTCCGGGAGCTCGAGGACCTCGGCGTGCGGCCCGAGTCGGTCGCCGGCTGGCACGCCGTCGAGGAGGCGCGGGTCTGCGCGCCCTCCGGCCATACCGTTCGCCTGCCCCTACCTCGCGGGCAGGGCCTGTTCGCGGCGGTTGCTCCGCGTGCAGCCCTCGATGCCGCCGTCCTCGACGCCGCCCGGGCCGCCGGTGCCCGGGTCCACGACGGCCACGCCCTGGTCTCGGCGACGGCCGAGCCCGACGCCGTCGAGCTCGGCATCGATGGCCTGGGCCTGGTGCGGGCGCCCTTCGTCATCGGTGCCGACGGGGCCTGGTCGCCCCTGCGCCACCTCCTCGGTGCCCAGGTTCCGGGCTACCTGGGCGACTGGCACGCCTTCCGCCAGTACTTCACCGACGTCGGCCCCGACGCCGACGCCCTCTGGGTGTGGTTCGAGGCCGACCTGCTGCCCGGCTACGCCTGGTCGTTCCCCCTGCCCGACGGTCGCGCCAACGTCGGGTTCGGCATTCAACGCGACAAGGGCATCGCCGTTCGAGACATGAAGCACCTGTGGCCTGACCTGCTCAGCCGCCCGCAGATCCGGCGGGTGCTCGGCGAGGACGCCCGTCCGGAGGGCTCACACAAGGCCTGGCCCATACCCGCCCGTGTCGAGCGGATGCCGCTCTCGGCCGCCGGGGGACGAGTGCTGTTCGTCGGTGATGCCGCCGCGGCCACCGAGCCCCTGACCGGTGAGGGCATCGCCCAGGCGATGCTCACGGGCCGGTTGGCGGCCGATGCCGTGCAGGCGGCAGGGCCGCCCCGACCCGTCCTGGCGAGTCGCCGCTACGCAGCCGAGGTGGAGCGCGCCCTCTTCGCCGATCACCGCCTGGCGCGCCGGCTCTCGGGTGTCCTGAGCCACCGCAAGGGTGCACGGGCTGCCATCCGCCTGGCCGGCACCAGCGACTGGACGAGGCGCAATTTCGCCCGGTGGCTGTTCGAGGACTACCCGCGTGCCGTCGTGGCCACGCCCGCCCGCTGGCATCGGGGGATGTTCGCCGGCCCCGGCGCCTACCGCAGTGAACCGACCCTCAAGCCATGACCGAACCGGAGCGGCGGCGCCGGGCGGCCAGCCAGCTACGACGCAGCTTGATGCGCTCCTCTTCGGTCTTGCCACCCCAGACACCGTCGTGCTGGTTCGTCTCCAGGGCGAATCGAAGGCAGGCCTCCTGCACGGGGCAGGCCCGGCACACGGCCTTGGCTGCCTGCACCTGCGCCTCGATGACGGCACCCGTGCTCCCCGCGGGAAAGAACAGCTCCGGATCGGTGTAGCGGCAGGCGGCGTGGCGCCGCCACTCGTCGTTGTCCCAGTCGAAGACCGGATTCCAGGTGAAAGCCATCGGGCTCCCTTGCGCATTGTTTGGCAGGCGGGATTGGGTGAGCCGTGGCGCGCGAGGGCGGCGGGAGCCAACGGCCGGCGAGGGCGGAAACGGTCCACCGGCTACGACTGGCCACTGCACACCCCCTTCGCTGGTCCACGGATGGACGCTGCCCCAGGGTGGCGAACAGCGGTGAGACTTCGGGAGTCACCGCTTCGCGGTGTGCTCGCTCCTGAGCACACTACCCCGATATCGCCCATCCAAACGGGCCCGGGTCATCGATCGGAGATACCGCAATCCGGACGGCCGGTGAACGGGAATTCTGCCGACGTTGCCTGTGAAGGAGTAGTCTGATTCTGGTTAAGCCGGTAGCCGTCGGTTCGGCGCAGCCGCACGAGGGACAGGCTGGTCCTTCATGCGGCATCAGCACCAAGCCATCAACGCACTACTCCGACAAGGCTGCGATGTCGTTGATCATGCAAGGCCCGGCCCGTTGACCACCTTCGGGGAACCACAGTTTTCCACTCCCGCCGAGGCGTGGAACAGATCCGGCGCGGGCGGTTCGCCCGCCCCGGTGGGCTCGCTCGCCATCGGCCGTTTCTTGACCACCGTGGTCGTCACGGTTCACGGGGCGGTGGACCGCCCGGCGTCGGCGGCCCTCGCCGCCACGCTCGGCGATCTCATCGACGGTCAGGGCAACCTCGCCGTCGTCGTCGACCTCCGGGACGTGTGTGGGATCGATCGCTCCGGGGTGGACGCCCTGTCGGCCGCAGCGGCCAGGATCGCGGCTCGGGGCGGAGAGCTGCGGCTGGGCGGACCTTCCGGTGCGGTCTTCGACTCGCTCACCGCCGCCGGCCTGGGAAAGCTCTTCACCGTGTCGCTCGAGCAGGCCCACCGCCCGAGGTCGGTGGGGCGTCGGGGCGCGGGGTCCTCCCGCCCGACCTCCAGGGACGCCCACCCCGCCGGCAGTGCCCTGTACCCCGTCACCGATCCTCGCGACAGGAACTGATGGCCGGCCGACCGGCCGCCTGACGTGTGGTCGCCGGCTCGATC
>CAYTTL010000257.1:0-3856 GCA_964440725.1 uncultured Acidimicrobiales bacterium | reverse complement strand
CGCTCAGAGGGCCGCTCGGGCCCGCCACCCCGCTCAGAGGGCCGCTCGGGCCCGCGCTGTCGGTCGTCAGCCACGGTGGATTCCCTGCTCGCTGCCCTGCGGGCCGGCTGCGGCCCCTGGCTTCACAAGGCCAACGATACGAGGCCCTGGCGCGGTATGCGGATGTCCGGGGCTAGGGCAGGCGGGAGCGCAGGGCGGCGGTGACCGCCCTGCCGTCGGCTCGGCCACCGGTGGCCGCCATCACCTTGCCCACGAAGAACCCGGTGAGCTTGTGGTCACCTCCGGAGAACCGGGCCCATTCGCGGGGGTGGGCGGCGACTGCGGCGTCGACGGCCTCCTGCAGCGCGTCGTCGGCCAGCGCCTCGAAGCCGTGGTCGGCGGCGATCCGCGCCGGGTCACCGCCGTTGGCCAGCAGCTCGGCCAGCACCTGCTTGGCCTGGGTGGGCGTCACCCGTCGCTGGGATTCCATCTGCAGCAGGGCGGTGAAGGCGGCGGGGTCGACGACCAGCCCGGCGTCGAGGTCGGCCGCCACCTCGTTGGCCGCCCGGGCCAGGGCCAGCCGGGGGTCGGCGCCACCGTCGATGGCCGCCTCGACCAGTCGGTCGAGACCCTGCTCGACGACCAGGGCGACGTCGCCAGGGGCGACGCCGGCCTTGGCCGCCAGCGCCGCCCGGCGGGCAGCCGGGAGCTCGGGCAGGGTGGCGGCCACCGCGGACGTCCACGCCCCGTCGGGCGCCAGGGGTACCAGGTCGGGCTCCGGGAAGTAGCGGTAGTCGAACGCCTCCTCCTTCGACCGCATCGAGGAGGTGCGTCCCTCGTCCTCGTTCCAGTGGCGGGTCTCCTGCACGACCCGGTCGCCCGCCTCCAGCAGGGCCACCTGCCGGGACGTCTCGTGGTCGACGGCCCGGCGCAGCGAACGCACGGAGTTGAGGTTCTTGATCTCCGCCCGGGTGCCGAACGCCGTCTCTCCCGGCCGCCTCACCGAGACGTTGGCGTCGATGCGCAGCGAGCCCTCCTCCATGCGGGCGTCGGACGCGCCGGTGGCCACGAGGATGGCCCGCAGCTCGTTGACGTACGCCTGGGCCTGGTCGGCGGAGCGGATGTCGGGCTCGCTCACGATCTCCACCAGGGGGACCCCGGCGCGGTTGTAGTCCACCAGGGCGTGGTCGGCGCCGTGGATGCGACCGCTCTCGCCCACATGCGTCGTCTTGCCCGTGTCCTCCTCCATGTGGGCGCGGGTCACACCGATGCGCGTGCCGTCGGGGAGCTCGAGCCAGCCGCCGGAGTTGAGCGGTTGGTCGTACTGGCTCACCTGGTAGTCCTTGGGCATGTCCGGATAGAAGTAGTTCTTGCGGGCGAAGACCGAGGGACGGACCTCGCCGTGGAGAGCGATCCCCACCCGCATGGCCAGCTCCACCGCCTGGCGGTTGAGCACCGGAAGCGATCCGGGCAACCCCAGGCACACCGGGCAGACGTTGGTGTTGGGCTCCTCGCCGAACACGTTGCGGCACCCGCAGAACAGCTTGGTGGCGGTGGCCAGCTCGCAGTGGACCTCGAGGCCCACGACCGTCTCCCAATCGGCGCCCGGCGCGGTGGCGGTCATCGAAGACTGCGCTCCAGGGCGCCGGCGGCGCGGAACATGACCGACTCGCCCAGCGCCGGTGCCAGCACCTGGACGCCGACGGGGAGGCCGTCGTCGCCGGTGCCGTAGGGGACTGACACCGCCGGGTGGCCGGCCAGGTTGGACGGCACCGTGCAGACGTCGGAGAGGTACATGGCGAGCGGGTCGGACGTCTTGGCCCCGAGGGGGAAGGCGGTGGTGGGCGTGGTGGGGGCCAGGAGGAGGTCGTGGGTGGCGTAGGCCGCATCGAAATCGCGGAGGATGAGGGTGCGGACCCGCTGGGCCTGGCCGTAGTAGGCGTCGTAGTAGCCGGCCGACAGGGCGTAGGTGCCGAGCATGATCCGGCGCTTCACCTCGGCGCCGAACCCCTCGGAACGGGTGGCCTCGTTCATGGCCGCCACGTCGGCGGCGTCGACACGGAGCCCGTAGCGCACGCCGTCGTAGCGGGCCAGGTTGGACGAGGCCTCGGCGGGAGCCAGCAGGTAGTAGGCGGACAACCCGTGGGCGGCCGCGGGCACCGACGCCTCGTCGACCTTGGCGCCGGCCGCCTCCAGGGCCCGCACCGCCTCGTCGAGGCGGGCGAGCACGTCGGACGCCGCTCCCGCGGTCAGCTCGCTCACCACGCCGACCCGCAGGCCCTCGACGCCCTCGTCGACGGCAGCCACCAGTCGATGGGGAGGGGGCTCGGGTATCGACGTCGAGTCGGCGGGGTCGTGACCGGCGATCACCTCGAGAAGCAAGGCGGCATCGCCGACGGTCGCGGCCATGGGGCCGATCTGGTCGAGCGACGAGGCGAAGGCCACCAGGCCGTAGCGCGACACCAGGCCGTAGGTGGGCTTGGCCCCCACCACGCCGCACAGCGCCGCCGGTTGGCGGATGGAGCCACCCGTGTCGGACCCGAGGGCGAGCGGGGCGAAACCGGCGGCCACCGCCGCCGCGCTCCCGCCGCTGGAGCCGCCGGGGACGCGGTCGAGGTCGTGGGGGTTCCGGGTCGGCCCGAATGCCGAGTTCTCGGTGGACGAGCCCATGGCGAACTCGTCGAGGTTGGTCTTGCCGACCACGACGGCGCCGGCGGCATCGAGGCGGGACACCACGGTGGCGTCGTACGGCGGGACCCAGTGCTCGAGGATGCGCGAGGAGCACGTGGTGGGTGTCCCCCTCGTACAGAGGTTGTCCTTGAGGGCCACGGGCACGCCGGCGAGGCGACCGGGGTCGCGGCCGGCGGCCACCGCCTCGTCGACCCGGGCGGCGGCCGCCCGTGCTCCGTCGGCCAGCACCCGGTTGAAGGCGTGCAGCTCGGGCTCGGCCTCCGCGATGCGCGCCAGATGCTCCTCCACGACGTCGGCGGCGGTGCGCTCACCGGCCCGGACGGCCCGGGCGATCGCCGACGCGGTGTCGGCTGCGGACACTGCGGACATCAGGGGGCCTCGCCCAGGATCCGCGGCACGCGGAAGCGCCCGTCCTCGACGGCCGGCGCCTGGGCCAGCACCTCGTCACGGTCGAGGCCGGGAGCACCCACGTCGTCGCGCAGGACGTTCACCAGGGGAAGCGGGTGCGCCGTCGGCGGCACCCCGGCGGTGTCGAGGGCGGCGACGTCGGCGGCGTGATCGAGCACGGCGGCGAGCTGGAGGGTGAAGCGCTCGAGCTCGGCGTCGGTGAGGTGGAGTCGAGCCAGTGCCGCGACATGGGCGACGTCCTGCCTGGAGATCCGGTCGGCCACACCGACGATCGTAGGCGGGGCGGCGACGGTGGCTAGCCGAGAACCTTGGCGGCGAACTCGACGGTGCGCCGCTCGATCTCGTCACCGTCGATGTCGAGGGTGGCGGCGTGGAAGCTGTGCTCGAGCCACACCCGCTCCACTGGCCCGGCGACGCCGTGGGCGAGGACGTCGCTCGACACGGGCGGCACCACGTGGTCGACCCGGCTGGTCATCACCAGCACCGGGCAGGTGACATCGCCCAGCCGGGGCCGCAAGCGGTCGAGCGCCTGGCACAACGACAACAGGGGCTCGACGGGCGTGCCCGAGTAGCCGATCTCCGTGGAGCCAGGCCGGGCGATGTCGCTGCCGATCCCCGGCAACCAGGTCGCGCCGGTGCCGAGTACGCCCCGCAGCAGGTCCTGGAACGACTCGGCGGGGGGGTCGATGTAGGGGTTGACGACCACGATGCCGGCGATCCCGGGGTGGTCGGCGGCGAGGGAGGTGGCCAGCGACCCTCCCATGGACAGGCCGAAGAC
>CAYTTL010000256.1:877-3860 GCA_964440725.1 uncultured Acidimicrobiales bacterium | reverse complement strand
GGCACCGACGGCCGACCGGTGTTGTGCGGTTTCGGGTACGGAGGCCGCGCCGGTGAGCCGCCCGTGGCCGAGGCCCCGATGCCCGCCGGCCACGCCGACCCCGCCCGCCGCCCCGGCGACCCCCTGGCACCGGCGACCGACGTCTACGCCCTCGGGGCCATGCTGCGGGCCCTACTCCCGAGCCCGTCGGACACGTCGGTGCCGGCCGGCCGCCTGCGGGCACTGACCAGGCCCGGCACCGGCCGCACACGCAACACCGGCCCCGGCGGCGGCCGCCGCCGGGTGTCCGACCGCTCCGCCGTCGACGCCCTGGCGACGGTCGCCGATCGGGCGACCACCGCCGACCCCGCCCTCCGCATCGGAGCACGTGCGCTCGCTGAGGCCGTGGGCGTCGCCGTGCCCGACGCGCGCCTGCCCCGGCGGATCGAGCCGGAACGACCCGCGAGCTCCGACGGAGCCGACGACAGCACCGCACCGGAAGCACCGACGCTGGAACAACTGCGTCGGAGCGCGCTCGGGCCTCTGCCGGCTCCGGCCCGCCCGGCCCCACTTCGCCGGCGCCGGCGTGGCCGACGGGTCGTGGTGGCCGCTGGTCTGGCCGGTGTCGTCGCCGTTGCCGTCCTCGGCGTGCGCCAGTCGACGGCTCCGCCGCCGGAACCGGTCCCCGGCGCCGGCTCCGGCTCCGCTCTTCCCGGGGTCGGGACCACAGCCGCCGCCCCTACCGACAGCGCGGCGGCGGCGCCCGCACCCGCGATCACCGCACCTCCTGCGGCATGCCCCGCTGTCCCGACGGCCCTGGCTGCCGATACCGACGCCGACGGATGCCCCGAGGGCATGAACTGGGTCGACGGCGCCGTGGTCACCAACGACCGGCGGTGGACGGTGGGCCAGCCCGGTGACCGGGTGGCCACCGCCGACTGGCTGTGCTCGGGCCGCGCGACCCTTGCCCTGTTGCGCCCCGCCACCGGCGACGTCTTCGTGTTCGCCGAGTGGGCACAGGCGGGTCACGACCTCGTCGCCCAGCCGGCCGGCAGGGTCGAGGGCGGGTTCGCCATCCGGGCGGCGGACGCCGGCGACGGCTGCCCTCGGGTGGCCGTCGAACGGGGTGGAGGCGCGCCCGTCATCCTTCCGGTCCCGCCCCGGAGCGGGCGATGACCGACTCGATCGGGTCGCCGGCGCCGCCCCCCTCCCGGCGCCGGCGGGCCGCCGCCGTGGGCGCCTGGCTGGCGCTGTCGGGCGGTGCCGTCCTCGCCCTCCACGCCGCCGCGGGTGCCCTGCCCGGACCACCGCTCGGATCGCCGTCGCACTGGCCGCATTGGGCCGAGGAGCGCGACGCCGTCGTGATCGCCTTCGCCGTCGTGCGCCTGCTGGGCCTCGTCGCCGCCTGGTACGTACTGGTCGTCACCGCCGTGGGGGTGGGTCTTCGCCTGGTGTCGGCGCGCCGGCTGTCGGCGGTGGTCGACCGCCTCACCGTGGTCCCCCTCCGCCGCCTGGTGGCCACCACGGTGGCCGTAGGAATCTCTGCCGGCCCCGTGGCCGGAGCCGGCGCAACAGCCCTGGTGGCGCCCACATCGGTGCCCGTGTCGGCATCGGTGCCGGCCGGCGTGGGGCCGCCGGTCACGGTCACCATGCACCTGGTGACACCGAGCGGCGACCCACCCCCGACATCCGTTGCACCCGCAGCGGCACCTTCACCCCCACCGGTACCCGAAGCCCCGTCGTCGATACCGGTGCCGCCGTCCGCGGCGCCGGCGCTCCCGGAGTCCGCCGAGGCACCGTGGGCCACCTGGACGGTCCGCTCCGGCGAGTGCTTCTGGTCGATCGCCGACGAGGTGTTGGCGCGGGCATGGGGCCGTCCGCCCGCCGACGCCGAGATCGTCCCCTACTGGCGACTGCTCATCGAGGCCAACCGGGTGGAGCTGGCCGATCCCGACAACCCCGACCTCGTCTTTCCCGGCCAGGTGTTCTCCCTACCCGACGTCTAGCAGCAGCCCCGCCCGATGCTCTAGGCGTTGACCATGCTGGCGCCGGCGCGGACCCGGAGATGCTGGTCGTCGAGGCGGCGGGTGAGCTCGCTCGGGTCGACACCGAAGAGGCCGGCGATCGCCCGGATGTCGTCGCCGCGGATGGTGAGCACCCGGCCGTTGAAGTCCTGGCGCTGGACCATGATGGCCTGCAGGTACCGGTGCACCATCTCCAGCTGCGGATCATGGATCTCGCTGAACCGGGCCAGGTCGAAGGTGATCTTGTCGGACGTGCCGGCGACGCTCCTGCCGTGCGACGGCGTGGCGCCGTCGACGCCGCCGGCCGTCCCCGGGGCGGCGTCGGAGTTGGGCGGAAGGAGCTGGTCGACGGGCACGGCGTAGAGGCGGGCCAGGCGCTGGAGGCGGGGCACGGAGATCACCCGCTCTCCCCGCTCGTAGGCACCGAGCACCGACGCCTTGAACTCCTGGGACGACGACGCCTCGACGTCCTGCAGCGACACGCCCTTCTGGCGCCGGATCGCCCGCAGACGCTCGCCGACGCGCCGCGCATAGCCCGGCGCCGGCGCACCCGTCTGGTCGCTCATCCGGCCCCCCTTCAACGCCCGACCGTCCCCCCGACACTGGGGGGCCGACAACCCACAGTGTACGCCCAACCGCCCGGCGCGCGCCGGGCCGATCACGCCCTGTCGGCCCGGGGAACGACGACGACCGACCCGGCCCGCAGGGCGCCGAGCAGGGCGGCGGCCGCCACCGCCGCCGTCTCCGACCGTAGGACGTGCCCCCCGAGGGCCATCCGGGGAAGCGGGAGGTCTTCTTCGTCGGGGGACCAGCCCCCCTCGGGGCCGACGAGCACGGGACCCTCGGCCAGCCAGGGGGGCTCTCCGTCGGGATGGGCCAGGACCGCACCGGGGCGGCCGGCCACCTCGGCGAAGTCGGTCGGCGTCTCCACCTCGGGCAGCCACGTGCGCCGGCACTGCATCGCCGCCTCGCGGGCCACC
>CAYTTL010000256.1:0-867 GCA_964440725.1 uncultured Acidimicrobiales bacterium | reverse complement strand
GCCTTGGCCGCCTTGTCCGGGTCCCAGCGCACCACCGAGCGGTCGGCGGCGAAGGCGACGATGCGGTCGACGCCCAACTCGGTGAGCTTCTGCACGGCCCACTCCGGACGCTCGCCCTTGACGAGGGCGAACGCCACCGTGACCTCGGGCGAGGGCCGGGCGTCGGTGACGGGCTCGTCGATGGGATCGAGCTCCGGGCCGAAGCGGCAGTGCCGCCACCGGCCGACCCCGTCGCCCACGGTGACGATGTCGCCGGGCCGCAGGCGCAACACCCGCTCGAGGTGGTGACGATCGGCCGCGTCGAGGGCGGGCCGCTCGAGGTCGACGACGAAGGCGTGGGCCCGAACCGCCCGGGGTGCCGGGCCCGAGCGGCCCCCTGAGCGGGATGCCGGGCCCGAGCGGCCCCCTGAGCGGGGTGGCGGGCCCGCCATCGCCTCTACTTGAAGGCCGAGCGGATCCGGCCCAGGAGGCTGCTGTCGGGAGGAGCGACCTCCTCGCCGCGCTCGGCGGCCAGGCGGCGCAACAGCTCTTCCTGCTCCCGGGAGAGGTCGTCGGGGGTGTCGACGACGACCTGTACCAGCAGGTCGCCCCGTCCCCGTCCGTCGACGTGGGGCACCCCCCGGCCCCGGAGCCGGAACACCCGGCCGTTCTGGGTGTTTCTCGGGATCACCAGGTCCTCGGTGCCGTCGAGCGCCTCGTACCGGAAGTGGGCGCCGAGGGCCGCCTGGGTGAGGGGAACGTGCAGCACGTCGACCAGGTCGTTGCCCTGGCGGGTGAACCGCTCGTGGGGCCGCACCCGCAGGTGCACGTAGAGGTCGCCAGGCGTGCCGCCGCGGGGACCGGCTGCGCCGCGACCCTGCACCCGGA
>CAYTTL010000255.1:0-3871 GCA_964440725.1 uncultured Acidimicrobiales bacterium | reverse complement strand
TGAACGGCCCGGGCGGGGCGGGCGGTACCGGAGTCGTCCTCACCGGCGCCGGCGCGGCGGCGACGACCTTGGTGAGCTCGGCGACGATCTCCTTGCGGTGCTGAGCGAGCATCTGCGGCAGCTTTCCGACATCGCGCACGAGGATGCGGCCCAGCTCGCTCATGGTGTGACGGAGGTCGGCGGCGGCAGCCTTCACCTCGTCGGCCACGACGCCGGCCACGGTGGTCTCCACCGAGTCGGACACCGCCTGCAGGTTCGCCGTCAGACGCTCGAGCCCGCGCTCCAACCCGGCCAGGCGGCGGTCGAGGTCGTCGAGCGTCGTCTCCGGCCGGCGGGTGCCCAGCGGGCGCCCGGTCTCACCGGGAACCTCTGCGTCACCGGAAGCCTCCATCACCGCCGAGCCTACCGCCGGGCCGCCTGATGCCCCCGCCGAACGGCCTCGGGTCGGCCGCTCACGGGGACGTCGCCCAGCGCAGCACGTCGGCGTCGGGGACCTTCTGGCGGCGGCGGATCTGTCGGCGCTCGGGCAGCGTCGGGGCGAGTGCGGCCAGGTAGGCGGCGAAGGCGCCCGACCGCCGCCGCACCGTCTCCCACGAGGCGGGCTGGCGGCGGGTCATGGGTACCACAACGTCCCGGCGGGCGTAGCGGGCGGTGTCCCACAGATGCCGGCCGGCGGCGGTCACGACGAGGCGCCCGGGGGCATTGCGGGTGAGGGTGAGGAGGCGGTTGCGCTCCGAGTAGTGGTCGTGCAGGCGCGACCCCGCCACCGTCGCCGCCGAATGCACGTGGCGCACCGGCGGGCCCGGCACGTAGAGGTACGACCAGCCCTGGGCCCGTCCCCGCCATGACAGGTCGAAGTCCTCGTAGTACAGGAAGAAGCGTTCGGCGAACATCCCCACCGCCTCCACGTAACGGCGCGACAGGAGTACGGCGGCGCCGCACCACGCGAACACCTCAGCGGTGCGCTCGTACTGGCCGACGTCGCGTTCCTGGTACCCGCGGTCGGCTCCGTAGCCGTCGACCACGAGTTCGGAGCCGGCGTTGTTGACCACGTCGACGGCCGGGCCCCCGAGGCGTACGTCGGACCAGGCGGGCTCCGGGCCCACGACGAGCTCCTCCGACGCGTCGCCCGACGTGATCACCACGGCGCGTTCGCCGCTCGACCAGAGTCGCAACGAGCAGGCGGGAAGGGTGCCGTCGGTGCGGGTCGCCACCCGCAGGAGGGCCTCACCCTTGGTCCACCGGTATGGCTCGCCATGGGGGGGGAGGCGCTCGGTTCCCCAGAACCCGGAGACCAGCTGGACCGCCCGGGAAGGCGCGGCGCCGGCGGCCCGCACACCGCCGAGGGCGACGCCGGACGAACGACGGTCGGCGGTACCGGCTCCCCGGACCGTGGCGGGACGGATGGACAGCTCCACGAACACGTCGTCGAACAGGATCTTCGGGCACGCCGCTCCCACCGTCGGGTCGGACTCCAGGGCCTCGACCAACGGCCGCAGCCAGGCCGGGTCGACGTGCGCGTCGTTGTTGAGCAGGGCGACGTACTCCGCCGCCGCCAGCCGTTGCAGGCCCACATTGCAGCCGCCCGCGAACCCGAGATTGCGTCCGGGGTCGATCACCTCGACGGTGGGCAGCTCCCGTCGCACTCTCGCCGCCATCCCGTCGTGCGACCCGTTGTCGACGAGCACCACGCGGAGGGCGTCCGCGGGCCAGTGGGATCGCAGGACGCTGCGGAGGCAGCGGAGGGTGAGGTCGCCCCCGTTGTAGTTGACGACGACGACGCCGACCTGGGGGGGCCGGCTCGGGCCGTTCAGCGGGCGTGCCGGCGTACCCGGCTCCACACCTTGGCGGCGAGAAGCGCCAGCCCACCCTCGCGGAGGTAGTCGGCACCGATCTGCAGGTCGGCGCGCCAGCCTGACAGCTTCGGCGCGCGGACCAGGCGGGGCCGCTGCTCGGCGGCCGACGGGTCGAGCAGGTCCGGCGCCCGCCGCGGCCGGCGGCAGAACTCGACCAGAGGTCGCAGGACGCTCGACCACGCCAGGTCGGGCGCGAGAGCGGCGGCGTTCTCCCGGCACGTCTTGCGGAACCCCTCGTCGTCGAGGAGGCGGAACAACGCCGCCTCCAGGGCGTCGACGTCGCCCGGTGGCACGGTGATGCCCAGGCCCCGCTCGTCGACCATGGCGGCCAGGACGTCGCCTTCGGTGGCCACCACCGGCAGGGACGCCCAGAGGTAGTCGAGGATCCGGGTGCGGGAGGAGAGCGCCGTCTCCAGGTGGGCCAGATGGGTGCTGACACCGATGTCGGCCTCGAGGAGGTAGTTCTGGCGGTCGTCGTAGGGCACCCAGCCCTCGTTGAAGAAGACGTGGGTGCCGGTGAGGCCGAGCTCGTCGGCCAGGGCGCGGGTGGCCGTCGCCATGCGCATCTCCGGAATCTCGGGGTTCGGGTGGCGTAGGCCCATGAACAGCAGCCGGACGGCGGGCTGGCGATGACGCAGCCGGTCGACGGCGCGCAGCAGCGTCAGCGGGTCGAACCAGTTGTAGATGCCGCCGCCCCACAGGATCAGCTTGTCGTCACGGGCGATTCCCGGGGTCACGCCCTTCACCGCCGGCCGGCGGTGCTCGGGAGGAGCGTCGGAGATGCCGAACGGGACGATCGAGATGAGGGACTCGAGGCTGGGGTCCTCGTCGTAGGTGTGGGTGTTGATTCGACCCAGGGCGGCCAGGTGGCCCAGCCAGAAGTCGCGCTGCTTGGAGTTGGCGCACACGAAGAAGTCGCCGCGCAGGAGCTGTTCGTTGAGCACCTCGGCGGCGTTGCGGACGTTCCGGCGGCGGACCTCCTCGCTCTCGTCGCGCCCCTGCTCCAGTTGCTCGAGGTGCATGGGGTCGTAGATGTCGGCCACCAGGACCTTGGGCGACTTCAGCAGGAAGGATCGCCCGGTGATCACCCATCCCTGGAAGACGAAGATGTCGCACCAGCGCTCCAGCTCGGCCAGCCGACGATCGTCGACCACGCTGACCGCGAAACGGGGGTCGGAGAGCGTGGCCAGCCCGGTGGTCACCAGCGCCACGTCGTGCTCGGCGGCCAGGGCCCCGGCGATCTGCCATGCCCGGATGGCGGGGCCCGCCATCTTCGGGGTGATGGCGTCACACGTGGCCACGACGATCCGGCGGCGGGCACCGAACTGGCCGCGCGCCCCGAGCGCCTCGCCCACCGCGACCTCGGGTGTGAGGCGCTCGCCGTCGCCGGCCGGCCCTGCGGGTGGCTCGAGCAGCGGGAGCAACTCGACGTCGGACCGTGTGCGCCCGGCCTGGACACGGCGACGAACCTCCAGCAGGTCGGGGAGGGCGCGCACGAAGGCATCGACGGCCTTCGCCGACGCGGCCAGTTCGGCCGACGGGGGCGACGGGACGGCCCCGGCCGAGGGGGCGGCGTCGTGCCCGGCCCCCGCCGCCCCGTGGATGCCGAGGGCGAGTGCTGCCGGCAGGGCGACGGCCAGGCTGGCGTCCTCGTAGTTCTTGAACACGGTGAACAGGACGTTGCGCTCGTGGAGGAAGCGGCTGTGGGGATCGTCGGGAGGCGCGGGCGCCACGCGCTGCACCGACGACGACGGCACGAGCGCCACGCGGTGGCCGCCGAGCCAGAGACGCCACCCGAGATCGAGGTCGTCGAGGGGCCCCTCGTAGGCGGGGTCGAAGCCCCCGGCCGCGGCGACGGCGTCGGCTCGCAGGACCATGGCGTCGGCCGACGCCCACAGCACGTTGCCCGGTCCTTGGGCGGTCACCGCCTGGCCGGCCCCGGGGCCGATCGGCCGGCCGGGGAACGACACGGCCGGGCTCCACGCCGGAGCCCCGTCGGGTGCGGTGATGGCGCT
>CAYTTL010000254.1:0-3908 GCA_964440725.1 uncultured Acidimicrobiales bacterium | reverse complement strand
CCGGGCCACCAGGTCGGCCCGCAGCCGGGCCAGGCCGGCCAGGCGGGGGTGGGCCTCGAGGGGAATTCCCCGGGCGAACGCCTGGCGACGAACGGTCCGGACCTCGGCGGGATCGAGGCCGGCGACGGGCGAGGCCACCAGGCGCTCGAGGGCGGCGCCGTCGCCGCCCACCCACCGGAGGACGTCGAGGACGGCTCGCACCACCGGCTCGTCGTCGCCCGCACGGGCGACGGGCCCGGCGGGGATGCCGTGGCGGGCGAGGGCCCGGGCGATCGACCGGGCGCGGGGCCCGGCGGCTGAGCGCACGAGCACGGCCATGTCGGACCAGGCGACACCCTCGCCGTGAGCGGCGAGCAGCTCGCCGGCCACGGCCTCGCCTTCCACCGAGGGGTGGGCGCACATGACGAGCTCGGGCCTGGGGTCGTTGAAGGCGGTCGTCAACCGGGAGGGAGCGACATCGGTCGTCGCCAGCCCGGACCACGGGTCGACCGGGGCGACCACCGCCTCGATGTCGGTGGCTGCCGTCACCTGGGCACCGCCGGCGACCAGGCGGGCGATCAGATGGGCGGTGGCGGGAGTGGACCGGTGGGCGTCGTCGACGAGAACGTGGACGAACGGCGTCGCCGGCCCCGACCGGTCGAGCAGCCGGGCGCCCTCGACCAGCAGGCCGGCGACGTCGATCAGGCCCTTGCCGGCCAGGGCCGACCGGTACCGGGCGGCGAAGCCCACCAAGTCGGCCCAGCGGGCCCGTTGGCCGGCCGCGTCGGCCCTGGCGAGGACCTCCTCGTCGGACAGGTTCGCGGACTGGAGGTCGACCACGGCGGCGGCCACCTCCGCGGTGAAGGCCCGGCGACCGACCAGGTGGGCCGCCGACGGCCACCGGGAGGGCCCCTCGGCCGCCAGCAGGGCAGCCACCTCTTCCTGCTGGTCGGCTCCGGTGACGAGCGCCGGCCCGCCATCCTCGCTCCTGAGCAGGTCGTGAGCCAGTCCCCATGGCGTGGTGATGGGTAGGGAGTCGAAGCCCCCGGCGAGGTGGGGCAACACGGCGTGGAGGAACCGACGGGCCCTGGCGCGGGAAGGACACAGCACGCGCACCGCCGACGGCGGATGGCGGCTCACCAGGCGCAGGTACCGGGCCACGAGGCTGACGGTCTTGCCCGTCGCCGGCCCGCCCGTGAACAGGACCCGCCCGGCCTCGTCATCGACGATCGCCTGCTGCTCGGCCGTGAGGCGCACCTCCATGTCCACCTCGTCGAGGCTACCGACGGGGTGTGACGGGGAGTTCAGCCGCGTGGCGTCAGGGCACCCATTGGTCCCTGGCCTGCAGGACGTCCTTCAGGGCCGCGGGCCGGTCGGTCATGATCCCGTCGACGCCGAGGTCGAGGAGGCGTTCCATCTCGGTGGGATCGTCGATCGTCCACACGTGCACCGGAATGCCCCGGCGGTGGGCCGCCCGGACGAAGGTGGCGTCCACGATCCGCACCCGCCCGAAGCGCACCGGCACCTGGGCACAGGCCCCGGCCACGCGTCCCGCGGGAGATCCGAACGAGGCGAGACGCAGGCGGGCGATGTCGGCGGGCCCGGCGGCGGTGCAGACCCGTCCGCCACTCAGGCGACGGAACCGGGCCAGCCGTCGATCGGAGAAGGCGGCCACGCACACGCGGTCGTGCGCCGCCGTGCGGTCGAGGACGGCGACCAGGGGCTCGACGGCGGCGTCGTGCTTGGCGTCGACGTTCACCCGCACGTCGGGCCAGGTGTCGAGGATCTCGGCCAGCAGCGGGATGGCGTGGCCGTCGACCCGGGCGGCGCCGACGTCGGACCACGCCAGCTCGGCGATGCGGCCGCGACGGTCGGTCACCCGGTCGAGGATGTCGTCGTGGAAGGCCACCAACATGCCGTCGGCGGTGACGTGGACATCGGTCTCGAGGTAGCGGTAGCCCAGGCTCACGGCGTTCTCGAAGGCGGCCATGGTGTTCTCGGGCCAGTCGCCGGCACCGCCTCGGTGGGCAAAGGCGACCGGCCCGCGGTGATCGAGGAACGGCCACCGGTTTGCCACGGCGACGTGTCTATCCGCCGGAGGGCGCCGCCGCGGCGGGGTCCCCGTCGGTGGCCGTCCCCTCGGTGGCAGCCCCCTCGGTGGCGGCCGGCGGCGGTGCGAAGATCGTCTCGCGGTAGTACCGGAGCTCGGCGATGCTCTCCCTGATGTCGTCGAGGGCCCGGTGGGAGCCGGCCTTGGTAGGGGCGGCGGCATAGGCGTCGGGGTACCAGCGCCGGCACAGCTCCTTCACCGTGGAGACGTCGATCGACCGGTAGTGGAGCCACTGTTCGATGTCGGGAAGGAATGCGGCGAGGAACCGGCGGTCGGTGGCGATGGAGTTTCCGCAGAGGGGAACGGTGCGGGGCTCGGCCACGTGGGCCTTGATGAACTCGAGCGTCGCCGCGCCGGCATCGGCCAGCGACACGGTCGAGGCGGCGATGGCGTCGGTGAGGCCGCTGCGCCCGTGCATCTTGCGGACGACGGCGTCCATGGCGGCCATCGCCGTGTCGGGCTGGTGGACGACCAGGTCGGGCCCTTCGGCCACGATCGCCAGGTCGTCGTCGGTGACCATGGTGGCGATCTCCACGATCACGTGGGTCGCCGGGTCGAGTCCGGTCATCTCCAGGTCCATCCACACGAGCACGACCGGCGATCGTAGGCTGCCCCGACATGCTCGAGGTCCCCCTGGTCCGACTCGACGGCGATCTGGCCGTTCCCGCCTATGCCCGGGCGGGCGACGCGGGAGCCGATCTGGTCGCCCGGGTCGATGTGTCCCTGGCCGCGGGCGGGGGCCGGGCCATCGTTCCCACGGGCGTGGCCGTGGCCATCCCCCTCGGCTGGGCCGGCTTCGTGCTGCCCCGCAGTGGCCTGGCCCTGCGCCACGGCGTCACCTGCCTCAACACCCCCGGGCTCATCGACGCCGGCTACCGGGACGAGTTGCGGGTCCTGCTCGTGAACACCGACCCGACGGAGACCTATCGGGTGCAACGGGGCGACCGGATAGCCCAACTGGTGCTCATGAAGGTCGAGGAGGTGGCGTTCGGCGTGGTCGACGACCTTCCCGGGTCGGAGCGGGGTCGGGGAGGGTTCGGCCACACCGGGCGTTGACCTGTCGTCGCGCCAGCGTTGCTAGGTTGGGGCCACTGCGGACGTAGCTCAGCTGGTAGAGCATCACCTTGCCAAGGTGAGGGTCGCGGGTTCGAATCCCGTCGTCCGCTCCATTGTTGTCCGCTCCAAATTGTCGTCCACTCCAGGTGTGTCGTGTCCGACCCGCTCACCACCAGGGCGACGGCGGCGCCGGGCACTCGTAGCCGATCTCGTTGTCAGCGGCTTGCACGGCCAGCAGGTCGGAGAGGTCCCAGACATACATCTGGATACCGCCGACGGTTATGTCGCCGTTTCCGGCGAACGGGCCGAGCCTGGTGGCCCGCGGGAGGCGCATGATCACCCCGTTGGGGATCGGAATGAACCGCACACGGCTGGTGCGGAGGATGACCACGGCTCTGTCCGTCACGGCGACCACGTAGTTCCTGAGCCCGACCGCCGCGCCCAGGAGCGAGTTGGCGTTCCGGACGGACAACCACCTCGTTCCACGCGGTCCCGACGTGGCCCGGAACGCATGCTTTACGCGCTCTCCGGGTTCGAGGAACGGCGCCAGATTGCGGTCCCAGGTCCCGCCCTTCCGGACACTTCCCCACTTCGACCACTCCCGCCACGTCCGGCCTCCGGGCACGACCGGAAGCTAACTCCTCGTCACCGAACACCACAACGGCCTTGGCGCGTCAGCCGGAGTAGCTGAAGTCGTCGTCGGTGACGCCGTAGATGGGGTCGTCGAGGTCGATGCACGGGGCGTAGTCGTCCTCGCCCGGGA
>CAYTTL010000253.1:0-3911 GCA_964440725.1 uncultured Acidimicrobiales bacterium | reverse complement strand
CCACCCATCCCATCTCCGCCGACATCGTCGACACCGACGCCGTGCGCCTCCACTTCGACCGCATCACCTACTCCAAGGGCGCCTCGGTGCTCCGCCAGCTGGTGGCCTGCGTGGGGGCCGACGCCTTCCGCACCGGGGTGCAGCGCTACTTCGTCGAGCACGAGTGGGGCAACGCCGAGCTGGGAGACCTCCTGGCCGCTCTCACCGAGGTCAGTGGCCGCGACCTGGGCTCCTGGTCGAAGGAGTGGCTGGAAACGGCGGGCATCAACACCCTCAAGCCCGATTTCGAGCTCGACGACGACGGGACCTACCGCTTCTTCCACGTCGTCCAGGAGGCCGTCGCCGACCAGCCCACCCTGCGCACCCACCGGCTGGCGCTGGGCTTCTACTCCCTCGTCGACGGAAGCCTCCTGCGCGAGTCGCAGATGGCCGTCGATGTCGTCGGGCCGCGCACCGAGCTTGCCGACCTGGCCGGCCGGCCGCAGCCCGACCTGCTCCTGATCAACGACGGCGACCTCACCTATGCCAAGGTGCGGCTCGACGAACGCAGTCTGGCCACACTGCACGCCCACCTCGGGAGCATCGCCGACCCATTGGCCCGCAACCTGTGCTGGGCGGCCACCTGGGACATGGTGCGCGACGCCGAGCTGCCCACCCGACGCTTCGTCGATCTGGTGGTGACCCACGTCGCCGAGGAGGAGGACGACACGGTGCTCGGTCGCCTCCTCGGGCAGGCGAGCGTCGCCGTCAACGCCTACGGCGACCCCGCCAACCGCACCGAGGCGCGACGCACGCTGGCTGACGCGGCATGGGAGCGGTTGCAGGCGGCCCCGCCGGGCAGTGACCGCCAGCTCATCTGGGCCCGCCACTGGCTGGGCACCATCGACGGCGCCGACGACCTGGCCCGGGCCCGCTCCCTCCTCGAGGGTGCGGCCGAGATCCCCGGGCTGGTGGTCGACACCGACCTGCGCTGGGCCGTCGTGTGGGTGCTGGCCGCAAACGCCGCCGACGACGACGGCGCCGTGATCGACGCCGAGCTCCAGCGCGACCCCACCGACATCGGGGAGCGCCGGGCCGCCACCCGCCGGGCCGCCCGGCCCACGCCCGAGGCCAAGGCCGACGCATGGGAGCGCCTCCACGGGGGCGAGGTGAGCCTGGCCCAGGTCCGGGCCATCTGCGGCGGGTTCGCCGACTACGGCCAGGAGGATCTGGTGCGACCGTGGGTGGAGCCGTACTTCGCCGAGCTCGGCCGCCTCTGGGAGGAGAGGCCCCGGGAAGAGGCCCTCGACCTGATCAGCGGCCTCTTCCCGTCCACCCTGGTCGACGACGAGGTGGTCGCCGCGGTCGACGCCGCGCTGGTCGGCGACGGCCTGCCCGGCCCGGTGCGGCGGATCCTCATCGAGGGAAAGGACAACGTCGAGCGGGCACTACGGGCCCGGGCCGCCGACCGAGGCGCACCCTGACGATCTCCCCCTCCTGGCCGGGAAGTGGCATCGACCCGGTAGGATGGGCGGAGCGAGAAGTCAAACCCGACTCCACTCGTCGATCGCAGGAGACGCTCGTGGTCAACATTGTCGAAGGCCATCGTGGGAGCTCGCCCGTCGGTGCGACCACATCCGTGGGTACACACGGTCAGGTTGACGGGAGCGCCCGCTGAGCGGGCGGCGGGCCAGCTTCGGCAAGCGGGATCGGGAGCGCGCGAAGAAGGAGAAGGCGGCCGCCAAGCGTGACGCCCGCCAGAACAAGGGCGCCGAGCTCCCCGAGGGTGCGGTCGAGGGCGAAGGCGACGAAGCGGTCGTCACCGAGGTGTCGGCGGCGAACGGCGAGGCCGCCACGGCCAGGCTGCTGGAGGCCATCGGGGCCCTGCACCAACGCTTCGATGACGGCGGCATGTCCTACGACGAGTTCGAGGAGCAGAAGGCCGAGCTGATGGGGCGCCTCACCGTCGAGTGACGGTGGTCGTCACGCATCGGCTACAATGAGGTGCCGCCGGCGTTCGTCCGGCGAATCGTCGGTCCTTCCCCTCATACGGGGGTAGCGGGCCGATGGGGTCACCGGGAATCTCCTCGAGTCGGCCTGTGCGTCCCCTCGATCGGAGTTTCCAACGTGCCCCTGTCCTTCGCCGATATCGGCGTGCCCGCCGACCTCGTCACCCTTCTCGCCCGCAAGGGCGTCACCAGCCCGTTCCCCGTCCAGGCCGCCAGCCTCCCCGACGCCCTGGCCGGCCACGACGTGTGTGGCTGCGCCCCCACCGGCTCGGGCAAGACCCTGGCCTTCGGGCTGGCGCTGGCCCTGCGCACCGGACAGGCCCAGCCCCGTCGGCCCAAGGGCCTGGTCCTCGTTCCCACCCGCGAGCTGTGCTCCCAGGTCCAGCGTGAGATCGCCCCTCTCGCCGCCAGCCGCAACCGCAGCGTCACCGCGGTGTACGGCGGCACCTCCTACCCGGCCCAGGCACGGGTCCTGCGCAAGGGTGTCGACATCGTGGTGGCCACGCCCGGGCGCCTCGAGGACCTGGTCGCCCAGGGCGACCTCCGCCTCGACGCCGTCGATGTCGTGGTGGTCGACGAGGCCGACCGCATGGCCGACATGGGGTTCCTGCCCGCGGTGCGCCGCATCCTCGACGCCGCCCGGCCCGACCGCCAGACCCTGCTGTACTCGGCCACCCTCGACGGCGACATCGACGTGCTCGTCCGCCGGTACCAGCGCCAGCCGCGGCGCCATGACGTCGCCGGTGAGACCGCTCCCGAGGACGTCGAGCACATCTTCTGGCAGGCCGACCGGGCCCAGCGGGTGGCGATGACCGTGGAACTGGTCGAGCACCACCAGCGGGCCATCGTGTTCTGCCGAACCCGCCACGGCGCCGACCGCCTCACCGGCCAGTTGGCCCGTGCCGGCGTCCGGGCCGTCGTCATCCACGGCAGCCGCAGCCAGTCACAGCGCGACAGGGCCCTCGCCGCCTTCACCAACGGTTCCGCCGAGGCCCTGGTGGCCACCGACGTGGCCGCCCGGGGGATCCACGTCGACAGCGTGCCCTGCGTCGTCCACTTCGACCCGCCGGGCGACCACAAGGACTACGTGCACCGCTCGGGCCGTACCGGCCGGGCCGGCGCCTCCGGAACCGTGGTCTCCCTGGTCGGCGCCGAGCACCGGTCGTCGGTGCGAGCCATGCAGCGGGCCCTCGGGTTCCCGCAGCGCCTCGACCACCGCGGCCCGGCGGCAGGCATCGAGGGGCGCACGCCGGTGCCCAACCAGGCCCGGCCGGCACCTTCTCGCGTCCGTCCCGCCTCCAACAACCGCCGGAGCCACGGGCCCCGCCAGAACACCCGGGGCCGCCGCCGCCCGGTGGCCTAGCAACGGGTGAGGTTTGCATAGTCACCGCCCGAGCAATCCTCCGCCACGGGGACGAGCATGGGGGTCCAGTTCCACGCCAGGGAGGACCCCACCATGTTCAGGCGCATCCGCAACATGCACCCCGTCACCGGCATCGTCATCGGGGTGGTCGCCACCCTGGTGCTCAGCGGCACGGCCATCGCCGTCACCGACACCAGCTTCACCTACTCCACCGTCAAGACGGGTTGGCTGGCGATCGACGCCGCCGACCTGGCGCCGGCGAACAACGACGCTGCGGTCGACTACGACGGCAACTTGGCAGGATCCTTGACGACGTCGACTGGAGGCTGTTACGTCACGGGCGTCAACGTGCCGCAGAATTCCAGGCTCACCACCGTCGTGACGTACTACAGGAGCGTCAGCGCGACCTCGTACTACGTGTTGCAGCGCAACCACCAGGCCAGCGCGAGCAATGACACCATCGCGTTCCAGACCTTCACCGACACCGACGACGCGAGCCGGTCGGCGACCTACACGATTCCCAGCCACTTCAGGACGGTGTGGAACAACATCTACTCCTA
>CAYTTL010000252.1:0-3950 GCA_964440725.1 uncultured Acidimicrobiales bacterium | reverse complement strand
CGGCCCTCTGAGCGGGGACCCGGGCCCGAGCGGCCCTCTGAGCGGGGACCCGGGCCCGAGCGGCCCTCTGAGCGGGGACCCGGGCCCGAGCGGCCCTCTGAGCGGGGACCCGGGCGGCGACCGTCTGACTGACATCGGCGGGTGGCGGGCCGTACTCGGCACCCTCACCGGGGGTGGTGATCTGAGCGCGGCCGACGCCGCCGCGGCGATGGCCGACATCCTCGAGGGCGGGGCCAGCCCGGCCCAGATCGCCGCCTTCTGCGTGGCCCTGCGGATGAAGGGCGAGACGGTCGAGGAGATGACCGGCCTGCTGGCGACCATGCTCGCCTTCGCCGAGGTCGTCCCCATCCCCCCGGGCGTGCAGGTGGTCGACACCTGCGGCACCGGCGGCGACCGCAGCAACAGCATCAACGTCTCCACGGTGGCCGCCCTCGTCGTGGCCGGGGCGGGGGCGCCCGTCTGCAAGCACGGGAACCGGGCCGCCACGTCGGCCTGCGGGTCAGCCGACGTTCTCGAAGAGCTGGGGGTCGCCATCGACCTGGGCCCGGCCGACGTCGCCGCGTGCGTGCAGGAGGCGGGGATGGGCTTCTGCTTCGCCCCCCGGTTCCATGCCGCCCTCCGCCACGCCGGGCCCACCCGGCGCGAGCTCGGCGTCCCCACCGTGTTCAACTTCCTCGGTCCCCTCGCCAACCCGGGACGGGTCCGGCGTCAGGTGCTGGGTGTCAGTGACGCCCGGATGGCCGACACCATGGTCGGCGTGCTGGCGGC
This sequence comes from uncultured Acidimicrobiales bacterium, assembly GCA_964440725.1. Lineage (GTDB taxonomy): Bacteria > Actinomycetota > Acidimicrobiia > Acidimicrobiales > AC-14 > DATAQC01. The sequence goes on along the minus strand of CAYTTL010000252.1, from coordinate 3,182 downwards.
CAGCGGTGCCGAACGGGCCTTGGTCGTCTACGGCCACGACGGCCTCGACGAGCTGACCACGACCACGACCTCGACGGTCGTCGAGCTGCGGGACGGCGAGGTGACGACCTATGTCGTCGATCCCGTCGCCCTCGGGATCCCCCGGGCGGAGCCCTCCGCCCTCCGGGGCGGCGATGTGGCCACCAACGCGGCGATCACCCGCGAGGTGTGCGAGGGACGCCCCGGCGCCTTCCGCGACATCGTGGTGCTGAATGCCGCGGCCGGCCTCGTGGCCGCCGGGCTCGCCGACGACCTCGCCGGGGGACTGGTTCTGGCGGTGGCCGCGGTCGACGACGGCCGTGCCGCCGCCGTGCTCGACCGCCTGGTGGCGGTGTCGCAGGCCCGGGCGGCATCGGCCTGAGCGCCCGACCGGTCACTTCCGCGGTCTCCGTGCCTTCGCCGGAGTGAGGCGGGGGATGGCCGGCAGGCATGATGCCAGCTCACCGTCGCAGTGCACGAGGCGGACCCGGTCGGCCTCGGCGTCGAGCCAGGAGGCGACGCACGCCAACTCGTCGACCAGATCGCGGGGAAGGGGAGCGTCGACGTTCGCGTCGTCGTCGGGTGCCGGGAAGAACAGCGAGCCGGGGTCGTCGACCAGGCGGCCGCGGGCCAGCACGAGGCGGCGGCCGGGTAGCGACAGCTCGATGCGTCCGGCGCGGCGCAGGCGGTCGAGCAGGCGCTGGCGGTGCAGGGCCCGGGCCAGGGCCTCGGCCCGGTCGCGCACGTCGGCCGCCTCCTCGAAGCGCTCGGCCCGGGCCAGGGCGTTCATGCGGTCGCGCAGGGGCTCGAGGAGGAGGGCGGGCTCCACGGTGAGGCCGGCGACGACCCGGCGCACGAGGATGTCGTAGTCGGCCTCGCTCACGGTGCCGGCGCACGGGCAGGTGGCCACGCCGAGCTGGGCGGGGCTGCACGGCCACGCCCGCGGGACCCGGGTCGGCCGCAGCGTGCAACGGCGGATGGGAACCGCCGACTCGATGGCGTCGGCCACCTGACGGGCCGCGCCGGCCGACGGTAGGGGACCGAGGTAGAGGCATCCGTCGTCGCGCGCCGTGCGCACCACCGAGAGGCGGGGAAACCGCTCGTCGAGCGTGACCTTGAGGTAGGCGTAGCGCCGCCACAGCTTCGAGCGGCGGTTGAAGGGAGGAAGGTGCTGGTGGATGAGCCGCACCTCGAGCACTCCGGCCTCGAGTGGTCCCGGGCACACGATGTGGTCGATGGCCACCGTCTCCCGCAGCAGCTGGCCCACCTTTCGCCGCTCGTCGCCCGAGAAGTAGGACCGCACCCGGCTGCGGAGCTCGGTGGCCTTGCCGACGTAGAGCACCCGTCCCCCCAGGCCCCGGAACAGGTAGACGCCCGGCCGGCGGGGGAGCGATGCGGTGAGGCGGAGCTTGCCCACCTGGGGATGGGCCCTGATGGTGGGCAGCTCCAGGAGATCGTCGAGACCCAGCACACCCAGGTTCCCGGCCCGCTCCAGCAGGGCGTGGAGGAGATCGGCGGTCGCCAGGGCGTCGTCGAGGGCCCGATGGCAGGGGCGGTGGGCCAGGCGGAGTCGTTCGGCCAGGGTGGACAGTCGGCAGTTGGGTACCTCGTCGCGCACCAGGCGGCGGGCCAGGGCGCAGGTGTCGACGACCCGGTTGGTCAGCCGCGGGTAGCCGCCCGCCGCCGCCGCTGCCTGCAGGAAGCTCATGTCGAAGCGCACGTTGTGGCCCACCAGCACGGCGTCGCCGGCGAACTCGAGGAAGGCGGCGAGGACGGTGTGCACGGGCGGGGCGGGGATGACCATGACGTCGGTGATCCCGGTGAGCACCACGATCTCGGGAGGAATGGCCACGCCCGGGTTGACCAGGGTCTGGAACGTGCCCAGACACTCGCCGCCGCGGACCTTGACCGCGCCGAACTCGGTGATCGCACACGTGGCGGGGGACGCCCCGGTGGTCTCGAGGTCGACGACACAGAAGGTGACCTGGTGGAGGGGGGTACCGAGATCGTCGAAGGACCGCTGGTCGTCGAACAACCGTTGCACGGGCCGGACCATAACCGAACATACGTTCGCCTAGCAAGGACCGGGGCGGTCCCCACACGACCTACGATGGGGTGACCGTGTCTCCCACCCGCTACCGCTGCGCCGCCTGCGGGAACCTGACCCGGTTCGACGTGACGATCACGCGACGCACGCGCGCCTATCACCACTACTCGCTCAGCGGTGACCTGTCGGTGGAGGATCCCGAGGTGCTCAACGAGGTGGTCGAAAACGTGTCGTGCCGGTGGTGCGGCTCCGGCCGGGCCGTCGAGGTGCTGCCCGACGCCGCTGACCCCGCCGCCGCGCCGGCGGCGGACGCCGCGACGGGGGACTCGGTCGCTTCGGGAGACTCAGTGTCCCCGCCCGAGCGGTCGGGGGGCTGACCGACGCCGGTCGAGACTCTCCTACGACCCACGCTGGAGGCCGCGGTGGCCGTGGCCAGGGCGGGTGAGGCCGACATCCCCGCCCGCGCCGCGCCGGTCGCGCTCCGGCCTTTCCTCCACTTCGCCAAGCTGCCCCCCCGGGCCCTGGTGGCCGCCCGGCGGGCCCTCGACGCCGACGAGGAGTTCCGGGCTCGGGTGGCCGAGCAGGTGTCGACGGAGGAGGTGGGTCCCGCCGGCTGGTTGCTGCTGACCCGTCCCGTCGGCTGGGAGGACGAGCTCGGCGCCCTTGCCCGGCAGGCCGACGACGAGCGGGCGCGGGTGGCCGACGCGCGCGCCGAGGACGAGGCCCGCCGGCGCCTGGGAACCGCCGAAGGCGTCGCTCGTAGGGCCGAGGAGGCAGCGGCCGGCGCTCGCGCCGAGCTGGCCCGGGCGACGGCTGCCCTGGCCGAGGAGCGCCGGGCCCGCCGGTCGGCCACCCAGGAGGCGGCGGAGGCGGTCGGGCGGGCGGAGGCTCTCGCCGCCGAGCGTGACCGGGCCACGACCGAGGCGGCGAAGGCCCGAGCCGAGGCGGCGAAAGCCACCGCGGAGGCGGCGAAAGCCACCGCGGAGGCGGCGAAAGCCACCGCCGAGGCGGCGACGGCGAGGGGCGAGCGTGACCGCGCCGAGGCCGAGAAGGTGGCTGCCACCACCGCCGAGGCGGCGGCTCAGACGGCACTCGAGGCCCCGGTCGCTCCGGCCGT
>CAYTTL010000251.1:0-3963 GCA_964440725.1 uncultured Acidimicrobiales bacterium | reverse complement strand
CCAGCTTGTCGGCCAGGTCGCCGGGCTCGGGCCGGGCGATGCCGCAGCCGTCGATGCCGGCGATGCGCTCGCGGACGTCGCCGACGTCGGTGGACACCACCGCCCGGTCGCAGGCCAGGGCCTCCTTCACCGTGTTGGGCGACCCCTCGTGCAGCGACGTCAGCAGCAGCACGTCCGCGGCGTTCAGCCACTGCGGCACCTCGTCGTGGGCCAGTGCGGTCATCAGGTGGAGCTGCACGGGCACCCCGCGACGCCGCAGCTCGTCGCAGGCCGCCGTGGCCAGGTCGAGACGCTTGTCGGGATCGCCCCGGTCGTGGAACACGACGTGGAACCCCTCGTCTGCCCACCCGAGGTGCCGGCGGCACTCGTCGCCGGGCAACGGACGGAACCGCTCGAAGTCGACGCCGTTGGGGATGATGCGCACCCGGGCGGGATCGACCCCGACGGGCAGGGCGTCGCGCAGGTTCGCCGACTTCACGATGACCCCCGTGGCCCGCTTGGCCGCCCGGTGCGACGCCCGGACGCCATAGCCGGCGGTCAGCTCACGGACCACGCCCGACCGCTTGGCGCCCGCCAGGTCGGAGCCGCAGAACGAGACGGCGGTCGGCACGGTCGCCGCCCGGGTCGCCAGGTCGGCCAGGATCCCGCCGTACATCACGTGGACGAGGTCGTGGGCGCCACCGGCCAGGGCGTTGCGCACCCGGCCCGGCACCCTGCGGTACGAGGCCATCCCTTCACTCTCGCGGTCGACGAACATCACCTCGACGTCGATGCCGGCCCGGCGCAGCCCGAAGACCTGCCGCTCGACGAAGGTCCCCGACGACGGTGAGCGGGGGTTCGGGAAGATGTTGGTGACGGCGAGGACCGAGATCCCCGCGCCGGACTCAGCGGCCATCGGTCAACCGGTGGACGCTCGCGGGCGGGGCTGGCGCGTCCGGGCGTTCTCGAGGGCGAGGTGGACGGCGAGCATCATCGTCACCCGCAGGAACAGCTCCTGGCGGGAAATGCCGGGAAGGGAGCGATCGTCGCAGAAGGCCGCCACCAGGGGGCGGTAGGCATCGTCGCGGAAGTACTCCCCCAGGCCGGAGTCGGCGCTCAGCAGCACCTCCCGCACGTGGGCCTTGAAGCCGGCGTCGACCCAGGTGTCGACGGGGACGCCGAAGCCGTGCTTGGGCTTGGCGGCCACCCGGGGCGGGAGCTGGCGCTCGGCCACCGCCCGCAGCACCACCTTGGCCTGCCGCCGGCGGACCCGGAGGTGGTGAGGAAGCGACAGGCCGAACTCGAAGAGGTCCTCGTCGAGCATGGGCACCCTGACCTCGAGGCTCTCCTTCATGCTGGCCACGTCGACCTTGGGAAGGAAGTCGTTGGCCAGGATCAGGCGGGTCCCGACCTCCGAACCCAGCGAGGAGATGCGGTCGACGCGGGTGGCCCCCGGGGCGTGACGGTGCTCCCACTGCGCCTCGAAGTGGCGGCGCACGGGCAACAGGTCACCGCCGACGCAGAGGGCGGCGTGGTCGGTCGGACCGACCCAGCAGAGGAGGTACTCGAGGATGGTGGCGTCGTCGGCTCCGGCCAGGTCGCCGACGGCCAGGGCGGCGTCGGGCGACACGAGACGCCCTCCGCCCACCCGGCCCAGCCCGGCGGCGGCCAGCCGCCACGACCACGGGGGAAGGCGGGCCGCCCGGGCGAGGCCGGCGGCCTGGCGGTGCCAGTTGTAGCCCCCGAAGCCCTCGTCGCCGCCGTCGCCGGAGAGGGCGACGGTGACGTGGGCTCGCATGAGGCGACAGACCTGGTTGACGGCGAACACCGAGGTGTCGGCGAAGGGTTGACCGAACTGCGACAGGAGGTCGCTCACGTAGGACCAGGTCCCCACGCCACTGTCCATGTCGAGCACGGTGTGGCGGCTGGACACGTGCCTGGCCGCCTCGAGGGCGGCCCACGTCTCGTCGTAGGCCGCGTCGGGGAAGCGGACGTTGAAGGTGGACAGGCTGCCGGGAGCCCCCCGCGCCGCGGCGGCGCTCACGAGCGACGAGTCGATGCCGCCGCTGAGCAGCGTGCCCAGCGGGACGTCGCTCTCCACCTGGGCGGCGACGGCGCCGGAGATCAACTCGGCGGCCCGGTCCACGGCCGCGTCCATGGTGATGAACGGGTCGGGGGCGACGGTCCAGCGGTGGAACGCCCGGGTCCGCCGGGAGGCGGGGCCCGGGCCCAGCGAGACCTCCATCACCCGACCGGGCTCGAGCGAGGCGACCCCCTTGTAGAAAGTGAGGGGCGACGGGATGTAGCTCAGGGCGGCGAAGTCGAAGATGGCCTGGGGGTCGGGACGCTCGTCGATGCCACCGAACTCGAGGAGGGCGGGGATCTCGCTGGCGAAGGCGACACTCGGCCGCCGGCGGGCGGCGGTGTCGGTGGCCGTGGCCGAGCCCGTGGCCGTGTAGAAGAGCGGCTTGATCCCGAACCGGTCGCGAGCCAGCACCATGCGGCGCCGGCGCAGGTCCATCACCGCCAGGGCGAACATGCCGCGCAGCCGGGGGAGGAAGTCGGCGCCCTCCTCCTCGTAGAGGTGGGGAATGACCTCGGAATCGGAGCGGCCCCGGAAGGTGTGGCCCCGGCCTTCGAGCCACCGGCGCAGCTCCCGGTGGTTGTAGATCTCGCCGTTGAAGACTGCCCACACGGTGGCGTCCTCGTTGGCCATGGGCTGGGCGCCGCACTCGGACAGGTCGATGATGCTCAGGCGGGTGTGCACCAGCCCGCCGTCGTCCCAGACGTTCGACCCCCGGCCGTCGGGACCCCGGTGGTACAGCGCCTGCTGCACACGCGACACCACCGCGCCGGCGTCATCGAGGCCGCCGAGCCATCCGGCAATGCCGCACATGTCGTCAACCTATCTTTCGGAACGCTCAGCCCCCGGAGGCCAACGCATTGAGCCAGTCCGCGATGTCCTGAGCGGGGTTCTCCCACCCGGGCTCGTCCATGATCCAGTGATCCATGCCGGGATAGAGAACGCACCGTCCCCCGTAGTGGCGCGCGACCGCTCGTGCTACCCGGGGCGGGTACACGCCGTCGGCTTCCCCGCCCAGCGTGAGGACGGGGCATCGGACGCTGTCGCGGTCGACCGGGACGCCGAGGGCCAGCTCGCGTAGGACACGTCCCGACTCGGGCACCATCCGCTGGCAGAGCCTGTCGAGGTGATCCTCCGACATCCGCGAGAAGGCCACCCGCCTCACCACGTCGCGTCGAGGTAGGTGGGGACGACCCGTGAGGATGGCCGGCACAGCCCTGAAGTAGAACGGCAGCGCGGACGCCGGTGGACGCACGGCAACGCCACGCGGCGGTGCGGGGGCGATGAGAACGACAGCGCGGCAGCGGTCCTCCTCCGCTGCCTTCTGCGCCAGGAGCGCACCCAGGCTGTGACCGATGATCGCCGGACGCCGCCCGATGGCGTCGATCACCCGGACGGTGTCCTCCTGGTAGTCGCGCAGGCGCACGCCCTGCGCGTTCAGTGGCGGGACTCCTGCGCGTCCCCGTCGAGCGAAGGCGTAGCAGTCGTAGCCCTGGGAGGAGAAGTACCGGCAGTAGGCGGCAAAATCGCGATGGTCGAAGAGGACCCCGTGGAGCATGAGCAGCGGAAATCCCCGCCGCTCGCCCTCGGCTTCGGCGTGAATCCCGGGAAACCCACCCAGCTCGATCGGAAGAGGTTCGGCCAAGCAGCACCTCCAGGTCGGTGTTGCTCCGTGTCATCCTACCGGGACGACCCTCGCACCCGTGCGGGGAATCGACGGGCGATCGGCCGCCCGGAGGCTGCCTCCCGGTGACCGCCGCCCGCCGGGCCGGAGCGCCATCCGGGATACGATCCCTCCTCGGTTGCCGGGAGGATCTTCCATGAACAGCAGGAATGTGCTCCGCGCCGTGTCGCGACTCTCTGTGGCGGTCAAGCGCGTCGTCCTCCACGAGGAGTACGCG
>CAYTTL010000250.1:0-3989 GCA_964440725.1 uncultured Acidimicrobiales bacterium | reverse complement strand
GAACCCGCGTTCTCAGCTTGGGAAGCTGATGTTCTGCCTCTGAACTACGCCCGCGGTGGACGCCTCACTGTATCGTCCTGACCCGTGGTGCTCTCTGACAAGTCGATCCGCGAGGCGGTCGCGGACGGACGGATCGTGATCGATCCGCTCGACGAGTCGTGCATCCAGCCGTCGTCGGTCGACCTTCACGTCGACCGACGGTTTCGGGTCTTCCGCAACCACACCGCCGGGTTCATCGACGTGAAGGCCGATCAGGATCTCACCGAGTTGGTGGAGGTCGCCGCCGACGGTGTGTTCATGCTCCACCCCGGCGAGTTCGTGCTCGGATCGACCGCCGAGCGGGTGGTGCTACCCGACGACCTGGTGGCCCGTCTGGAGGGCAAGTCGAGCCTGGGGCGCCTGGGCCTGCTCATCCACTCGACGGCCGGTTTCGTCGACGCCGGCTGGGACGGACACCTCACCCTCGAGCTGTCCAACGTGGCCACCCTGCCCATCACCCTGTATCCCGGAATGAAGATCGGCCAGATCAGCTTTCTGCAGATGACCTCCGCGGCAGAAGCCCCGTACGGGTCGTCGAAGGCCGGCTCGAAGTACCAGGGACAGCGCGGCCCCACCCCGAGCCGGTACTTCGAGAACTTCCGATAGGGGGTCGGCGACCAAACCTGTTCACCCGGCGGAAACGATCTCGCAACACAGGCCCTTTACGTTGGCGACAGATGGACGTCACCCTGCTCCGCTGGCCGGCCGAGGCGCGTGTCCGTGACCGAATGGCCGAGGCTCACGAGGCCCGCCTGCTGCTCGTCGAGGCGGACCACGACCCGCCGAAGGTGCTCGACTGCCTGGAGGACTGGATCCGGCTGCCGGCCGCCGACGAGGACATCCAGGCACGCGTCGACGCCCTGTCGGTGCGTCTCCAGGCCCACGACCACCCGGCCCCCGCCGTCGACGGCGACGGCGTGCTGCGTCACCGCGGCGAATGGGTCGCCCTGCCCCCGCTGGAGGCCCGCCTCACCGCCACCCTGCTGGTGCGCTTCGGTGCGGTCGTGGGCCGTGACACCCTCATCCGGGCCGTGTGGCCCACCGGCTCCCCCGGGCGAAACGCCCTCGACGTCCATGTTCTCCGCCTCCGCCGGCGCATCGCCCCGCTCCACCTGGCCGTGCGCACGGTGCGTTCACGCGGTTACCTGATCGAGGAGGCCGCGGACGCGGCGAGCGACGACGGTCGCGGGGCGGGGGCCGGTTCGATCAATGGCAGTGTCGCGACCGACGGCCGTGCCTCGGCCACCGGGCAGTTTCCTCCCGACGGCACCGTGGCCGTCGTGAAGCCGTCGGCCGCCGCCTCGTAGCGGTCGCTCGCCGGCCGCACGCGCCCTCCGCCGACCGGCACGCCAGGCCTCGTGGATCCCGGCGCCCCCGCCTAGGGTGAGGTGATGCCCGCTGACCTGAAGTCGCTTCTCCAGCCCGCCGACACCACGATCCTGCTCGTCGTCATGGACGGCCTGGGTGGGTTCGCCGACGCCGACAGGGGCTCGGAGCTGGAGGAGGCGGCCACGCCGAACCTCGACCGCATGGCCGCGGCCGGCAGCACGGGACTGCTCGAGCCCGTGGGCGCCGGGATCACCCCGGGATCCGGTCCCGCCCACCTGGGCCTGTTCGGCTACGACCCGTTCGAGTTCGTGCTCGGGCGGGGCGCCCTGTCCGCCGCCGGCCTCGAGGTCGAGCTGAAGCCGGGCGATGTCGCCGCCCGGGGCAACCTGGCGACGCTCGACGACAACGGCAAGGTCGTCGACCGTCGGGCCGGCCGGCCGTCGGATGCCGAGGCCGCCGAGGTCGTCGACCTCCTGCGCCAGGAGGTGCGGATCGACGGCGTCGAGGTCACGTTCGCCCACGAGGCCCAGCACCGGGTGCTGGTCGTGCTGCGCGGTGAAGGCCTCTCGGCCCAGCTCACCGACACCGACCCGCAGGCCCTCGGGGTGACGCCCCGGGCGGCCACCGCCCGCGCGCCCGAGGCCGAGCACGCCGCCGAGGTGGTGGCCGACCTCGACCGCCAGTGCCGCGACGCCCTCGGCGGCCAGGACCGGATGAACTGCCTGCTTCTCCGCGGCTTCGACTCCCATCAGGAGCTGCCGTCGATGACCGACCGGTACGGGCTGACGTCCGCGGCGGTGGCCGTCTACCCGATGTACCGGGGGTTGGCCCGGCTGGTGGGGATGGACGTGCTCGGTCCCGCCGCCGACCTCGGCGCCCAGCTCACATTGGTCGCCGATCACTGGACGACCCACGACTACTTCTTCTTCCACCACAAGGGCCCCGACTCCGCCGGCGAAGACGGCGACTTCGGGGCCAAGGTGGCGGCCATCGAGGCCCTCGACGCGGCGATTCCCGACCTGCTGGCGCTGGAACCCGACGTGGTTGCCGTCACCGGCGACCACGCCACGCCCAGCCAGATGGCCGCCCACTCCTGGCACCCCGTGCCCGTCGTGCTCTGGGGCCGGCGCGTCGGTCGTGATCCGGTCACGACCTTCGGGGAGAGCGCCTGCCTCGGTGGCGCCCTGGGCCGGCGCCCCGCCGCCGACCTCATGACCATCATGCTGGCCAACGCCGGCCGGCTGGCCAAGTACGGCGCCTGATCCGCCCGCCGCGGCCCGGGGCGACGAGTACCGGTGAGTGAGCGGGACTAGGCTCGGGAATAGAGGGACCACCAGAGACCTTGATACGACTGCACTCAACTTTGATATCGTCCACCCGTACGTGAGCCCCGTCTCAGTCTGAATATCGGAGGAAGCACCCATGCCCAAGGCCGTCGGCATCGACCTCGGCACCACCAACTCCGTCGTCGCCGTCCTCGAAGGCGGTGAGCCCACCGTCATTCCCAACGCCGAAGGTGGACGCACCACCCCCTCGGTGGTCGGCTTCTCCAAGGCCGGCGAGGTCCTGGTGGGCGAGGTGGCCAAGCGTCAGGCCATCACCAACCCCGACCGCACGATCCGGTCCGTGAAGCGCCACATGGGCACCAACTGGAACATCGACATCGACGGCAAGAAGTACAAGGCCCAGGAGATCTCCGCCCGCATCCTCCAGAAGCTCAAGCGCGACGCCGAGGCCTACCTGGGCGACACGGTCACCCAGGCCGTCATCACCGTGCCCGCCTACTTCGACGACGCCCAGCGCCAGGCCACCAAGGAGGCCGGCTCGGTCGCCGGCCTCGAGGTGCTGCGCATCATCAACGAGCCCACCTCGGCGGCCCTGGCCTACGGCCTCGACAAGGAGGGGGCCGACCAGACCATCATCGTGTTCGACCTCGGCGGGGGCACCTTCGACGTGTCCATCCTCGAGATCGGTGAGGGCGTCTTCGAGGTCAAGGCCACCAGCGGCAACACCCATCTCGGTGGCGACGACTGGGACCAGCGGGTCGTCGACTGGCTGGTGAAGTCGTTCAAGGGCGACCACGGCGTCGACCTGGGCAAGGACAAGATGGCCCTCCAGCGCCTCCAGGAGGCGGCCGAGAAGGCCAAGATCGAGTTGTCGACGGTGCAGGAGACCACGGTCAACCTGCCCTTCGTCACCGCCACCGAGAGCGGTCCGCTCCACCTCGACTACAAGCTGACGCGCTCGAAGTTCCAGGAGCTCACCGCGGATCTGACCGAGTCGTGCAAGGGCCCGTTCCAGCAGGCCATCAAGGACGCCGGACTCAAGCCCTCCGACATCGACCACGTCATCCTGGTGGGGGGCTCCACCCGCATGCCCGCCGTGCAGGACCTGGTGCAGTCGCTCACCAAGAAGGAGTCCCACAAGGGCGTCAACCCCGACGAGGTCGTGGCCGTGGGCGCCGCCGTGCAGGCCGGTGTGCTCAAGGGCGACGTCAAGGACGTCCTGCTCCTCGACGTGACGCCGCTGTCGCTCGGCATCGAGACCCGCGGCGGCATCATGACCAAGCTGATCGAGCGCAACACCACCATCCCCACCAAGCGCACCGAGGTGTTCACCAC
>CAYTTL010000249.1:0-3993 GCA_964440725.1 uncultured Acidimicrobiales bacterium | reverse complement strand
GTGACCGGGCCGAGGCCGAGAAGGTGGCTGCCACCACCGCCGAGACGGCGGCTCAGACGGCACTCGAGGCCACGGTCGCTCCGGCCGTGCCCGTGCCCGTGCCGGAGACCGGTGCGGCGGCACGTGAGGGCGCCGAGGCCCTCTCGGCGGCCGCCGGTGCGGCGCAGGCGTTGGCCGATGCTCTGGCTGCCGCCGCCCGGGCCCTCGCCGGCCCCGGCGCCTCGCGTCCCCCCGGCACCGTCCCTCCGATGGTGAGCGAGCCTCGACACGCCCGGACCCAGGCGAGGCCTCCGTCGCCGCCGCGGGCGGAGCGGTCGCGCCGCGCCGCACGGACGCCGGCGCCGCTGCCCCCGGCCATCTTCGACGAGTCGCTCGAGGCCGCCGAGCACCTCTCCCGCCTTCCCGGCGTGGTGGTCCTGGTCGACGGCTACAACGTCTCCCACGAGGGGTGGCCGGGCATGCCGATCGCCGAGCAGCGCCGGCGGCTGGTCGACGCCCTGGCCGAGATGGTGGCCCGCACGGGCGCGGATGTGCGGGTCATCTTCGACGGTGCCGACACCCCGGAGCCACAGGCGGTGGCGACGACGGCTCGTCCGGTGCGGGTGCGGTTCTCGCCGCCCGACGTCGAGGCCGACGACGTCATCGTGGCCGAGGTGGGCGAGATCCCCGCCAACCGCCCGGTCGTGGTGGCCTCCAGCGACCGCCGAGTCCGCGACGAGTCGCGCGCCCTCGGCGCCAACCTCCTCCGATCGACCCAGCTCCTGGCCCTGTTGCGCCGCTGACCGGTGGGTGGTTCCGGGAAATCCTCGGGACCCCTTGTCAACGCCTGCCGTGAGGACCATTATGCAACAGAAGGCTTGCATATTGACGAGGAGAGGGGTCGGACATGGCCGTGGCACTGATCACCGGAGGGTCACGCGGGTTGGGCCTGGCTCTGGCCCGGGCACTGGCGGAGAGGGACTGGGACCTGGTCCTCGACGCCCGGGGTACCGACGCTTTGGAGGGCGCAGCGACCTCCCTGTCCGGCGCCGGGAGCGGCGTCGTGACCGCCCTGGCCGGCGACGTGACCGACGCCGCCCATCGTCGTGACCTGGTCGCCGCCGCCCGCCATCGGGGCGGACTCGACCTGCTCGTCAACAACGCCAGCGTCCTCGGGCCCAGTCCCCAGCCCGCCCTGGCCGACTACCCGCTCGAGGCGCTCCGGCACGTGTACGACGTGAACGTGGTGGCGCCGCTCGCCCTGGTGCAGGAAGCGCTCCCACTGCTGCAGGCCACCGCCGGCCGCGTCCTCAACATCACGTCCGATGCCGCCGTCGAGGGGTACGAGGGTTGGGGCGGGTACGGCTCGTCGAAGGCCGCCTTCGAGCAGTGGAGCAACGTGCTGGCCGCCGAGCAGCCGGGCGTGCGGGTGTGGTGGGTCGATCCCGGCGACATGCGAACCCGACTGCACCAGGAGGCCTTTCCCGGCGACGACATCTCCGACCGACCGCCGCCGGAGGCCAGTGTGCCGGGCCTACTTCGTCTCCTCGACGAGGGCCTGCCCAGCGGTCGCTACCGGACGGGTGAGCTGGCGCCGCTCGTGGCCGGGGGGGTCGAGGCATGACCCCGCCGGCGGGCCGGCTCTGCTCGGCGGGGCCCCGCTGTCTCTCGGGCTCCGCCGTCGCCACGGCCGACACCCGCACACAGGACAGCGGCGGGGACGTCGTCACCTTCGACCTGTCTCGCGATCACGAGGCCACGGAGCCGGCCGAGGTGCGGGGAGGGGGGCGCCACGACGTGCGCCTCATGGTGGGCCGGCGCGGCGAGGGGAGCATCGCCCACCACCGCTTCTCCGACCTCGTCGACGTGCTGGCGCCCGGCGACCTTCTGGTCGTCAACACGTCGGGCACCGTGCCCGCCGCCCTCGAGGCCGAGCGGGCCGACGGCACCCGGTTGCGCCTCCACCTGTCCACCCGGTTGCCCGGCGGCCAGTGGCTGGTCGAGCTGCGCCGGCCCGACGGCGTCGGCAGTGCTCCCTTCCCCGACGCCGACGTGGGTGACGTCGTGCGCCTTCCGGGCGGGGCCAGCGCCGTCCTCGTGGCCGCGTGGGCGCCGGCCGACCACCGCCTGTGGGTCGCCGCCGTCGACTTCGGGGCACCGCTCCACGTCTATCTCGCCGCCCACGGGGCCCCCGTGCGCTACGGCCACGTGCGGCGGCCGTGGCCGCTCGCCGCCTATCGGACCGTGTTCGCCAACGAGGACGGCAGCGCGGAGATGCCGAGTGCCGCGAGGGCCTTCACGCCCGAACTGGTCACCGCCCTGGTGGCTCGGGGCGTCGGCGTGGCGCCGGTGGTGCTGCACAGCGGCGTGTCCTCGCCCGAGGCCCACGAGTCGCCTGCTCCGGAGTGGTTCCGCGTGCCGCCGGCCACCGCCCGGTGGGTGCGAGCCACGCGCCAAGGAGGCGGCGCGGTGGTCGCCGTGGGCACCAGCGTCGTCCGCGCCCTCGAGACGGTGGCCGACGGTCGCGGTCAGGTGCACCCCGGCGAGGGCTGGACGGAGTTGGTCGTCGGACCCGAACGCGGTGTCCGAGTCGTCGACGGCCTGCTCACCGGCTGGCACGAGCCGCAGGCCTCCCACCTCCGCCTCCTCGAAGCGGTGGCCGGTCGGTCGTTCCTCGGGCGCTGTTACGACGAGGCGCTGGCGCGCGGTTACCTCTGGCACGAGTTCGGCGACCTCTGCCTGCTTCTCCCCTGAGACGCACCCCGTCTGGATGTCACACCCCGTTTGTATCGTGCTGTCGAAGTCGACGGACGCGAGGGAGTGACATGACCGGGAGCTCGAGGATGCGGTGGCGGCGTGGATGACGTGACGGTCATCAGCTGCGACGAGTGCGTGATGCAACACACCGGCGCGTGCGACGACTGCGTGGTCAGCTTCATCTGCGGCCGCCACCCCGACGAGGCGGTCGTGATCGACGTGGCCGAGGCGCGTGCCGTGCGCCTGTTGGGTGAGGCCGGCCTCGTCCCCCGTCTGCGCCAGGTCCGACGCCACGCCTGAACCACCGGAGCCCCGAGCCGGGCCGCAGGCATCCGCTACATTCGAAGAGCCGAGTGCTACCGTCCCGATAAGAGGCCCGGGAGGTGCGGGCCGCGGAGGAAGTAGGAGCCCGCGTGCGAAAGCTCCACCTCGTCGGATTTACCTCCGACCGCAAGGGGCTCATTTTCAGCGCCCGTCGGGGCTCGAAGACGGGTGGCTTCGTGGTGGCCTTCGAGGACCGCCTCGTCGACACCCTCGTCGCCGAGCAGCGGCGGCGTAGTGGCGGCGACGACGTGGGCGACGTACGCGCCGAGGCCGCGCCTGAACGCTCGTCGAACGGGGGCACGACGGCGGGTTCCACCGGAGGCGACGACGGTATCGGCCTCGATCGTGGTCGACGTCAGGAGAGCACACTTACACCCCGCGAGATGCAGGCGCGCCTGCGGGCCGGTCGCACCATTGCCGAGGTGGCGCGGGAGGCTCAGGTCTCGACCGGGTGGGTCGAGCGCTTCGCCGTTCCGATCCTGGCCGAGCAGGCCCAGATGGTCGAGCTGGCGCGCAACCTCACGTACGTCAAGGCCCGTCGCGGGCCGTCGGCGGAGCCCCTCGGGCCCTCGGTGGCCGAGAACCTGATCGACCGCGGGGTCGTGCTGATGGACGACGCCTTCGACGCCGCTTGGGCGGCCAACCAGCTGCACGACGTGGTGTGGGCCGTGCGCCTCCGCTACCGGTCACGCGGACGCGACCAGGAGGCGATCTGGGAAGTCAACGTGGCCACCGGACAGCTCACCAGCCGCAACCGCCTGGCTTCGGCTCTCGGGTACGTCACCGAACGCCAACGGCGGGCGGTGGGTCGACCGGGTGCGTCCGACCCCGAACTGCCCGAACCCGAGCCCGAGCCCGATTCGGTCCGCCGGGCTGCCAAGCGTCCCACCCGCCCTCGCGCCGCGCCGGTGGCCGCCAGGACCACCCGGGCGA
>CAYTTL010000248.1:0-4001 GCA_964440725.1 uncultured Acidimicrobiales bacterium | reverse complement strand
CTCGAGGCCATCCTGCGGGTGTTCGACCACCACGGCAACCGCGACAACAAGCTGCGGGCCCGCATGAAGTGGCTGGTCGACACCATGGGCGTCGACGAGGTGCGGGCGCGCATCGTCAAGGAGCGTCGCTTCCTGCTGGCCAGCGCCACGTGGCCGGGGGGCCTGCCCGACGTGGTGAAGGAGCTCTCCGACGACCCCGCCGGCGTGAGCACCGCCGTCGAAGCCACACCCGTGGGCACGCCCGTCACCCTCCGCCTGAGCCGCGACGGCGACCCCTACCGGGGATGGGAAGAGGTCAACGTGGTGCGGGGTGCGGCCAAGGGCACCGTCTCGGCCTACGCCTTCGCCCGCCTCGGCGACATCACCACCGAGCAGTTCCGGGCCCTGGCCTCCATCCAGCGCGACTTCGGGGCCGAGGTACGGGTGACCAACCGCCAGAACGTCGTGTTCCGCGACCTCACCGAGGAGCAGCTGCCCGATCTGCACCGGCGCCTCGACGCCATCGACATGGCCGAGCCCGGCGCCGAGCTGGCCCGCGACGTCGTCGCCTGCCCGGGGGCCGACACCTGCAACCTGGCCGTCACCCAGAGCCGGGGCCTGGCCGACGACATCGGCCGTGCCCTCGAAGAGGCCGGTCTGGCCGACGTCGGCGGGGTGCGGGTGAACATCTCGGGTTGCACGAACTCCTGCGGGCAGCACCACATCTCCGACATCGGCTTCTGCGGCGTCGAACGCCGCGCCCACGGCAAGGCCGCTCCCGGCTACCAGATGCTGCTCGGCGGCCACGTCGGCGAGACCGAGGTCGTGTTCGGCGACAAGGCCCTGCGACTGCCGGCCCGCAACGTCTCCAAGGCGGTCGTGATCCTCGTCGAGCGCTTCGCCGCCGAGCGGGGCGCAGGCGAGACGTTCGCCGCCTGGATCGACCGCCTCGGCGGAGCCCGGGCCGTCGGTGCCGAGCTGGCCCACCTCGACAACTTCCCCCTTCCCGAGGAGGGCCCCGAGTTCTACGTCGACTTCGACGAGACCGGCCCCTACGTCGCCGAGGTCGGCGCGTCGGAGTGCGCAACGTGAGTACCACCGACATCTCACCGGCCGACACCGTGGCCGCACCGGCGTTTGCGCCCGATGAGCTGGCGCAGGTCTCGCAGCGGTTCGAGACGGCGGCGCCGAGCTCGATCGTGGCCTGGGCGGTCGAGCACTTCGGCGACGACATCATCCTGGCGTCGTCGTTCCAGGACGTCGTGCTCATCGACATCGCCGTGTCGGTGAAGCCCGACCTCGAGGTCCTCTTCCTCGACACCCAGTACCACTTCGCCGAGACGCTCTGGTTCGTCGAGGAGGTCCGGGCCCGCTACGACCTGAACCTGAAGGTGGTCAAGCCTCTCGTCGTCGCCGACAATCGCTGGCAGCTCGACGTCGGCGGCTGCTGCCAGGTACGCAAGGTGGAGCCGCTCGAGCGCGGTCTGGCCGGCAAGCTGTCGTGGCTCACCGGCCTGCGACGCGACGACTCCCCCACCCGGGCCAGCACGCCCATCGTGGCGTGGGACGAGGCCCGGCAGATGGTGAAGGTCAACCCCCTCGCCACCTGGACCGCCGACGATCTCGCCGCCTACACGATCGAACGTGAGCTCCCCATTCATCCCCTGGCCGAGCGCGGCTATCCCTCCATCGGCTGCTGGCCGTGCACCCGGCCCGTCGCTCCCGGCGAGGACCCCCGGTCGGGTCGCTGGGCAGGCTCGGGCAAGACCGAGTGCGGCCTGCACACCCCGACCGACCAGGACTGACACCACCTGGTCGACCGGCCGGCGAGGCACGGTGCCCGCCGCCAGTAGCACCTCCCCATCGGTCCGCTACCGTCTAGTCCGCTCAACCCTGCGGGATTGAGGAACGGGAGCGTGCTGTGGGCATCTGGGTGGTGGTTCTGGAGGCGGTGGCAACCGAGAGGGAGCTGCGCGGCCTGGGCATCGAGCCCGGGGCCCTCAGCGACCTGGCCGACGAACTGGCGGGCAACTATGCCGTCGTCTCCGAGCGGCCCGGCGCCTACGAGACCGAGCTGTGGGTCGAGGAGGGCACCGCCGGCGGGGCCGTACTCGCCGCTCAGCGTCTCTGCCAGGCCGCCGTCCGCTTTCTCGGCCTTCCCGCGTGGGAGGTCGTGAGGGCCGAGGCCCGCGACGCCCACGCACTGGAGACCGGGGCCATCGACTGGCCCGACCCACCGGTCACCGACGAACCGGCCGAGCTCGACCCCGTGCCCATCGCCCTCGACACCGTGACCGCACCGGCGCCGGCGAAGACGGCTCGAGCCAGGAAGGCGGCGATCAAGAAGGCGGCGACGACGAAGGCCGCCACCAGGAAGGCCGAGCCGAAGAAGGCCGCCACAGGGAAGGCCGAGCCGAGAAAGGCCACGGCCAAGAAGGCCACGGCCAAGGCGCCGGCGAAGAAGGCCGCGACCAAGGCGCCGGCGAAGAAGGCCGCTGCCCGCAAGGCTCCAGCCAAGAGAACCGCCGGTCGGTGACGGCACTGCAGGCCATCGTCTACGGCGTCGCCCAGGGAGTCACCGAGTTCCTGCCCGTCTCGTCCACCGCCCACCTCAGGATCGTCGCCGCCCTGGCCGGCTGGGAGGACCCGGGTGCCGCCTTCACCGCCGTGCTGCAGCTCGGCACCCTCGCCGCCGTCGTCGCCTATTTCCGTACCGAGCTCTCGCGGATCGTGGTGGCCACGGTGCGGTCGCTGCGGGACCGCACCATGTCCGACCCCGACGCCAAGCTGGGCTGGGGCATCGGCATCGGCACGGTGCCCATCGTGATCGTCGGCTTCGCCCTGCGGGACGTGATCGAGGGCCCGGCGCGGGACCTGCGGGTGATCGCGGGAGGGCTCGGCCTGTTCAGCTTCGTCATGCTCGCCGCCGATCGCCTGGCCGGCGCACGGCGCGAACTCGCCGACGCCACCGTCGCCGACTCGGTCGCCATCGGGACGGCCCAGGTGCTGGCACTCGTCCCTGGGGTCTCCCGGTCCGGGGCCACGCTCAGCATGGGCCTGTTCCGCCGGTTCGACCGGGCGGCGGCGGCCCGCTACTCCTTCCTGCTGTCGGTGCCCGCAGTGGCCCTGTCGGGTCTGTTCGAGCTTCGCAAGGTCGCCGATCCGGGCGGCCCGTCGGCGGCGCTCACCGCCCTCGCCACCCTGGTCGCCTTCCTCTTCGGCTACGCGTCGATCGCCTGGCTGCTCCGCCTCCTGGTGCGTCACTCCCTGACCCCCTTCATTGTGTACCGGATCGCCCTGGCCCTGTTGATCATCGTGCTCCTTGCGGCAGGTACGATCCCGGCTCGTTGAAGCCGTGCCGCGGTGGTCATCGGCGGCATTCCGGCTCCAAGTGTGGTCGCGGGCATGGGCCTGTGACGCGGCAGCGCCGGCCTGATTGTCGGTGACAAAGCGATTGCGACACCTGCTATAGTCGTATCTCATCACGATCCAGCACCGGCGGTAAAGAGAAAGGACGGTCTGCCATGCCTCGAAAGGCAGCTCCGGCAGCCAAGCCCAACCGTTCGATGAGCGCCGAGCACAAGGCCGCACTCGCCGAGGGGCGCGAACAGGGACGAGCGGTCCGCCGCTATCTCGAAGCTCTCGAGGCACACAAGCCCCGTCGAGGTCGCAAGCGCAACCCCGAGAACATCGCCAAGCGCCTGACCCGGATCGACGAGGAACTCTCCAGCGCCGACCCGCTCACGCGCGTGCATCTGCGCCAGGAGCGCATCGACCTCGAGCGGGAATTGGCCGCGGGAAGCCAGAAGGTCGACCTGGAAGGGCTGGAGAAGGACTTCATCGCCGCGTCCGGGCCCTACAGCCTGCGGAAGGGCATCAGCTACGACGCCTGGAGGGCCGTAGGGGTGGAGCCCAGGGTGCTCAAGGCCGCCGGTATAGGTCGCGGTCAGTAGGTCGCCCATCCCGGTAGTGGCGTCCGAGGTGATGCACCTCGGGCGCCGTCACCCGCTGTCGTTCAGCTC
>CAYTTL010000247.1:1911-4067 GCA_964440725.1 uncultured Acidimicrobiales bacterium | reverse complement strand
CGTCGGACTGACCCCACCCCCCGACCCGCCCGTTGCGTACGCCGAGGTACCGCCGGCGGCCGGCCCACGCCCCCCGTCGGCACCGGCACAACCGACGTTGACGGTGAGGACGTCACCGGGCGTCACCGAGATCACCCCTCCGACCTGGCCGGCGAACCCGCCGTCGGTCCCGACACCGCCCACCGAGCCACCCGAGCCAGCCGAGCCACCCGTCGCACTGACGCGCAGCTCGGTGACACCGGCGGGCACCGTCAGCCCCTGGGTCGCGGGCCCCGTGCATTCGTAGACCCAGGGCGGACCCGCAGGATTGGGAGGCACGGCGATGGCGATCGTGATCGCCCCCGGCCCGGCGCCAGCCGCGCCGGTGAAGGAGACCGAACCGGCCGCCGCATCGGCGTACGACAAGCCGCCGCCGCCGCCGTTGCCGCCCTCGATGTGGCCGCCCGCCGCTCCCCCGGCGCCGCCTTTGAACCCTCCTCCACCGCCGCCGCCGCCCACGGCGAGGAACTCGTCGGGGCTCTGCCCGGTGCCTCCCGTGGTGCCGCTCAGACAACCGCCACAGGCCGGGGCGCTGGTGTTGATGGAGCCCATGCCGCCGGCACCGGCGGGGTTCCCGGCGGCACCCCCGCTGCCACCCAGCCCGCCGCCTCCGCCGCCGCCGCCCCCGCCCACGAGCAACGGGGTCGAGCCCGACACGAGGGCCGAGGCGCCACCGCCGCCACCGGCCGACGGGTCACCGGCGCCTCCGGCGCCGTAGGCCGACGGCCCGCCGCTGTTCCCGTCGGCGTTGCACCCGACCTCGACGGAGAGCTCGGTGTGGGGGGTGACGGCGACGATGCCCGTGACCGATCCCCCCATCCCGCCGGGGGCGCCGCCGACCGTCCCGTTGGCGCCGGAGCCTCCCGTGGCCGTGACCGACAACGCCGTGACTCCGGGGGGAACCGTGTAGACCGCGGTGCTCGGGTCGGCGCCGAAGCTGCAGTCGGCGTGGAACACCTGGCTCGACGACGCGGAGGCGGTCGCAGCCATGGAGGGGGCGGCCATCCCGCCGGGGCCGGAGATCAGGAGGACGACGACCAGCACGAGCCCCACTCCGATCCGTCGAGAGCGAAGCACGGCTGCGAGAATAGCCATCGCCCACGCACTCTGTGGGGTCGGGCCACCGGGTCGCGGGCAAGCGCTACATCGTCGTTGGCGGACTCCGCGGACCGGACGCGCGATGGTCGGAGCGCTGCGTGCCGGGGATGTGTAACCCAGGGCGGAGCGGAGGTCGCTGCGGGCCCGGTGGAGCTGGACCCGGACGGTCGACGGGCTGACACCCATGGTCGCGGCCGCTTCCTCGACCGACATCTCGAGAACCGGTTCGATGGTGGCCTTGTCGTACTTCCAGGCCTGGCGGAAGCGCCATACCATCGCCCACCTAGCCCAGCTGTCGGGGACCCCGGTTCATCCCAGTGCCCACCCTCCCTTCTGGGGCTGCGACGAGGATCGGTGCGAAATCCTGAACGGGTTCAGCCTGATCCGGTAAGCCCGAGATCGAGACCCGGTCGGAGCAGGCGCGCGGCAAAGGCAGCTGCAGTTACGACGCCGGCCTGGGAGAACGAGCGCTTGGAGCATCAGGCCGGGACGCTGGCGAGGGCGATCACCCATCGGCCTACTTCCATCGGGACAGCTCAGCGGCCTGCGCGGCAATCGAGTGCCTTGTCACACCGCAGGGCGAGTTCGGCGGGAAAGCCCGATCGGCCGCCCAGCTGTACCCCCTGATGACCGGGGCCGGCTGCGTTCCGGTCCGGCTGTCCCCGAAGATGGTCTACGTCGACTCGAGCTGGCCCGACCTCGTCGACGCTTCACCCAGAGCAGTTCACCGCCATGGTCGAGGGAGTTCGTGAGGCACCAATCGGTGCGGGACTCGTCGAGCCAGAGACTTTGACTCGGCGTCGTGGATCTCCCCCGAACGACCGAGCCGGGCAGTGTATCCGCCACACCTTCTTCAAGGTGGGCACGAACCGGGCGCACGGTCGGGCCCGGCGGTCGCCAGGTGGCACACGAGGGGCCGGGCCAGGAACGCGTCCAGCTCGTCGGCGGTCGCCATGCCGCCATCCTGTCATCGCCCAGATCGACGAGCAAGCTCGCACGCAGCGCGGCGCTTGCTGTGG
>CAYTTL010000247.1:1104-1901 GCA_964440725.1 uncultured Acidimicrobiales bacterium | reverse complement strand
CTCCGGAGCGGCTCGCCTGTGGTCGACAACGCCAGGTCGGCCCGGCGCGTCAGGGTGCGGCGTGATCGAGGGCGGCGCGCTCGTCGGCCAACAGGACGAGGCCGGCGGCCGCTACGTTCTCCTCGAGGTGGGCGACGTCGCCGGTGCCCGGGATCGGGCACATGACAGGCGCCACGCCGAGCACCCAGGCGAGGGCGACCTGGCGGGGCGTGGCACCGAGGCGGACCGTCGCCTCGCTCAGGGCCGACGCGCCCCCGGCGGAGAGGCCGTTGTGGGCGAGTGGTCGCCACGGCAGGAAGGCGATCCCCTCGGCGGCGCAGACCTCGAGCACATCGCTCGACGCCCGGTCGGCCAGGTTGAACCGGTTCTGCACGCTGGCGACGGGCGTGACGGCCTGCGCCCGTCGCAATTCGTCGACGTCGACGTTGGACAGGCCGACGTGGCGAATCTTGCCCTCGCCCTGGAGGTCGGCCAAGCCGCCGACGCTCTCCTCGATCGCCACGTCGGGGTCGACGGTGTGAAGTTGCGACAGGGCGATGGTGTCGAGGTGGAGTCGGCGGAGGCTTCGCTCGCAGTCCTCGCGGATCTGCTCTGGGCGCCCTCGGTAGATCGCCCCGTCGGGGGTGCTCACGATGCCGACCTTGGTCACGACGTGGACGCCGTCGGGATAGGTCGGGAACGCCTCACCGATGAGGTCCTCGCTCGGGCCGTACAGCGGTGCGGTGTCGATCATGGTGACGCCCAGCTCGGCGGCCCGCCGCAGGACGGCGTGGGCGAGCTTCCGCTCCTCGGCGCTC
>CAYTTL010000247.1:0-1094 GCA_964440725.1 uncultured Acidimicrobiales bacterium | reverse complement strand
TTCCCGACCTTCCGGCGAGGTGCATGGCCCCGAAGCCCAGGCGGTGGACCGTCAGGTCCCCTCCGATCGCGTAGGAGCCGGCGGCGGAGGCCAGTGCTTTGGTCACCCGGCCAGTCTGTCGCCGATGGAGCGCGGGCGCGCTCGCCCGAGATCGTTGCGCTGTCACTGCCCGGTGGTCGAATCGTCCAGCGCGGCAGCGTCGCTCGACCGGCGTGAATCCAGACCACGCCCGGCTGAATCTCTCCACGAAAACGGGTGGCCGACAGCTACGGCTGCCACTTCCCGGCCACCTGGCGGGTCGCGGCGTTGAGCCGGTTCCAGACGTTGATGTTGGCAATGGCCAGGACGAGCCCAGCCAATTGCTTCTCGTCGTAGTGGACCGCGGCCGCCGACCAGACGCGGTCGGTCACTGGGTCCTCCCGGTCGGCCAGCCGGGTCACCGCCTCGGTGAGCGCCAGCGCGGCCCGCTCGGCGTCGGAGAAGTACGGCGCCTCCCGCCACGCCGACACCGCGAACAGTCGCTCGTCGGTCTCACCAAGCTTGCGGGCAGCGCGCGGGTGCCCGTCAACGCACACGCTGCACCCGTTGATCTGGCTGGCCCGCAGGCACACCAGCTCCACCAGGATCGGGTCCAACCCCGCACCACCGACCGCGGCGCCCAGCGCCTGTAACGCGTCCATCGCTCCCGGGACTGCGAAGGCGGGGTGGTCCATGCGCGGCTCCATCGCTTCCTCCTGCTCTGCCGTGTCACACCGCCCGGCTGTCGGACGTCACCCACATGACGACGCCGAGGGAGAGGATGTGACCCGTGACCGAGGAGAAGCTGGCGGTGTGGTTCGAGGCGAGCCGGCCCCACCTGCACGCCATCGCCGCCCGCATGCTCAGCTCGAGCGCCGAGGCGGACGACGCCGTGCAAGAGGCGTGGCTGCGGGCCAGCCGGGCCGGCGCCGACGACGTCGACAATGTCGAGGGTTGGCTGACGACGATCACATCGCGTGTCTGCCTCGATGTGGTGCGGTCGCGCACGCGCGCCGCGGCGCGAGCCGTGCCGGCGGACGCGCCAGCGACGATGCCGAGCCCCGAGGAGGATGCGG
>CAYTTL010000246.1:0-4088 GCA_964440725.1 uncultured Acidimicrobiales bacterium | reverse complement strand
CGTCGTCGGAGTTCTGGTTGGCCACGTACGCCCGGTCGGGAACCGCCTGGGCCGGCGACCCTCCGATGGCGAACGCCAGGCCTGCGACCATCAAGGCCACGATCACCGGCACCAGTCCCCGCAACCCCGCGCGACGGCGCTGACCCACGCGTCCGAGCATGACGTCCCCCTTATCCCCGGTGAGTGTCCCCAGCGTAGGACGCCGAGTGCCTCGGCGCCAGAGGCAATTTTGCGTTTCTCAGGCGGCTCGTGCTATAGGGCCTCAGACGGTGATGGTCGGTACGACGGCCAGGCGACGGGGACCGCTGAAGGCGCCGCCCGACGACACCGTCGTATGCGCCCCGGTCACCGGATCGACCCGGATCACCGCACCGGTGACGCCCGCGTCGGAGTCGGCGACCAGGATGCCGCCGCCGGCCTCGACGACGATGCCCAGGGGGCTCACGAACCCGAATCCCGTGGTGAGCCTCGTCTGCGTTCCGGTCGCCGGGTCGACGCGGATGACCCCGCCGGCGCCACCGAAGGCGTTGGCGTCGGCCACCAGGATGTTCCCGTCGCCCTCGACCGCCACACCTGCGGCGCTGGCGAACTGGCCGCCCGACGACACCACCGTGCGGGTGCCGTCCGCCGGATCGATGCGCACCACCCGGCCCCCGCCGCTGGTCCCCCCGGCCAGGCTCTGCTCGACGACGAGGATGTCCCCGTCGGCATCCAGGGCGATGCCCACCGCCCTCAGCGGAAGCGCGGTTCCTTCGTCCGGGCCGACGGAGACCATGGTCTGGTCGCCGGTGCCGGGGTCAACGCGGATCACGCCACCGCGACCGGAGGCGTGGGGGTCGACAACGAGGATGTTGCCGTCGGCCTCGACGGCGATGTCGAAGGGGTTGGAGAACAGGCCGGCCGACGCCACCGTGGTCTGGGCGCCGGTGGTCGGGTCGACCCGGATCACCCCGCCGGGGCCGCCGAAGGCGTCAGCGTCGGCGACCACGATGGCGCCGTCGGCCTCGACGGCGATTCCTATGGGGCTGGAGAACGTGTCACCCGACGACACCGCGACCTGGGTCCCCGTCGCCGGGTCCACCCGGAACACAACCCCGATATCGCCCGAGGCGTCAGACCCCGTGACCAAGATGCTGCCGGCAGGACTTTCCTCGGATGCCATTTTGCGGGCCCTCCTTCGGGGAACACCGTCACGCGCCACGCCGCGCACCCAGGCTATTGCGGCATCATCGGAACACTCAAGGAGGCGCGCATGCCGAAGGTCGGCGTACACAGCGGGTCGGTCGCCAGTAGCGTCCTGCGATGGCTCGGGATCCCGATACCGCCCGTCGCGGCACCGCGGTGGCGGGGTGGGCGCTGACGACGCCGCCGGCCTTCGTCGCCGCCGTCCGCGTCGGCCGACTCGAGCGCACCGGTCCCCTGCTCATCGCCGAGGCCCTCGGACCGGCAATCGCCGCCCCCGCCCTCGCCGCCCTGGGACTGGCGACGGTCACCAGGCGGGGGCGACTGGCCGGCGTGGCCGCCGCCGTCGCCGGCCTGCACCTGGCCTGGCTCGCCGCCGACCTGCGCCGAGCCCGAGCGCCCGAGGTCGTCGCACCACACGGCGTGGACCGCACCGCCACCGATGCCGACGACGCCCGCCTGCGGCTGTTCTCGGCCAACGTGCTGTTCACCAACACCTACCTCGCCGGCATCGCCGCCGAGATACGCCACGCCGACCCCGACGTGGTGATCCTCCAGGAGGTCTCGCCCACCACGGTGAGCGCCCTCGACCGGACCGGGACCCTCGACGGCTTTCCCCACCGTTGGCTCAACGCCCGTTCCGATCCCATGGGCACGGCCATCCTTTCCCGCCTTCCCCTGGAGGATGTCGAGGGCTGGACGGCCGCCGGCCTCCCCATGTCGCGGGCCACCGTCGTGATCGGTGACCGCCGGCTGCGCCTGTACAACGTGCACACCCGCGCCCCCTTCGGGCCGGGGGGCCGGGCCCTCTGGACCGACCAGCTCGCCGCCCTCGCCGACGTGGTGCGCGACGAGGACGGACCCCTCGTGCTGGCGGGCGACTTCAACGCCGCCTGCGGTCACCGGCCCTTCCGCGCCGTGCTCGCTGCCGGCGTGCGCGACGCCCACATGACCCGTCGCCGGTGGTGGGTGACCACCTGGCCGAGCAACCGGCGCCTGACCCCCCCCTTCGCCCGCATCGACCACGTGCTGGTCTCACCCCACGTGGCCGTGCTCCGGGTCGGCGAGGGCGTGGGCGAGGGAAGCGACCACCGCCCCGTCGTGGCCGACCTGGCCGTGATTGGCTGAGTCCACCGTGGACGACGACACCGCACCCCGCCCGGACGGAGGCCGGCACTCCGTCGTGCGCCTGCCCCGGTACTGGTACGTGGCCTGCCTGTCCACCGAGCTGCGCCGGCGCCCGTTGTCGCGGGTCGTCCTGGACATGCCGGTGGCGCTGTTCCGCGACACCCGAAATCGAGCATGCGCCCTCGTCGACCGCTGCCCCCACCGCAACGCCCCCCTCTCCCTCGGACGGGTTCGCGACGACGAGCTGGAGTGCCGCTACCACGGATGGCGCTTCGACGGCGGGGGGATCTGTCGCGCCGTTCCCGGCCTGTGCGGCGACGCCGACCGGCCCGCCCGCCGGGCGACCGCCGTTCCCGTCGTGGAGCACGACGGCTTCGTGTGGGTCTTCCCCGACACCGAGGAGCCGCCCGACGGCGAGCCCCTGCGCTTCCCCCACGTGGACACGCCCGGCTACGTCACCGTCCGCCGCAGCCTGCGGGTGACGGCCACCCTCCATGCCGCCCTGGAGAACACCCTCGACGTCCCCCACACCGCCTTCCTGCACGGTGGGTTGTTCCGGGGTGGTCGGGCACCGGTGGAGATCGAGGTCGTGGTCCGCCACGGTGCCGGACGGGTGGAGGCCGAGTACCTGGGCGAGCCCCGGCCGCCGGGCATCGCCGGACGGCTGCTGGCGCCGGGCGGAGGCGTGGTCACCCATCACGACCGCTTCCTCCTCCCGTCGATCGCCCAGGTCGAGTACCGCCTGGGCCGCCACCACCTGCTGGTCACGTCGGCGTTCACGCCGGTCTCCGACGTCGACACCCGCCTGCACGCGGCCGTCACCTTCCGGGGGGCCCTGCCGGCGTCGGTCGTGCGGGCGGTGGTGACGCCGATCGCCAACCGCATCTTCGCCCAGGACGCCATGATCCTGCGCCGCCAGGCCGAGACCATCGCCCGCTTCGGCGGGGAGCGGTTCGCGTCCACCGAGCTCGACGTGCTCGGCACCCACATCTGGAAGATGCTGCGCCGGGCCCAGGCCGGCGACACCGGTGCCGCCGAGGACGGTGAGCGCCGGGTGACCATGCGTGTCTAGCGGCTACCCCGGGCGGATCCGCCCGACGACGTCGAGGTAGTTGGTGCCGAGCACCTTGCCCACCCGCTCGGCGGAGAAGCCCCGGTCGAGCATCCGCTGCACCAGCACCGGGAGTTGCGACACGGTGCGCAGGTCGGCGGGCGGAACGATGAGGCCGTCGAAGTCACTGCCGATGGCGACGGCGTCCTCGCCGGCCACGTCGATCACGTGCTCGACGTGGCGGACGATCGCCTCGGCCCGTCCCGACCAGAACCTCTCGCCGAGGAAGGCGGCGTGGAACATGATGCCGACCACGCCTCCCAGGTCGGCGACGGCGCGGATCTGGTCGTCGTCGACGTTGCGCCACATGTCGTGCACCCCGCGCACCCCGGTGTGCGACACGATCACCGGCTGGTGCCGGTCGTGGACCTCGAGCGCCTCCCAGAAGCCCCGGGGGCTGATGTGGGCCAGGTCGACGAGGATGCGGGAGGCGTTCATGGCCTCGACCAGCGCCTTGCCCCCGGCGGTGAGCCCACCGGCGGGACGCGTCGAGGGGGCGTTGGGCGAGCCGACCGAGGAGGCGGTGAGGTGCACCAGGGTGATGCGGGAGACGAGACCCGGCGGCAGGCGGTCGAGGTCGGCAGGGTCTCCCAAGGCGTTGCCCCCCTGGAGGGCCACGAAGCAGGCGAACCTCCCCTCGGCGCGAGCCCGGTCGTAGCCGGCCCGG
>CAYTTL010000245.1:0-4121 GCA_964440725.1 uncultured Acidimicrobiales bacterium | reverse complement strand
GCCGTTCGCCGGCTCCCGACGCCCCTGCGCCCGACGCCCCCGCACCCGACGCCGCCGCGCCGGCCGCCACACCGCCCGAGCCCGCAGCCGATTCCCCCGAGCCCCAAACCGTGGCGGTGGCCGACGCCCCGTCCGTCACCTCCGGGCCGGCCGGTCCGGGCGAGGGCTGAGGTGGCGGATTTCGGCGCCAAGGACGTCCAGGCCCTGCGCCAGGCCATGGGCGTGGGCATGATGGACGCAAAGCGGGCACTCACCGAGAACGACGGTGATCACGACGCCTCCAGGCGGTGGTTGCTCGAGCACGGCCTGGCCAAGATGGGCGAGCGGGCCGACCGGGCGAGCAGCCAGGGGGCGGTCACCGTCGTGCGTGACGGCCAGACCGCCGCCGTCGTGGCCGTCCGGTGCGAGACCGACTTCGTGGCCAAGTCGCCCGAGTTCACCTCGCTGCTCGACGACCTGGCCGGCCTCGTCGCCGCCAAGGGCCCGGAGGCCGTCGCCGAGCGGACCGACGCCATCGACAGCCTGCGCATCTCGCTGAAGGAGAACATCCAGGTGGGGGAGGTGCACCGCATCGAGGCCGCCCCCGGCGCCGTGCTCGACGCCTACCTGCACGTCCAGAACGGCAGGGGTGTCAACGGCATCATCGTCGAGCTCGTGGGAGGCGACGAGGCCAAGGCCCACGAGGTCGCCCTGCACATCGCCTTCGCCCGCCCGGAATGGCTCAGCCGCGACGACGTACCCGCCGAGCGGGTGGCCGACGAGCGGGAGCTTCTGGCCAACCTGACCCGCAACGAAGGCAAGCCCGAAGCCGCCATCGACAAGATCGTCGACGGGCGCCTGGGTCGGTTCTACAAGGAGCACTGCCTGCTCGAGCAGGCCTACGTCCGCGACCCCAAGCAGAGCATCTCCCAGTTCCTCGGCGACGCCACCGTCACCCGGTTCGTGCAGGTCGTGGTGGGCTGAACGGCGGTGGCCACGGGTACGACGTCTGACGGCCAGGTCCCCGGGGCCCCGGCCTGCGCCCCCCGGTGGTCGCGGGTCGTGCTCAAGCTCTCCGGCGAGTCGTTCGCCACCGCCAGCGGCTACGGAATCGACGGCCAGGTCGTGGCCCGGATCGCCCGCGAGGTCGCCGAGGTACGGCGTGACCTGGGTGTGGAGATGGCGATCGTCGTCGGTGGCGGCAACATCTGGCGGGGCATGGCCGGCGCCGGCGCCGGCATGGACCGGGCCCAGGCCGACACCATGGGGATGCTGGCGACCATCATCAACGCCCTTGCCCTTCAGGACGCCCTCGAGAAGCTGGGCGAGCCCACCCGGGTGATGACCGCGGTGCAGATGGCCCAGGTGGCCGAGCCCTACATCCGCCGCCGGGCCCAGCGGCACCTGGAGAACGGGCGCATCGTCATCATGGCCGGCGGCACCGGCAACCCGTTCTTCACCACCGACACCACTGCGGCGCTGCGGGCGGCCGAGATCGGTGCGGGCGCGGTGTTCAAGGGCACCCACTCGGGTGTCGACGGGGTCTACACCGACGACCCCCGGACGAACCCCAACGCCACCAAGTTCGACGAGGTCCACTACATCGAGGTCCTCAACCGTGGTCTCAAGGTGATGGATGCGACGGCCATCACCTTCTGCATGGACAACAACCTTCCCATCGTCGTGTTCGACCTGTCGGCGCCCGGCAACATCCGCCGCGCCATACAGGGGGAGGCAATAGGTACGCTGGTCACATGACGGGCAGCGGCCGATGATCGAGGACATCCTCGCCGACGCCACCGAGAAGATGACCAAGGCGGTGGTCCACACCCGGGCTGACTTCTCGTCCATCCGCACGGGCCGGGCCACTCCCGCTCTCGTCGAGAAGATCAGGGTCGACTACTACGGCAGTGAGGTGCAGTTGCAGCAACTGGCCGGATTCAGCGTGCCCGAGGCCCGCCTGTTGGTCATCGCCCCCTACGACAAAGGAGCCATCAAGGCCATCGAGAAGGCGCTCCAGCATTCCGACCTGGGGATCACCCCGTCCAACGACGGCGCCGTCATCCGCCTCACCTTTCCCCAGCTCACCTCTGAGCGGCGCAAGGAGCTGGTGAAGGTGGCGCGCCACAAGGCCGAGGACGGCCGGGTGGCCACCCGAAATCTGCGGCGGACGGCCCGCCATGAGCTCGAGGCGCTGGAGAAGAACGGTGAGATCTCCGCCGACGAGCTCGACCGCGCCGAGAAGGAGCTGGAGAAGCTCACGCACGAACACGTGTCTGAGATAGACCAGGCTCTGGCTCGCAAGGAACAGGAGCTGCTCGAGGTCTGAGCGGCGCCCCGCGACAACTGACGGAGAGAGGAGGCCCCCATGGACGACGGCTCCACCGACGACCACACCGAGGCGCTCGACCTCTCGGTGGATGACGACGGGAGCGGGGTCCCCGGCGCCGGCGCGCGTCGTGCGCCCCGCGAAGCGGCCGAGGGTGTGCGCATCATCGGCGCCGAGGAGGCCGCCGCGGCCATCGAGGCCGGCCAGGTCGCCGGCCGGCGTCCCGAGGACGCCCCGCGGTTCGGCGACGTCCCCGAACCGCCGGCGGGTCCCCGGCTGTCGCTTCGATTCCCCGGAGCCGATCCGACGGCGGTCGCCAAGCCCCAGGTCTCCGAACCGCCGCCCCGGCCCGAGCCGCCGCCGCAGGCCGCGCCGGTCGCCAGCGCACCGAGGACCGTCGCATCACCCGGTGTCGCCGAGCCCGCCAGCTATCCTGAGCCCACCATGGGGAGCGGGTCCGGCAACGACCGCGATTTCTCGGGCGTCGAAGAGCACCAGTTCTGGGACGAGCCCGGCAAGACAGCCGATTCCGAGGCGGGGCCCTCCTACGTCGGCGCCGCGGGGAACGAGGGGACAGGTTCCAACCCCCTGCCGCACTGGACCGAGCCTCCGAGTGGCGAGGTCCCGCGGATCCTCCCCGAGACCGAGGACCCTGCCGCCGATGACGACCTGCGGGCCTGGTCGTCGCTTTCCACCGGGCCGCGCTGGCGCGACCAGCACACCGACTGGGACGAAACCGACTTCAGCGAAGAGATGCTCGAGAGCCCTGATGTGAGAGTCGGCGCCCTGCGCTCCGCCGCCGCCCAGGCCGAGGACGACGCCGACTACGCCCCCGCCGAGCAGGAGTTCACCGACGCCTCCCCCGAACCCGCCCCGCGCCAGATCCGCCGCGCCTCGTCCGGCCGCCGTCCCGCCCAGCCCGGCGTGGGAGACGGGACCGGTGCCCCGTCGACACCTCCGCGAGACGTCACCACGTCGGTGGTCACCGGGGTCGTGGCCCTCGCCGTGGTGCTGGTGGCCTCGGCCATAGGCCCCAAGGCGTTGCTCGTCCTGGTCATGGTGGCCCTGGTGATGGCCGCGGCCGAGCTCTTCGGTGCCATGCGCGTGGCCGGCCATCATCCGGCGACGCTCCTCGGTGTGGTCGGTACCGGTGCCCTGTCGGCGGCGGTGTACTGGCGCACCGACGGGTTCGCAGTGGTGCTGCCCCTGTTCATGGTGTTCACCCTGCTCTGGTACCTCACCGGGGTCATCAGGGGCCGGCCGCTGATGAATGCCGCCGTCACCGTGCTCGGGTTCTTCTATGTGGGTGTCCTGGGGTCGTTCGCCGCCATCCTGCTCACCGCCCCGTCCAACCACGGCATCGGGCTCCTGCTCGGCGCCGTCCTCACCACCGCGGCCTACGACGCCGGCGCCTTCTTCGCCGGCCGGTTCGCCGGGCGCACGCCCCTTGCGCCCGACATCAGCCCGGGCAAGACCGTCGAGGGCATGGTCGGCGCCTGCTTCGCCACCCTCGTGGCCGGTCTCGTCGTCGGCCAGGTCGCGCCGTGGACCATGTCGCGAGGCATCCTCTTGGCCTTCGTGGTGATGGTGGCCGCTCCCCTCGGCGACCTGTGCGAGTCGATGCTCAAGCGTGACCTCGGCGTCAAGGACATGGGGACGATCCTCCCCGGCCACGGTGGCATCCTCGACCGCATCGACGCCCTGCTGTTCGTGGTGCCGGCCACCTACTACCTCACGCGGGTGCTCGAATTCTCCTGAGGGCCACATGAGGACCGTCAGCCTCGTGGGGTCGACCGGCTCCATCGGCACCCAG
>CAYTTL010000244.1:0-4146 GCA_964440725.1 uncultured Acidimicrobiales bacterium | reverse complement strand
GCTCGGCCCTCCCCGACCGCCGCGCCCGGTGCGGGTCCCCGGCCCTCCGGCGGGTTCCGCCCCCGGCACCCGCCGGCCGCGAGGTGGCGGCGCCCCCGAAACCCGCCGGCCGCCCGGTGAGGGGCCTGCGGCAGCGCCTCAAGCCCCGCCCGAGGCCACCCCCCCCGCCACGCCCGACGCCATCGAGGTGGCCGGGACCGTCATCGACCCCGCCCCTCCCCCGCCGACCCCGTCAGGCGATGACGGGGACGATGTCGTGCTCGTGGAGGAACTCGGCTAGTCCGTCGGCGAGCCGTCGGTGGGCCACCTCGTCGAGGGGGACCCACTCGGCCTCCACGGCGTCATCGCCCGGTTGGGGGTCGGCGGGTTCCAGGATGGTCACCGCGAAGTCGAGGATCACGTAGTGGTGGTCGGGGCCCATCCGCTCCACCCAGCCGACCAGCTGGTCGCACACCCCCTCGAGCGAGGTCTCCTCGGCCAGTTCCCGGATGACCGCCTCGGCGAGGGTCTCTCCGGCCTCCACCCGGCCCCCCGGTACCGACCACGTGCCGGCGGCCGGGCCATGGCCTCGCCGTACGAGAAGGAGCTGGTCCTCGGAGACGGCGATGGCACCCACGCAGAGCTCGGGCCGCATCCTGCTACCCCCCGTCGCCTTCGGGCTCGTCGGCCAGGGAGTGGTGCATGACCAGCTTGCGGGCCGTGAACCCGGACTCCTCGAAGAAGTTCTTGGTCTGGCGGTGGCCGGGAAGCGCCATGGCATCCATGCCGAAGCACTTGTGCTCCACCGACCAGGCGATCAGGTCGTTCATCATCGTCTCGCCCAGGCCCACGCCCCGGGCCTCGTCCTCCACGAAGATGTCGTCGATGACGCCGAGGCGCGACCCGTCGCGGAGGTGAGCGACCCTCACGACGGCGTAGCCGACCGTCACGTCGTCGATGGTCCCGACGACCACGAGGGCATCGGGATCGGAGATCAGGGCGTCGAGCCCCGCCTCGATCGGCTCCGCCCGGGCTTCGGCGGCCATCCAGACGGCCCCACCCCGGGTGGGCGTGAGCTCGGCGATGGCGGCCCGGGTCAGTTCGGCCAGGCGAGGGACGTCGTCGGGGCGGGCCTGCCGTGCCGCTTCCATCAGCGGCGGCCGGTCATGGGCCCTGGCGGAGCTGAGCCACCTTGAGCAGCACGGTCTTCCGGGACCGGCCCGCAACCTCGTGGAGCCGTACGGCCTCCAGCTCGTCGGCCGACAGGCCGGGCAGGCGCTGCACCACCTGCGACGCCGAGAGGGTGTCATAGCCGGGGATGGCCAGCTGTGCGGCGGAGGCACCGACGGGCCCGGGACCGGGCGAGGGCGGGGTGCGTGGCGCTGGCGGAGCCGCGGGAGCGCTGCCCGCCCGCGCCCCGGCGGCCGTGTCGGTGGGGGTGTCGGTGGCGGAGTCGGTTCCGGGTGCCGTTCGAGTGGTGCTCCCGGTCCGGGCGTCGGGGATCAGGCCCAGTCCGGTGAGGACGGACTCGGCCTGGTCGGCGACCCGGCGTACGACGTCCCCGGCCTGACGTGGGCCCTGATGGACGGCGAGCCGCCCGATGGTGCGTGCCAGCGTCAGCTGGCCTTCGACCTGGCGCCGCCCCTCGGCGATCCAGTCGGGCAGCATCTCACGGGCGGCCATGGCCAGGCCGACGGGCCCGTAGAGGGCCACGTCGAGCGCCCGGTCGAGGGGCGAGTCGCGGCGGTCGGGGTTCGGTCGCTCGGTGTGGTTCTCGCTCATACGCAGTCCCGGCAGAGCAGGCGCTCCGGGTCGGCCAGCTGACCCGGGTGCTTGACCAGGAAACACGACGCGCAGACGAACTCCTCGGGACGCTTGGTGGGGACCCTGGTCGACCCCTCGGCCCGCTCGTCGGGGTCGGGCGTCTCCTCGTCTTCGTCCGGCTCCTCCTCGACGACCACCAGGCGGTCTTTGAGGATGACATCCAGGCCGGCCTCGACGTCGTCGGGGTCGAGGTCGTCGTCCTCGTCGTCATCGTCGTCGTCGTCGGTCGCGACGGCGACGGCGGCGGGCTCGCCGGTGCTGTCCACCGTCTCGGCCGCCAGCGGAACGGCGGCGTGGAGGGCGTCGTCCACCAGTGGGGCCCCGAGGGCCTCGTCGGCGAGAGGGTCGTCGGCGAGAGGGTCGTCGACGAGAGGATCGTCGACCAGGGGATCGTCGACCAGAGGGTCGTCGACGAGGGCATCGTCGTCGTCGAGGTCGACGAGGTCGTCGTCGTCGAGGTCGACGGGAGCCTCGAGGCCCTCGAGGTCGGTGTCTTCTTGCTCAGCCATGTTGCCGCGTCCTTACCGTGGCCTTCGGGGCCGGGAGCATAGACGACGGAGGCGGCAACGCCGCCCGGGCTCCGGTGCTTCGGTGCGGTGCAGCGTGCTGGGAGTCAGGGGACCGTTGGTGCCGCTCGTTGGCCCGCCCCCGTCGGCCGCGCTGTGCGACCGGCGAGAAGGGTTATTAGAACGTTCTCTACTTGGTCCCCCGATTCCCATGCTGCCCTTCGACCACCCCCTCAGCGGCGTCTTCGCCTGCTACGACGCTGAGGCCCACGACCGGCGGTTGGGGCGTCGGGGACGGTGGTAACGATGGCCAGTCGCAGCCGTGCTGTCAAGCGCAGTAGGCCCGACGCGCACTACCTCTGATCAGCCACTTTGCGCGTCAAGGCTGGTCAGACGCATCGCAAATCCACCCTAAGTCATAGGTTGAGGGTTGGTCGTCATCCCCCCGCCTGGGGCGTCGCCGTGGTGCCTCGGCGCGACTGACGGCGGGCCTCGGAACGTCGCTCGCCCTCGAGGCGTTCGAGGCCGGTCGCCCCATGGTCGACGAAGCTCATCATGGCCGCCACCAGCGGGTGTCCGGCCTCGGTGGCGATGAGCCGGTGCATCTGCTGGGCGACGTGGCGGTACGACGGGTGGCCCGCGGGCCCGCTGCGCAGCTCGATGAGGTGCAGCGCCTCACGCGCGTTCATCTCCATGGAGTAGCGCAGGTTGTGGGCCAGGGCCACGGCATAGGGGGCCTGGGCGGGGAACTGCGGGTACAGGGCCTCGTAGAGCCCGGCGGAACGGTCCATTGCCTCGGTGAAGGTCGCACCGGCGCCGGCGTCGACGACCTCGGGGGGGAGGACGAAGCCGTGGTGGGGGCTGAGAGCCTGCCACTGGATGGTGAGCATCCGGTGGCGCTGCAGGTCGCGGAACGCTCCGTAGTCGGACACGACGTCGAAACGGTACGACGCCCGTTCGAGGGCCCGGCCCGGCTTGTGGCGGCGATTGCGACGATCGCCGACGTAGGCGTCGGCCACGCGCCGGCGCTCGTCGGCCGACAACGTCCGCACCCGGGCCAGGACCTGGTCCTCGGGGAGGTCGACGTGGGGATAGAGCATGGCCGCCAGCACCTTGTCCTCGGCCTCGGGGTCGAAGTCGACGAGGGTGACGGTGGGACGAGGCTCGGGCTCGGACCCGGCGAACAGCTCACGAGCGGCAGCGGCGGTGGCGTCGTTGGTGGCCTCCAGGTAGGCCGACCACTCCCCGCCTCGTTCCGGCCGGTCGACCCTGGTGAGGAACGACGGGATCACCTTGCGCAGTTCGCCGAGGATCAGCTGGGCGTAGGAACGGGCCTCGGGCAGCGCCGAGGCCCGCATGCGCAGGAGCAGGGCTTCGTAGCCCTGTCCGGTGCCGTAGATGCCCACGTTGGAGAGGGCGGCGGCCGGCAGGAGCCCCCGCAGGCTGTCGAAGCCCTTGGCCCGGATCGACTGTCGGTAGACGAAGTCGGAGTCGGCCGGATCCTTGGGGTAGACGCGCCGGAAGTATTCGGACATGACCGGGAGCAGCTCGCTGTAGGTCTCGAAGGCGCCGTCGAGGTCGGCCACGTAGCGGACCCCGAGGGGGGAGGCGAGGACGGCCGGGTCACGGTGGTAGCGGTACCGCCCACCGAGACGGCCGTCGTAGGCCACGTAGCGGGTCGACTGCTCCAGGTACGCCATCAGCCTGCCCCACTCGAGGACCTTGGTGAGCAGGTTGGACGCCTGTTCGCAGGCCAGGTGGACGCCGCCGAGCTGGGCCACCGAGTCGTCGCCGTACTCGAAGAACACCCGGTCGTAGAGCTCCTCGGCCCGGCGCA
>CAYTTL010000243.1:0-4146 GCA_964440725.1 uncultured Acidimicrobiales bacterium | reverse complement strand
GGGTCGCCGGTGGCCGAGTAACGGGCGGAGCGGAGATTCTCATGGTCGTCCGTGTCGAGCCGGCGCCACTCGGATGGCAGTGCCCTGTCCAACTCACGGAATGCCGCGTCGACCCGGTTGTCCGAGCCTCAGCCGGCGCCGATGAGCAGGCCGACCATCAGTACGCGCGCCACGTACTTCACTGTGGCCAGCATGCCACCGGACATCCTGTTGTTCGCGGCGCGCCCCCTCAGCCGGGCACGGCTCCCGAGGGGCTCGGAACACCGCTGTGATACATAGGGCCCGGGAGGGGTCCGCGATGACGATCCGTGTGGGCGTATTCGGTGCGGGAGGGCGCATGGGTTCCACCGTGTGCCGGGCCGTCGCAGCCGATCCTGATCTCGAGCTGGTTGCCGCCGTCGACCCCTCGTGTGTCGGCATCGATTTCCGCCAGGCGACGGGAGCCGACGCCGCGGGTCAGATCTCGGCCGACGCCCAGAGCCTGGCCACCACCGGCGCCGAGGTCGCCGTCGACTTCACCACCGCCGCCGCCGCCCGCGACAACCTGGCCTGGTGCGCCGACCGCGGTGTGCACGCGGTGGTGGGCACCACGGGGTTCCAGGCCGCCGACCTCGAGGAGCTGGAGCGCCGCTTCACCTCCAGCAACTGCGTCGTCGCTCCCAACTTCGCCATCGGCGCGGTGCTCATGATGCGCTTCGCCGAGCTGGCCGCGCCCTGGTTCGAGACGGCGGAGGTCATCGAGCTCCATCACGACGGAAAGGCGGACGCCCCGTCGGGCACGGCGATGTTGACCGCATCTCGTATGGCCGCGGCATCGTCGGAATGGGCGGAAGACCCGACGAGGACGGTCGTGGCCGAGGGGGCCCGCGGCGGTGTGGGTCCCGCCGGGATCCGGGTCCATTCCGTGCGCCTCCGGGGGCTGGTGGCCCATCAGGAGGTGCTGCTCGGCACCACCGGCCAGACCCTGACGATCCGCCACGATTCCACCGATCGCGAGTCGTTCATGCCCGGCGTGCTGCTGGCCGTGAAAGGGGTCGCCGATCGGCCGGGACTCACCGTCGGTCTCGACACCATCCTGGGCATCTAGACGCAGCGGCGTCAGCGGGGGCGGGTCAGATCAGTGGCGTCAGCAGGACGCGGCCGGCGAAGGCGACGAAGCGGTCGAGGCTGTCGAGGAAGGCATCGGCGAGGAAGCGGTTGTCGCCCAGGTGCCAGAGAGCGCCGGCGTTGTCCCAGGCCACCTCGCGGGCGGCGGCCATGGAGAAGTTGGCGACCAGGTTGTCGAGCCCGTCGATGCGCTGGTCGAGCTCGAGGAGGATCCCCGTCTCGAACGACTCGCGGATCGACTCTTCCAGGTCGGCGAGGATGGCGTTGACCTTGTTGAAGTCGTCGTGGTGCGAGCCTTCGTCGGGCGGGCTGTCGAGATCCCGAGCGGTGGTGACGACGGCGATGCAGAGGTCGCGGTTGATGTGGGCGTTCATGCCGGCCAGGGCGAACTGCATGGGGGCCACGTCGGTGTCGCTGCGCCGGGAGATCAACACCCGCCACGCGCGTGGCGCGTCGGCGGGGTTCCGGGCCCACCCGTCGATCGCCGCCAGGTAGAGGTTGGCGAAGACCACGTCGAGGTGGGTCATGAACGCGGCGTCGACGAAGAACCCGGCGCCGATGCGCGCTCCCACCTCGCGGGTCACGGTGAGGTACATGCGGTTGAAGCAGGCCAGCCCGTCGGTCTCGGGCAGCGCCGCGGCGATCACCTCCATGCGTTCGACGGCCTCGGCGACCGAGGTCACCGGACCCGCCGGCAACGGCGGAAGCGTCGACGGGGACGGCGGTGGCGAGGGCATGGCTGGTCGGCTCCGTTCAGTCGTCGGGGGTGGGGTCTGGTTCCGGCTCGACGTCCAGCTCCTCGATCGAGGGGATCTCGGATTTGCCCTGCATCCGGTTGAGCATGACGGAGAGCACGGCCAGGCTCACGCTGACGATGGTGATCACCAGGGCGTGGCGGCCCATGAACCCGAGAACGGCGTCCACCGTCCCGCCGAACACGTCGCCGGTGATCCGTACCAGCGTCACCGAGGTGATGGTGCCGGACACGTTCACGGCGAGGAACGCCCAGAAGGGCATGCCCGTGGCGCCCGCCAGGGCGCAGACGATCTGGCCGGGGAACAGGAACACCATCGGATAGGCGGCCTTGGAGAACAGGCGCTCGGCGAGCGGGGCGATGGGGCCGAGGCCTCCCTTGGTCTCCAGCCAGCGGATGGCCCGGTCGCCGTACCAGTAGCCCAGCAGCCAGTAGAGGGGGTCGGTGAGAACCCGCCGGAGGGTGCCGACGACGAAGAACGGGACGACGTCGACATTGCGGGCCAGGATGAGGTAGCGGTTGCGGGCGTCGAGGGTGATGAGCAGCAACGGGTGATTGGTCGCGAGGGGGGCCGCAAAGGCGAAGCCGATCAGGCCGCCGACGAACACAACGGCGATGGCGGCGATCAGGAGCCGGAGCTTCACCCGGCTGGGTCGACCTCTTTCCACGACTGAGACGGTAGGCGGTGGCGCCGGAGGCGAATGTCAGCCCCCCCGGAGGTCGACGGTCAGCCGCCGCACCGGGCATCGAGGAGGCGGAGCACTTCATCCCTTCGGATGGACCGCTTGGCGGTCCGGGGCAGCTCGTCGACCACGGTGACCAACCGTGGCCGCTTGAAGCTGGCCAGCCCCTCGGTGAGGCGAACCACTTCGGTCTCCGCGACCCGGTGCAGAGACGGGCCCGACGGGTACCGGGCCCTCACGGCGGGGGCGACGACCACGACGGCGGCGACGAGGTTGTCCCGGCCCACCACGCAGGCCTCGGTCAGCACCGTGCTCGTGGTCAGGACCCGCTCGACTTCCTCGGGCTGCACCTTCTTGCCGGTGGCGAGCACGATCAGGCTCTTGGCCCGGCCGGTGACGTGGAGGAAGCCGTCGGCGTCGAGGTGCCCGAGGTCGCCGGTATGGAACCAGCCGGCTCCGTCGACGACCGTGGCGGTCAGGATTTCGTCGTCGCAGTAGCCGAGCATGAGCCCCGGAGACCGCACCAGGATCTCGCCGGAACCCCGCTCCGCAGCGATGCGGACCTCCGTGCCCGGCAGCGGCCGGCCCACCGCCCCCACGCGGTTGGCCGCCGGCGTGTTCATGGCGACGGGGCCCGCCGTCTCGGTCAGGCCGTAGCCGGTGTACACGGGGACGCCCCTGAGGGCGAGGCCCCGGGCGACAGCGGGATCGAGGGGCGCACCGCCACAGTGGAAGGTGGCTCCGCCGACGTCGAGGCGCCCGTGGAGGACGGCGGTCAGCACGCGCGGGACCACCGTCATGCGGGTGACGCGGCGTTCCGCCATGGCCGCCACCACCTCCGAGATCGCCGTGGTGCCGGCGAAAGCGAAGGTTGCGCCGCCGGCCAGGGCAGGCAGGAGACCGCACGACAGCTCCAGCACGTGGTTGAGGGGGAGGATCGACAACCAGCGGTCGTCGTCGTCCAGGCGGTGGGCCCTCCGCCCCTGGTCGACGACATAGGCGATGCCGGCGAGCGAGAGCGTGACTCCCTTGGGCGTCCCGCTGGTGCCCGACGTCCACACGACGAGAGCGGCGTCGCCTGATCGCCGCTCGACGTCGACACCATCCCCGTCGGACAGGTCGGCGATCTCGTCGAACCCGAGCACGGCTGTTCCCGCCTGCCGGCCCGAGCCGATCATCGCCACCGGCCGGGAGCGATCGATGATGGCCCCGAGCTCGCCGGCGCCGAGCCGCGGGTCGAGGGGAACGGCGACGGCCCCCCTTCGCCATACACCGAACAGGGCTGTCGTCCACTCGATGCCGGGCTCGCCCATGATCGCCACCCCGTCACCGCGCTGCACCCCCCGGGTCGCCAGCCACGCCGCCACCCGGCGCGACGAACGGTCGAGTGCCGCGTAGGTCAGCTCGACCCACCCGGCGGTCGCCCGGGCGGCGAGGGCCGGCCGGCCGCCGACACCGGGCTCCGCGGTGTGCAACCAGGCGTCGAGGAGGTCGGCGGCGCGGATCGGGATGCTGCGCACGGGTGCGGCCATGGCCCCAGTGTCGGGGCGATCTCGGTCCGGGAGCACCGGGGGTGCCCCTCACCCCCCGTCGGGCGAGTCC
>CAYTTL010000242.1:0-4153 GCA_964440725.1 uncultured Acidimicrobiales bacterium | reverse complement strand
CGGACGTGTCGGCCGTGCGGCACGCCGCGTCCTCCCGCCAGTCGGTCTCGTCGAAGCTCCGTCGGATCGCCATGACAGTTCTTCCAACAACGCCGGCAGGGCGGTAATTTCCGGCACCCCGCTCAGGTCCGCCGGTACACCGACACGTGGGCGGCGCTCACGTCGGTGAACGGCCTCCGGTCCCACCCGCCCCAGCGGTGCTCCAGGGCAAGACCGGCGAGACGAGCCATGAGGTCGAACTCCGCCGGCCAGGCGTACCGGTGGTTGGCGGGGTACAGACGGACCTCGCCGTCGCGCAGGCTCACCTGGGTCGTCGTCATGCGCTGGGAGACGGGGTCGAGCTGGGCCACATCGAGCGACACGTGATCGGCCCGCAGCCGTCGCACCGTCACCGCCGACCCCCCGACGAACCGGCTGGGGTCGGGGACCCACGCTTCGATCACGAACCGGCCGCCGGGGCCGAGATGGGAGGCGGCGTTGACGAAACACGCAACCTGGGCGTCCTGCGAGGGCAGGGCGAAGATGGTGTTGAGAGCGAGCACGACCAAGGCGAACGGCCCCGGCACAGCCACGTCGGCGAAGTCACCGACGAACACGTCGATGTCGGCGCCGCCGGGTCGGGCCCGGAGCTGGTCGACCATGGCCGGGGACGACTCGACACCGCGCACCGTAAGACCACGCGCCGCGAGGGGAAGAGCCAGGCGGCCGGTGCCGATACCGAGCTCGAGGACCGGTCCCCCACCGGCCAGCTCGGCCAGACAGGCCACGGCCTCGTCGGTGTCGAGGAGGCCGTCGTAGAGACGGTCGTAGTCGTCGGCGATCTTGGCGCCGTAGACGGTCGGGTCGTAGTCGGCCATCGGGTCGAACCTCCTAGGCGGGCGGGCTGAGCCGGCGACGCAGCTCTCGCGTCGGGGTGGCGGCCCGGGCGATGGGCACACCACGGTACGGGCAACCGCCGCGCACCAGTCGGAACCACAACGCCACCCAGACGCAGACCGCCCGCTCGGCCAGCCAGACGGGAGCGAGCAGCGAGCAGCCGGCGGGGAAGACGGTGCGACCGCCCGCCCGGCGGCGCCCCGCCTCGGCGACGGCCATGCTGGCGGCGGCGGTCAGGGCCACGGGACCCAGGCCCCGGCGGCGTACCACGGCGACGCCGGCAGGAAGCACGGCCAGGCTCACCACCAGGTGCACGGGACGGGCCAGCTCGTCGTACGCCTGCCTGACGCGCTGCGACAGGAAGCGGCCGGTGGTGGGCGGCACCCGTCGCACGTAGCAGTCGAGCCTGGTGGAGGCCCTTCCGCCTGCGGCCTGCACCGTGCGGATGAGCTCGAGGTTCTCGAAGAGCACGTCTCCGCAGTAGCCGCCGGTGCGCCGAAGGGTCGACTGCCGCACGGCCAGCGTCCCCGGATAGTCCCCCCCGATGGCCCGGTTCAACAGGGTTCGGGCGGTGTCCCAGCGCGCGTGCCAGGGCAGGGGCGAGAAGTAGTTCTGGGGTCGGACCACGTCGGCCAGCGACAGGGCGTCGACGACCGCCTCCAGGCCGGCCCGGTCGTAGCGCACGTCGTCGTCGGCGACGACCAGGCATTCGTTGCCGGCCCGCCGCATCCCCGTGATCACCCCGTCGACCTTGCCGTTGAGGGCATGGAGATCGGGGTCGGGCCGCAGGTGGGTGACAATGCCCCCCCACAGGCGGTGATGGTCCTCGTAGCGGGGCGACGGCGATCCGTCGACCACCAGCACCTCGTCGACCCATGTCGCCAGCTCGGTCAGGTATCCGGTGAGGTCGGCGAGAGGCCCGTCCTGCAACCAGCTGAGGGGTAGGACGTAGGTGGCGGCCACCGGTGTCATGCCCAAGGACCGTCATCGTTGTCGGCCGGTTCCTGCTCGCGCCTGCGCACGGGCACGGGGCGCCCGAGCAGGACCTTGGCCGCCAGCACGAGGGCGACGGCGGTCAGCCGGCGCATGGGAAGGCGGGCACGGGTCTGCAGTGACCACTGGTCGTCGGTCCAGCCGTCGAGGTCGACATCGGAGCGGGTGCAGGTGGCCAGCAGGCTCCCGCCGGTCTCGATCAGGTCGAAGTCGGCGTCGTGGCGCCGGGAGGGCCCGAGGCGGGCAACCGGGGCACTGGTCTCGTCGCGCACGTCGAGGCCGGCCCCGGCCACCGTCGACCACCGCAGGTAGGTGCCGAGCGGCGTCCCCTCGGCGTCCACGGCCACGAGGGCGCGCTCCACCGGTTCGTACCGGTCGAGCGAGAAGAGAACCGACCCGTCGAGATCGAGACATCGTAGGGGCGCGACTGCCCGGCTGCCGGCGCCTTCGACCGTGGCCTCGAGCAGCTCGTCGGGGCCGGCGAAGAGCAATGGTGATCGGGCCGACACCCGGAGGAGCGTGCAGTCGGCGCCGGCCGCGAACGGGGCGACCTCGCCGGATCGCCACACCCTTCCTCCCAGGGCCAGGGTGTCGGCGAGGGCTGCGGCCACCGCGGCCGGGTCGGGGATGAGCTCGGCCAGGCACTCCGGGCAGCTGTCCATGTGGGCCGGACATTCCTTGCCACAGTGCCGACACCGCACCGTGGCGTCGAGGTCGTCGACCAACTCGGCCAGGCAGTCGGGACACGCCATACGGCCGGGTGGCCACGACCGCCGGCACGCCGGGCACCAGCGATCGGCGGCGGCGGGCGGGCCGCTCGGGTCGTCGATCACCCGCCTAGCGCTCGATGGTGGCGCGGTCGAACACGCTGCCGTCGGTGCCGACCGCGGCCAGGG
Source organism: uncultured Acidimicrobiales bacterium (assembly GCA_964440725.1). Lineage (GTDB taxonomy): Bacteria > Actinomycetota > Acidimicrobiia > Acidimicrobiales > AC-14 > DATAQC01. The sequence continues at coordinate 1,388 of CAYTTL010000242.1, read as the reverse complement.
TGAGCGTGTCGTTGTCGGCCTCCACCGCCACGAAGTGGTGGCGCACGGCCGAGGCCTTCTGATCGGGCTCCTCCATGCACCGGCCGAGCGTGGGGTACAGCTCGCGGCCGCCGCCGCCCGTCACCACGTAGGTGACCCCGCCGTCGGACTCGAACCGCTCGTAGTGGTGGTCGTGGCCGTTCAGGACCAGGGCGACGCGGTGCCGCTCGATGACCGGGACCCATTTCTCGTCGACGGCTTCGGTCGGCCCGTGCAGGCCACACGACCACGCCGCCTGGTGGAACACCACGACCCGGAACGGCGGCCCGGCGGCACCCAGCTGTCCGTCGAGCCAGCGGGCCTGGGCGTCGTCGGGGCGGTTGGCGTCGAGGAAGAGGATCTGCACACCGGGCAGCGTCTTGGCGTAGGGAAGGTCGGGAAGGCCCAGATGCTCCAGCTCCTCGTCGCCGTAGCCGCCGGCGACGTCGTGGTTGCCCAGGGTGACCCACATCGGACGGGTGGCCCGCAGCGTCCGGTAGGGCTCGTCGAGCTGAGCGGCGAACAACGCCGGTCTGGCCACCTCGTAGACGTTGTCACCGGTGGTCACCAGGGCATCGGCCCGGTGCCCGGCGCCCACCCAGGCCTCCATGGCCGCGGCCACGTCGTCCTGGGCGGGGCCGCCGCCGAAGTCACCGAAGGCGAGGAATCCCGCCTGGGGGACCTCTGGCGGGCCCGACCCGGGCGCCGTGGTACCCGTTGTGGTGGGAACCGACGACGTGGACGGCGTCGCCGTCGTGGCCGGATCGGTCCCCGATCCCCCACAGGCGGCACCGACCACGACCAGGGCGGCGATGACCGCCAGGCGTACCCACGGGCGACGGTGCCCGGGTCGGGAGTCGCTGATCGTCGCGGGCATGCCCGGCAACACTGCCACGAGCGCCGTCGCCGGCGAGTGGCGCGCGAATCAGGTGTCGCCGACGGCCGCCGCCTCTCCCGGACCGACAGGAGCCTTGGCGATGGCCGCGTCGAACCGTGTTCCGAAGTCGTCGAGGAGGCGGGCCAGGCGGCCGAGGCCGTCGGTCGAGGCGCGCAGCGTGTCCCACCCCGCCGGGGTCAGCTGGTAGGTGCGACGGGCGGGGCCCGCCTGGGAGGCGTCCCACGACGACACCACCAGTCCCGTCCCCTCGAGGCGGCGGAGGGTCTGGTAGAGCGGACCGGCGCCCCCCCAGTCGAACCCCAGCGAGCGGAGCCGCTCGACCAGGTCGTAGCCATGGCCGGGTTGCTCGGCCAGCAACAGCAGGAGGCAGGGTCGCAACAGGACCCGGGGGTGGGACAGGTCGTCGTTGAGCCGTGCCATCACCGCTCGCCTCGCTGCGACTTTGACGGTAGGTGCGAGAACTCTATAGCAC
>CAYTTL010000241.1:0-4211 GCA_964440725.1 uncultured Acidimicrobiales bacterium | reverse complement strand
GTGACGAACGTGGCGATCTCCACGACGGCCACCACGGCGGCGGCGACGAGGAGGATCCCGGCGACCTTGCCGACGATCACCCGGGCGCGGTGGGGATTGCGCAGCAGCAGGGCCCGGAAGGTGCCGCCGGAGAACTCGCCGGCCAGCAGGGCGAGGAAGATGACGAGCACGAAGAACCCCACGAACGACGCGCCCACGGCGAACGCCTCGGTGCCGCCGCCGGCATCGGCGAGGGCGGCGAGGGTGGTGCCGCCCCGCCGGGACCGGGCGCCCGACGCCTGCGCCGAGGAGAACACGGTGAGGGTGGCCACCACGGCAAAGAGCAGGGCGCCGACCGCGGCCACCACGATCGTGCGGCGGCGAAGCAGGCGGATGAGCTCGGCGTGGATGATCCTGGTCATCGGGCACCTCCGTGCACCATGGAGAGATAGCGGTCCTCGAGGGTCGTGCGCAGCGGGCTCAGCTCCACCAGCACCATCCCGGCGTCGAACGCCGCCCGGTTGACCGAGGCGGCCACGTCGGCGGCGGTGGCCCCGTCGAGGCCCACCACCAGCCGCTCGTCCTGCCGTTCGACCTCGTGGCCGCGGGCGACGAGCAGCGACTGCAGGGCGGGGTGGTCGTCGGCGCGCTCGGGCACCACCGCCAGACCGCCGGCCACCCCGTCGAGCAGGTCGGCCGTCGGCCCCTGGTAGAGGGACCGACCGGTGTCGATGAGCACGAGCCAGTCGCACACCTGCTCGAGCTCGCTCAGATCGTGGGAGGAGACGAGCACGGTCCGGCCGGTGCCCGCCAGCCGGCCGATGAGCCCCGCATCTCCCTGACTCCCTGGGGGTCGAGCCCGTTGGCGGGCTCGTCGAGGATCAGCAGGTCGGGATCGGCGAGGAGGGCGGCGGCGATGCCGAGTCGCTGCTTCATCCCCAGCGAGTAGCTGCGGTAGCGGTCGCCTCCCCGACCGGTCAGGCCGACGGTGTCGAGCAGGGCGGGAATCGCCCCCGTGGCCTGGCCCCCGACGGTTGCGAACATGCGCAGGTTCTCCTCCCCGGACAGGGCCGGGTAGAACGCCGGGCTCTCGATGAGGGCACCGACGCGCGGGAGGTAGTCGGCGGGACGCTCGATCGACCCGCCCAGCACCGTGCCCGTCCCCGCGGTGGGGCGGACCAGGCCGAGCAGCATCGCCATGGTCGTGGTCTTGCCGGCGCCGTTGGGGCCGACGAACCCGGCAACAACGCCGGCCGGCACCTCGATGTCGAGGTGGTCGACGGCCGTGCGGGCCCCGTAGCGTTTGGTCAGTCCGGTAACGGACAGTGCGGTGGAGGTCATGGGGCCATCGTCGCCATGTCGCCGCCGGCTGTCGTCCGCCGGGGGGAGGCTCGTCGACTACGTCCCCGGGCGTAGCGGGGCTCAGGGCGCCCAGCCTGGGCGCACCAGCCCGGACTCGTAGGCGAACACCACGAGCTGGGCCCGGTCGCGGGCGTGCAGCTTGATCATGGCCCGGCTCACGTGGGTCTTGGCCGTCGCCGCGCTCATGATCAACCGCCGGGCGATCTCGTCGTTAGTCAACCCCTCGGCCACGAGCGTCACCACCTCGCGTTCGCGGTCGGTCAGGCGGGCGAGGTCGGGGAGCGCCACCGGGTCCTTGGCCCGGTTGGCGAACTCCTCGATCAGGCGTCGGGTGACCCCCGGGGACAGCAGGGCGTCGCCGGCCACGACCGCCCGTACCGCCCGCAGCAGCTCGGCCGGTTCCGTGTCCTTCACGAGGAACCCGTTTGCGCCGGACCGGATGGCCTCGAACACGTACTCGTCGAGGTCGAACGTGGTCAGGATCACCACCTTGACGCCCGCCAGGCGCTCGTCCCCGGCGATGTGCCGGGTGGCCCCGAGACCGTCGAGGCCCGGCATGCGGATGTCCATCAGCACCACGTCGGGACGAAGGTCGACCGCCAGGCGCACGGCCTCGTCGCCGTCGCCCGCCTCTCCGACCACGGTGATGTCGTCCTGGGCGTTGAGCAGCGAGCGGAACCCGGCGCGCACCAGCGCCTGGTCGTCGGCGATGACGACCGAGATCACCGCGGCCTCACCGGCAGGTGGGCGGCCACGCGGAAGCCCCCACCCGGTCGGGGCCCCGCCTCCACCGTTCCGCCGAGCGCCGCCGCCCGCTCACGCATGCCGGCGATGCCGTTCCCCGGACCTGCTGCGCCGCCGATGCCGTCGTCGGTCACCTCGATGGTCACCCCGTCCCCGTACCCGAGCGCGACGGTGACGGCGTTGGCGTGGGCGTGACGGGTGACGTTGGTGAGCGCCTCCTGCACGATCCGGTAGGCAACCAGTTCGACGGCGGGAGCCAGGGCCGGCGGCGGTTCGGGTTGGACGACGCGCACGTCCAGCCCGCCGGCCCGCACGCCTGCGACCAGGGTCTCGAGGTCGGCGAGACCGGGCGTGGGCGCGAGGGGCGCGTCGTCGCCGCGGCGCAGGACGTCGAGGGCGGTGCGCAGTTCGCCGAGCGCCTCCTTGCTCGCATCCTTGATGGTGGTGAGGGCGGGGCGGGCCTCGTCGGGCCGCTCGTCGAGGAGGTGGAGGGCGACGCTGGCCTGGACGTTGATGAGGGAGATGTTGTGGGCCAGCACGTCGTGGAGCTCCTGGGCGACGTGCAGGCGTTGCTCGCCGATGCGGCGTTGCCTCTCCTCGCCCTCGGCTCGCTCCAGCTCGGCCGCCCGGTCGCGGCGAACCCGGGCCACCTCCGCCACCGCCAGCACCACCAGCAGCCAACCCGCCACCAGCGAGAGGTGGACGGCACTGGCGCCGGCGCCGTGGTCGGCTCTCGGGTCGAGCGTGGAGGCGAGGACGAAGCCGACGTAGCCGGCGGCGGCCAAGGCCCAGGTCGGGCGCCGGTACCCCGCGTACACGGCGGAGAACAGGGCGACGGCCACGCTCACGAAGATGGGCCCGTACGGGTAGCCCAGCCCGACGTAGACGTCGGCGGCGCCCACAGCCACGGCCGCGGCGACCACCGGCAGGCGGTCGCGCAGGGCCAGGGCGGCAGGGCCGAGGAGCACCAGCGCCAGGGCGATGGCATCGATCGACTTGCGGTCAGGCTGGTTGGCCGACGCCCCGAACGAACCGACGACCTGGAAGATGGCGATGCCGAGCGCGCTCAGCCAGACGTTCGTCCTGGCCCTCGATGCCATACCGGCACGGTAGGCCCCGACGGCCTTCCCGTCGTCCGCCCCCGGGAGCAGCCCGCACTACGCCGACCGGCGTACAGCCGCCCGCCCGTCCCCGCACCCTCCCTTCCCCCCCCGCTTCTTGTCGCGCTCGACGACGTATGGCGTCGTCCAGCGCGCCAAGAACGGTTTGGGAGGGGTCAGCCCTCGAGGTCGCGCCGGCCTTCCAGGGCCCGGCCCAGGGTGAGCTCGTCGGCGTACTCCAGGTCGCCGCCGACGGGAAGGCCGCTGGCGATGCGCGTGGTGCGGACGCCGAGGGGCTTCAGCAACCGGGCCAGGTACATGGCCGTGGCCTCACCCTCGATGTTGGGGTTGGTGCACAGGATGACCTCGGCGATCTCCTCGACGCGGATGCGGGCCAGCAGCTCCTTCACCCGCAGCTGATCGGGCCCCGTGCCCTCGAGGGGGTTGATGGCGCCCTGCAGCACGTGGTAGCGGCCCTTGAACTCCTGGGTCTTCTCCACCGCCACCACGTCGCGGGGCTCCTCCACCACGCACACGAGCGTGGCGTCGCGGCGCGTGTCGAGGCAGATGTCGCACTCCTCGCCTTCGCACACGTTGAAGCACCGCCGGCAGAACGACACCCGCTCCTTGGCCTCGATGATGCTGCGGGCCAGGCGCACGGCGTCGTCGACCGGCAACTTCAGCAGGTGGAAGGCGATGCGCTGCGCCGACTTCGGGCCCACTCCCGGTAGGCGGCCGAGCTCGTCGATGAGGTTCTGGACAGGGGTCGCGTACAGGTGCCGGCGCTCCGGGGGTCAGCCCAGCACGCCGCCGCCGAGACCGCCGAGGTCGAAGCCGCCCATGGCTTCCTCGTTGACCTTGGCGGCTTTGGCCATGGCGTCGTGAATGGCCGCGAGAACGAGGTCTTCGAGCATGGCCACGTCGTCAGGGTCGACGGCGGCGGGGTCGATGGACACACTGCGGAACTCCATCCCCCCGGTGATCTTCATCTTGACCACGCCGCCCCCGGCCTGGCCCTCGACCTCG
>CAYTTL010000240.1:0-4218 GCA_964440725.1 uncultured Acidimicrobiales bacterium | reverse complement strand
ATCGTCTGCACGGCGAGCTCGCACATCCGATCCAGGGTCGTATCGACGTCGCTCTCGTCCAGGAGCGTTCTGGCCACCTCGGCCAGGGTTTCGGCCAGCTGTACGTCAGCGTCTTGGGCCATGGCCGAATTCTACGGCGGCCACGACCGGGGGTCATCCGGGCGCCGCGGATCCGCCCGAAACCACCGCCGCCTACGCTCCTGGCATGCGCCGGGTGCTCGCGGTGGTTGCGGCCGCCGCCATGGTGGTCGGCTCGCTGGCCCTGCGCTCGCGCATGGATCGCACCGAGGTCGAGGATTCCCAGGTGCTGCGTCTCACCTGTGCCACCGAACTGGGCCCGGCGTGCGAGGCGATGGCCGACGACGACGACCGCATCCGGCTCACCGTCGAGGCGGCGGGGCTCACCGCCGACCGCCTCGCCAGCGCCGACGAGGGCGAGGTCGGCCTCGACGGGTGGTTGACCACGGCACCATGGCCGGTCATCGTCGACCAGCAGCGCCAGGCCGCCAGCCTGCAGCCGTTGTTCGGCCCGGAGAGCCCCGCCCTGGCTCGTTCACCGCTGGTGCTCGCCGTCTGGAAGGACCGCGCCGCGGTGCTGAACCCGACGTGCGGCGGGACCGTTGGGTGGAAGTGCCTGGGCGATGCCGCCGGCACCGCCGGCGGGTGGGCAGCCATCGGGGGCCGTCCGGAATGGGGCGCGGTCAAGGTGCGCCATGCCCCGCCGTCGTCCACCGCCGTCGGCCTGGTCGTGCTCGGCCAGGCGGTGGGCTCGTGGTTCGGGCGCACCGACGTCTCCACCGTCGATCTCGACGACGGGGCCTTCCAGACGTGGTTCGCGGGCCTGGAACGATCCGCGTCGGCGGCGGCGAGCTCGCTCGAGACAATGCTCGCCGCCGGTCAGTCGCAGTTCGACGCCGCAGGCACGACCGAGGCCGAGGCCGGACCCCTGCTGGCCCGGGCCGCGCGCGGCAAGGACGTCGACCTCCTCTACCCTTCACCCATGGCCACCGCCGATGTCGTGTTGGCTGTTCCCCTGGGCGACACCGAGGCCCCGGCGACGTTACGTGGGGTGGTGCAGGGCGAGGCGGGACGCACGGCCCTGGCCGCCGCCGGGTGGCGGGTCGACGGCCAGCGGCGGGCGCCCGGGGTTCCCGACACGCCGCCGCTGCCGGGCGGCTCGGGGCTCCCGTCACCCGGCCTCCTCGACGCCCTGCGAACCCGCTGGCACGAGGTCACCGGCCGGTGACCCGCACGCCGGTCGGTCATCGGCGTCGCTGGTCGCGGCCGCTTCTCGCCGTCATGGTGGCGGTCATCGCCGCCACGGCGTGCACGTCGGCCGACAACGACTCGGCGTCGGGCGGCGGCACCGAGTCGGTGCCGGAGGGTTGCACGGCCGTCGACCTGGCGTCGTCGCCCGAGAAGATCGACCTGCTCACCGACCTGGTGCGCACCTTCAACGGCTCGCCGGCGTCGAGGTCCGGGGACACCTGTGCCTTCGTCCGCCTCCAGAGGAAGTCGTCGGGGACGGCCGAGCAGGTCCTGGCCCAGGGGTGGCCCGACGAGGCGACCAACGGGCCGCGCCCGGTGGTGTGGTCGCCGGCGTCGAGCGCCTGGGGTGCGGTGCTCAACGAGCAGCTCCGCGCCGCCGGTCAGCCGGCCATGGCTCCGGTCGCCGCCGGCGGCCAGGGTGGCGCCGACGCGGCCAAGCCCTTCCAGCTCACGCCCCTCGTCATCGCCATGCCCAAGCCCATGGCCGACGCCCTCGGGTATCCGGCGACGCCGGTCGGCTACGGCGACATCCTGGCCCTGGCCCGGGACCCGGCCGGTTGGGGGGGCAAGGGCCATCCCGAATGGGGACCGTTCCGCCTCGGCAAGACCAACCCCAACTTCTCCACCAGCGCCTTGTCGGCCACCGTCGCCCAGTACTACGCAGCCACCGGCAAGACGGCCGACCTCTCCAACGAGGACCTGGCCCGCCCCGAGGTCGACGCCTTCGCCCGGGGCGTGGAGTCGTCGGTGGTGCACTACGGCGACATCACCCTCACGTTCCTCAACAACTGGTACCGCAACGACGCCCGGGGCACGGCCCTCACCTACGCCTCGGCGGTGGCCGTCGAGGAGAAATCGGTCATCGACTACAACAAGGGCAATCCCGACGGCATCCTCGACCCGGGTGAGGTGCCACGGCCCCCCAAGATCCCCCTGGTGGCGGTGTACCCCAAGGAAGGGACGCTGTTCTCCGACAACCCCTTCATCGTGCTCGACGCGCCGTGGGTCACGCCCCAGGCCAAGGATGCCGCCCGCCTCTTCGAGCGCTTCGTGCTCGAGCCCGACAACCAGCGACGGGTGCTGTCGTTCGGGTTCCGCCCCGGGAACTCGCAGGTGGCGCTCGGTGACCCCATCACCAAGGCCAACGGGGTCGACCCCGACCAGCCCCAGAACGTGCTCGGCCTTCCCGACCCGCCGGTACTCGTGCGGGTGCTCCAACTCTGGGGCGAGCAGCGCAAGACGGCCCGGGTGCTCATGGTCCTCGACGTGTCCGGGTCGATGGGCGAGACCGCCGACGACCAGGGCAACACCAAGCTCGACCTGGCCAAGCAGGCGGCCATCGACGCCCTGGCCCAGTTCAAGAGCGACGACGAGGTCGGGCTGCGCATCTTCTCCACCGAGATCAGCGGCACCCCACCCACCGACTACGTCGACGTGGTGCCCATCGGACCGATCGGCGCCCAGCGCGAGCAGCTGGCCACCAAGATCCGGTCCCTCACCCCCACCCAGGGCACGCCTCTCTACACGGTGACGGGAGACTCCTACAACCTGATGCGCGAGGGATACGACCCCACCCGGATCAACGCCGTGGTCCTCCTCAGCGACGGCAAGAACGAGGACCCCCGCAACAGCGACCTCGACGGCCTCCTCGCCGACCTGCGGGCCGGCAGCGAGGGTCAGTCCAGCCGGCCGGTGCGGGTGTTCCCCATCGCCTACGGCAACGACGCCGACCTCGGCACCCTCCGCCGGATCGCCGAGGCCACCAACGCCGCCGCCTACGACGCCACCAACCCCACCACCATCGCCGCCGTCCTCACTGCGGTCGTCAGCAACTTCTGACCCGGTGGTGATCGAACACCTCCCGGAGCGGTACCGCAACGCGGCGACGGCCCGGGCCATCACCGCCCCCTCGGCCATCCTGCTCGCCGGCGTGGGAACATCGGTGGCCGTGTTGGGAGGTGTCCCGTTGGCGGGTGCCGCCCTGGTGGGCGCGGTGTGCTGGGCCGGCCGGGTCGCCCTGGGCCTGCCCCGCCAGGCCAAGGCCGAGCGCATCGACCCGGCGGCGGTTCGCGAGCCGTGGCGGACGTTCGTGCGCGAGGCCGTCTCGGCCCGCGACCGCTTCAACCGGGCGGTGCTCGACGCCGATCCCGGCCCCCTGCGCGACCGTCTGTCGGAGATGGCGGCCCGGGTGTCGGTCGGGGCCACGGAGTGCTGGCGGGTGGCCAAGCGGGGCAACGCCCTCGACGCCGCCGTCTCTCAACTCGACGTCGGCGGTATTCGCGCCCAGCTCGACCGGTGCCTGGAGGAGTCTGCCCGGTCGCCCGAACGGTCGGAGCTGGTCGCAACCGGCAAGGCCCTGCGCAACCAGTTGGAGTCGGCGGAGCGGCTGGCCACAGTGGCCGCCGGCGCGCGCGACCGCCTGGCTCGCATCGACGCCCAACTTGACGAAGCCGTCGCCCGGGCCTTGGAGCTGTCCCTGCAGACCGGCGAGACCGGCGACCTCGAGCCCCTGGGCTCGGCCGTCGACGACGTGGTCGGCGAGCTCGAGTCGCTCCGCCAGGCCCTGGAGGAGAGCCGGCCCTGACGGGCGTCCTCCAATTCTTGTCGCGCTCGACGACGGATGAGGTCGTCGAACGCGACAGGAACGAGGGGGTAGGTGGGGTCAGCGGGGCGGCAGGGCCCGGTCGGCGTCGAACTCGGCGACCAGGGCGTCGACCACGTCGACCAGGGTCCCCCCGCCGGCCACGATCCTGCGCTGGCGCTGATAGCTGGCTCCGTGGTGGAGCGTGTCGAGGCTGAGTTGGAGCTCGTCCAGGCAGCCGAGCTCGGCGGCCACGGGTGACAGCACCTCCACCGTCTCCTGTACGGCCTGGCGCAGCGGCATCCGGCGACCGTCGTCGTCGGCGATGATCTCGGCGTCGAGGCCGTGGCGCGCCGCCCGCCACTTGT
>CAYTTL010000239.1:0-4220 GCA_964440725.1 uncultured Acidimicrobiales bacterium | reverse complement strand
CTTCGCCGACGGTGATTTCAGCATCGACGAGCGCCTGCTGCTGTGCGTCAAGGTGGCCACCGGCCCCGAGGGCCCCGACGACCGGGACGATCCGGCCCTGGCCGGCGCGGCGTCGTACCTGGCCCTCAACGAGGCCGTGGTGGAGAAGCCGTCCGCCGGTCAGGTCGTGCGGGTGGCGGTCAGTGTCGACGGCGCCTTCTTCACCAGCTACGCGGCCGATGGCATGATCGTGGCCACGCCCACGGGCTCCACGGCCTACGCCTTCTCGGCGCGCGGCCCGATCATCGCCCCCACCCACCGGGCCCTCCTGCTGTCGCCGGTGTCGCCCCACATGGCCTTCGACCGGAGCTTGGTGTTCGATCCTTCCCAGTCCCTACGCCTCGAGGTCCTGGACCGTCCCGCCCGCCTCATCGTCGACGGCAGGGAACTGGGTGCGCTCGCGCCGGGCGCAGCCATCACCTGCACGGCCGCCACCGAGTCCGCCCGTTTCGTGGTGTTCGGCCCGCCCGACTTCTACGGCGTGCTCAAGGCCAAGTTCGGGCTGGCCGACCGCTGATGCGGACCGAACGCTGATGCTCGCCGAGCTCCACGTGCGCGACCTCGGGGTCATCGCCGACCTGCGCATCGTGCTGCACCCGGGGATGACCGCCCTCACCGGCGAGACGGGAGCGGGAAAGACCCTGGTCGTGGAGGCCATCGAGTTGCTGGTGGGCGGACGGGCGGACCCCGTTCTCGTCCGGCCCGGCGCGGAGGAGGCCCGGGTGGAGGGCCGCTTCGTCACCGTCGACGACGAGACCGTGCTGGCCCGGGTCGTGCCCCGTTCGGGGAGGTCGCGCGCCTACGTCGACGGCCACCTGGCCACCGTCGCCGAGCTGGCCGATCGGGGGCGGGGCCTGGTCGACCTGTACGGCCAGCACGCCTCCCAGTCGCTGCTGTCGCCACGGGTGCAGCGGGAGGCCCTCGACACCTTCGGTGCGGTCGACCGGTCGCCCCTCGACGAGGCCCGGCGGCGGCTGGCGGCCGTCACCGCCACACTCGATGCCATGGGCGGCGACTCCCGCGCCCGGGCGCGCGAGATCGACCTCCTGCGCTTCCAGGTCGCCGAGCTGGCCGACGCCGCCCTGGTCGACGCCGACGAGGACGACCACCTGGCGGCCGAGGAGGACCTGCTCGCCCAGGCCGAGGCCCACCGCGACGCCGCCGCCCTGGCCCAGCAGGCTGTCGGCGCCGAAGGGGGGGCCGCCGACGAGCTCGGCCGGGCCATCGGCGCCATCGGCGGACGGCGACCCTTCGCGGCCATCGAGGAGCGCCTGCGGGCGGGGTTTGTATTTGTTGTGGGTGTTGCCCCGGGGGGGGGCCCCGCGTGGGGGCCCGCGCCCTCGGCCGACCTGCGGGCCGCGTCCGAGGCGATCCCCCTCGACCCCGGTCGCCTGCACGAGGTCATCGCCAGGCGGCGTCTTCTCCACGAGCTCCGCCGAAAGTACGGTGAGCAGCTGTCCGACGTCATGGCCTACGAGGCGGAGGCCCGCGACCGCCTGGCGGCACTGGTCGGCCACGACGACCAGGTGGCCACCCTCGAAGCCGACCGGGCCGGGGCCATCGGGGCGACGCAGGCGGCGGCGGCCGTCGTCGGCCAGGCGCGACGACATGCGGCGCCCGCCCTGGCCGCCGCCGTCGAGGCCCACCTCCACGCCCTGTCCATGGCCCGGGCCCGCTTCGAGGTCATCGTCGGAGACGATCCTGGTGACGACGTGACGTTCCTGCTCGGCGCCAACGCCGGCGACCCCGCCCTGCCCCTCGCCAAGGTGGCCTCGGGCGGCGAGCTGGCGCGTACCTGCCTGGCCGCCCGCCTCGTGCTCACCGAGGCCCCGCCCACACTGGTGTTCGACGAGGTCGATGCCGGCGTGGGGGGCGAGGCGGCGCTGGCCGTCGGTCGGGCGCTGGCCTCACTGGCCGCCGACCATCAGGTGCTGGTGGTCACCCACCTGCCGCAGGTGGCGGCGTTCGCCGACCACCAGGTGGGCGTCACCAAGGACGAACAGGGTGGGCGCACGGTCGCCCGGGCCAGCGACCTCACCGGTCGCGATCGGGTGGTCGAGCTGTCGCGGATGCTGTCGGGCCAGCCATCGAGCACGACGGCCCACGGGCATGCCGAGGAACTGCTGGGCACCGCCTCCCGGGAGCGGGGCCGGCCGTGACCCGACGCGGCGAGGTCACGCACACGGGCGCGCCCGGTCCCGTGACCACCGGGCCACCACCCGCCGAGCCAATCACGCCGGCGACGCCGGCCGCTGCGGCGGCACCAGCGCCGGTGCCGGTGCCCGTGGTCGCCCCGGCGCGGGTCGACCATCGAACGAAGACCCTGTTGTTCCGCGCCCAGCCCGGCGACGTGGCGGTGATCGACCACGAGGACCTCGACCGCCTGGCGGCCGAGGGGCTCATCCGGGCGCGGGTGGGGGCGGTGGTCAATGCCGCCCGCTCCATCTCCGGGCGCTATCCCAACATGGGGCCGCTGCTGGTGGCCGCCGCCGGGATCCCGCTCATCGACGAGGCCGGCCCCGAGGTGATGGAGGCGATCAACGAAGGCCAGGTGGTGCGCGTCGACGGCCACCAGGTCTTCGCCGGCAGCGCCCTGGTAGCCTCGGGCACCCGCCACACCCTGGAATCGCTCGAAGCCCAGCTCGAGGCGTCCAAGAAGTCGGTGAGCGACGAGTTGGGGCGCTTCGCCGAGAACACCCTCTCCTATCTGGCCCGCGAGCATCACCTGCTCACCGACTCGCCGGTGCTCCCCGACCTCACCACCGACATGGCCGGCCGTCACGTGCTCGTGGTCGTGCGGGGGATGGACTACCGCGACGACCTGAACGCCCTGCGGGCCTACATCCGCGAGGTGCGACCGGTGCTCGTGGGCGTCGACGGAGGGGCGGATGCCCTACTCGAGGCCGGGCACCGGCCCCATCTGATCATCGGGGACTTCGATTCGGTGTCGGACACCGCCCTGCGCTGCGGCGCCCAACTGGTGGTGCACGCGTATCCCGGCGGCCATGCCCCCGGCGCCGAGCGCCTCGACGCCGCCAACCTCGAGCACGACACCTTCGAGGTCACGGGCACCAGCGAGGACGTGGCCATGCTCCTGGCCTACGAGAAGCGGGCCGAGCTCATCGTGGCCGTGGGCACCCACGCGTCGATGGTCGAGTTCCTCGACAAGGGGCGGGAGGGGATGGCGTCCACGTTCCTGGTACGCCTGAAGGTGGGCCCCATCCTCGTCGACGCCAAGGGCGTGAACCGTCTGTACCAGAGCCGGGTCAGACGGGTCGACCTGCTCGTGCTCGTCGCCGCCGCCCTCCTGGCCATGCTGGTGATCGTGGCCGTCGCCCAGCCGCTCCACGTGTTCCTGCGGGCCCTCCAACTCAGCCTCCGCGACACCTGGCACGCCCTCTTCTGATGGTCAACCTCCGCTACCACGTCGTCTCGCTCATCGCCGTGTTCCTGGCCCTCACCGTGGGCATCGTCATGGGCTCCACCGTCGTCGACCGGGTCACCGTCGACGCTCTCAACGAGCGGGTGAGCAGCGTCAGCAAGTCGGTGAGCAACGCCGAGGCGGAGAACAGGCGCCTCGGCGAACAGTTGGGCACGGTGCGCGACTTCGCCGACCAGGCCCGTGACCACCTCGCCCGGGGCCGCCTGACGGGTGTGCCGGTACTGGTCGTGGCGGTCTCGGGCGTCGACCGCGAGCCGGTGGACGGACTGCGTGAGGCCCTTGTGGCATCGGAGGCGACCCTCGCCGGCACCCTGTGGTTCACCGACAAGATGCGCCTCGGCAACGACGCCGACAGGCGCCAGCTGGCCGCCACCCTCAACCTCGCCGACGACCAACCGGAGGTCGTGCGGGCCCAGGCCCTGGCCCGGATCGCCGACGCCCTGTCCGGAAGCCCCGACTCCACCGCCACCCTGGCCGCGCTCACCACGGCCGGCTTCGTCACCTACGAGCCGCCACCCGGTCAGGCCACGTCGACCATTCCCGCGGGCACAGCCTTGCCCGAATCGGTTCGGGTGGTGCTCGTCTCGGGTGCGGGCGCCGGCGTGGGCGACGACCAGCTGGCCGTTCCGATGGCGCAGGACCTCGGGCAGGGGAGCGGCCGTCTGGTGGCGGCCGAGGCCGGGCAGGACAGCCCCGGCGGCCGAGGGGTCTTCGTGGGGCTGCTGCGCAACGACGACGT
>CAYTTL010000238.1:0-4317 GCA_964440725.1 uncultured Acidimicrobiales bacterium | reverse complement strand
AGCGAGTACGCCTTGACGTTCATGGTGAAGCCGTCGGGCGTGCGCCTCACCCACGTGGCGCTCAACTCGGGCGTGGGCGGGAAGTAGTACGAGCTGTCCACCTCGACCACGGGGAACCGACTGGCGTAGTACGCCAGGCGCTCGGCCGCCGTCATCGACCGGCGCGGGTACCAGTCGGTCTCCTTCACGAGGGTGGCGTCGGTCCACGAACAGGTGCCCACGAGCACCCGGCACCCCTCGAGGTCGAGCGCCGGAGCCAGTGTGCCCGTCCCCTCGACCATCCTCCGACGGTAGCGAGACCAGTTCGCTCAGGGGGTCTACCCGTTGGGGACCAGGGGACCGCTGGCGCTCAGGACCTCGGCGAAGGCCCCGGCGACCGCCTCGTGACCGGCGGTGCTCGGGTGGAAGCCGTCGGGGCCCACGAAGGACGCGCTGGTGCCGGCCTGGCGGGCGGCCAGGCCCAGGGCGTGGAGGTCGACCACCAGGGCCCCTTCCCGATCGCCCACCCGGGCCGTGGCGGCGTTGTAGGCGTCCACGACGGCGTTGAGCACCTCGGGTGTCGGCAGGTCGGCCTCGGCCCCGCACCGGCCCCGATCGGCGCGGCACGCCAGGTAGGCGGGCAGCGTGTCGATCGGTGGGACGTTGGCCACCAGCACCCGCGTGGAGCCGCCGGCCCGCAGGCCGCGGACGAGGGTGCCCAGATCGCGCTCGAAGTCCTCGGGCTCGACCCCGGCCACGAGATCGTTGACGTTCAGCCAGACGGTCGCCAACGACGGTCGCACGGTGAGGGCCTGGGGCAGCTCGTCGCGAAGGGCGCGGGCGACGGTGGCCCCGGGTATGCCCATGTTGACGAACACCGATGACGGGGGCAGGGCGGTGCGGAACAGGACGCGCGGCCAGCTGTCGCGGAACGGCTCGTCACTGCCGAAGCCGACCGTCTCGCTGGCGCCCACGGCCACGTACACGATCGGCGTCCCGGCGGGTTCGGCGGGCGGGGGCAGGGCCCGACGGGAGGGCGACGAGCAGGCGACGGCCACCAGCAGGACCGGTACCAGGAGGGAGGCGAGGCGCCTAGTGATCACATGCCTCCGGATCACATGGCCTCTGGATCACATCGCCTCCATGGCGTCACGTGCGGGCAGTCGGGCCGCCCGCCGGGCGGGGAGGGCCCCTGCGGCCAGGGCGAGCATCGTCGATCCCAGGATGGAGCCGGCGACGATCGACACGGGCACACCCAGGGCCACTCCGGCCAGGCCCTGGTCGGCCAGGTAGCGGTTCACGACCTGGCTGACGCCGAAGGCCGTGGCGAAGCCCGTGACCGTGCCGAGCACGCCCCCGGCGAACCCCAGGACCGACGCGTCCAGAAGGAACACCCGCATCACGTCCCGGTCGCGCGCCCCTATGGCCTTCAGCACGCCGATCTCCCGGCGACGCTCTCGTACAGAGGCGAGCAAGGCGTTGGTGATGCCCAGGGCGGCGATCACCAGGGCGATGAGGCCGATGGCTCCGAGGACGATCTCCACGACGCGCAGGTACCGCTGGACGGATGCGATGAGGTTCTCGGGAGCGGTGGTGGCGAACCCCACATCGGTGATGGCCTGGCGCACGCCGCTGATCTTGTCGATCCCCCGGGCCACGACGAACAGCCCGCTGTAGGGCGAGGTGGGGATCTCCAGGCGACCGTCGCCCGTGCCGCCGGCCGCCGTCCACTCCCTAGCCGAGCGGGCGGACTCGATCGACCCGAAGATCTGGCCCGGTGCCGCCTCCTGGGCCGTCGAAGATGCGCGGCGCGCCCATGGTGATCTCGGTGCCCACCACGGCGGCCGCCTGTCTCTTGGTCAGGCCCAGGCGCTCGAGGTAGCCCTGGGTGACGTCGACCTCGACGAGGGTACCGGCCGCGGGCAGGCGGCCGGCCAGGACGGTGACCGGGAGCTGATCGGCCCGGGCCAGGTCGACGCCCACGAAGGTGTCGCTGAACGGCTCGGGCGCGGCGCCGGGCAACGTCCCGGCCTCGGCGGTCGTCGGGGGAGCGGTGGGCTCCGCCGGGAGTCCGGCCAGCACGTCGGGGTTGACGGGCGGGTCGGGCGTCACGATCAGCATCTGGCTCGCCACCACAGGCACGACCGACGCCACGTCGGCCAGTTCGGCGATGCGCCGGCGCGACGCCTCGTCGAGGTCCTTCGGTGGGCCGGGTCGGGCGTCGTCGTTGTCGACCTGGGCGGGGTCGGCGGCCGCCGCCACCACCTTGATCCCCGCCAGGGGGCCGCCGTCGGCCAGTTCCTTGAGCACCCGGGTGCGAGCGGTGCCGGCGATGACGACGAGGGCGGTCAGCAGGGTCGTGGCCAGAGCGACGGCCAGCATGGTGAGGATCGAACGTCCGAAGCGCCGCCTGAGGTTCTTCACGGCCAGCACCGCGGCGTCGCGCCACGTCACCGCGGTGGCTCCCCGAGGGCGGTCACGCCGGCGAGCACGCGGCCCCCGGCGATGCGGAAGTGGTGATCGGCGCGCGCCGCCAGGGCCCGGACGTGGGTGACCACGACCAGGGTGCAGCCGTGTTCGCGCCGGAGTGCCTCGAGCAGGGTGATGACGGTGTCGGCGGCGTCGTCGTCGAGGTTGCCGGTCGGCTCGTCGGCGAGGAGGAGGCGGGGCCGGTTGACGAGGGCCCGGGCGATCGCCACCCGCTGGCGCTCGCCGCCCGACAGCTCCGCCGGGCGGTGCCGGGCCCGCGACGCCAGTCCCAGGGCGTCGAGGACCTCGACCGAACGCATCCGCCGCCGGCGGGGGGAGAGCCCGGAGAGCGTGGCCGCCAGCTCCACGTTCTCCGCGGCGGTCAGCGTGTCGAGGAGACCGAAGTGCTGGAACACGAAGCCCACCGTCGACCGCCGGTAGGCAGCCAGCTCGTCGCCGGCCAGACCGGCGATGTCGCGGCCACCCACCTCGACCCGGCCCTCCTGCACCCGTTCCAACCCACCGAGGATCGCCAGCAGCGTGGTCTTGCCCGTCCCCGACGACCCGGTGACGGCCACGTAGGCGTTGGCCGGGACGGCCATGTCGACCCCGTCGAGGACCTGGAGCCGCCCGGCAGCCGACCGGTAGCCATGCCGGAGCTCCCGTATGTCGAGGCTGACACCACCCTGAGCGGACGTCACCGTCCCACTCTGGCCCAGCGCCGCCGCCGGTCGGACGCGGCCCAGTGCGCCCGGGCCGTCAGGTGGTGGACCGGGTACGTCGCCGGGCCCACACCGACAAGGCGATCACGACCGCCCAGATGGCGACCAGGATGATCACCAGCCCCCGGCCGTAGTTGACGGGAAGGGCACTCGGCATGTTCGGCGAGCGGCCGTATCCCCGGACGTACGGAAAGCTGAAGAGGGCCACGATGGTGCTGACGATCAGGCCCCCACCGACGATGGCTCGCAGCGGCGGCTTGAGGAGCCGGGCGATCAGCAGGCCGGCGGCGCACACGAGCGGCGCGAGGAGCAGGTCGTGGATGAGCGCCGTCTGGATGAACAGGCGTCCCACCGCCCACGGGTTGGTGGCCACGCGGTCGTGGAGGAGGCCCCTGATGCCGATGATCATGATCGCCCAGCCCACGACGACGCTGACCCAGAACAACGGCCCCCCCGTGCGACGCGGTGCAACCTCGCCGTCGACGTTGCTCACGTCACGACCAACCGGTTGACCCACTTGGTCTGGAGCACGCCGGGGCGGTTCGGAGCGATGAGGCGCACCGGGTAGCCGTGGTCGAGGTTGAGGACCTGACCGTCGATCTCCATGGCCAGCAGGGTGTCGACGTCGCCGGCCTGGACGTGGTTGAGGTTCGACGTGCGGTACACGCCCTGGGGCTCGAGCGATTCCACCCGCACGGAGGCGTCGTCGGGAGCACCGGCCGCGGCCAGCAGGTCGCGCACCCGCACGCCCCGCCAGGTGGCCGAGGCGCTCCACCCCTCGACGCACGAGATGGGGAGCGTGGCCTGGTGCTGGGCCATGCGCCGCAGCTCGTCGACGGAGAGGCTCAGCGGCCGGTCGACGTTGCCCTCCACGCTGAGGCGGAACGCCGGGTCGCGGGCCAGGTCGGTCACTCCCGCTTCGATCGCCGGCCGGTTCACGGGGATGCCCTGCGACCCGATGTCGGGGTCGCGCGCGGCCAGGAGGCCGAGCCGCCGCAGCGGGCGGAACGTCTGCCCGGCGGTGGTCGCCACCAGGATCAACGACGTTGCCGCGATGGAACCGATGAAACCGCGTCGACCCAGGGCGCCGTCGTGGGAGGCGGGTACGGCCCGGTCGGGGCTCCGGCGGGAGAGGGCGGTGCGGGTG
>CAYTTL010000237.1:0-4332 GCA_964440725.1 uncultured Acidimicrobiales bacterium | reverse complement strand
CGTGCCTGTTCGAGGGCGCCGGCCGCCACCGCCCGGTGCCGGTCACCGGGACAGACGGCCAGGGCCTGGCGCAGCTGCAGGCGCTCGGCCGCCAGGTCTGCGGGGGTGCGGCGGCGCAGGGCCGCCTTTTCCGCGACGTTCAACGCAGTTCCCGTGCTGCTGTAGGCGGCGCGCTGGGTGACGTCGTCGGGAACCGGCCCCAGGGCCCAGGTGACCGAGGCCCCGCCGGGTACCGGGGTCGGCTCGTAGCGGGCCCGGTAGACGGCGACCTGGCCCACGGCGTCGTCCCACAGCCGACGGTCGACCGGCGCGGCCGGGCGCACGCCGATGCGGCCCAGCAGGTCGACGTCGGGATGCAGGCGGGCGTTGCGGGCCAGGGCGTCGTAGGCCTGGTCTCGGGCCTTGGCCGCGATGGGGGCAGCCAGTGACGACGACGACGCCAGCTCGTCGAGTTCGGCCAGGTCGAGGGCGGCGCGCATGGCCGCCACCTGGGCAGCCATGGGGTCGATCTCGGTCGCCAGCAGCTCGTCGCGGTCGTCTTTGATCTGGTTGACGACCGCCGTCAGGGCAGTCGTCTCCGGGGCCAGGCGGGGCATCTCCGGATGAGCGCTGGGTGACGGGGTCAGATCATCTTGGAACACGACGTAGAGGCGGACGTCGTGTTCGGCCCGGGTGACGCCGACGTAGATGCTCTTGGAGCTGGAGGCGTCGGTGGCGAGAGGCCGGGCGGCGTCGTAGGTGTCGCCCTGGGCGGCGTGGGTGGTGAGGGCGTAGCTGTGGGCCAGGGCCCCGTGGATGCCGCGCTCCAGCGGCCGGGTCAGGTACTCCATGGGAACCTCGACGGGACCCCGGCGGTCGAAGTGCACCAGAAGGGAGCCGGGATCAGCCCCGTGGGGAAGGTTGACCTCGACCACGGTGCCGCGCTCGGCGGTGTGGACGAAATCGCCCCGCCTTGTCGTGCCCTTCGGGCGGAGGGTCCGATCCTGCTCGAGGGCCATGACCTCGTCGCCGGCCCGGAACTCGAGCTCGCCGGCACGCAGCACTGGCCCGCTCAGGGTGCCGTCGGCAACCAGGCGCTGACGGGCCAGGGCATTGAGCTCACGGCGCTCGCGGTGGCGGTCGGTCATCATCGACGAGGGCGCCAGCTCGGGATTGTCCCTGCGGCGCAGGCGGTCGGCGTACCAGTCGTCGACGACGGTGTCCATGAGCTCGTCGCGGCTGGGTGCGCTGACGACCCGGCCGTGGTGGTCGAGCAGGTTCACGGCGGTGTCCACGTCGCCGGCGCGCCAGTGGGCCAGGGCCTGGCGGACGTCGGCCATTTCGTCGCCCTTCTGGCGACGTACCTCGCGAAGGCGGGCCACATCGTCGGGATAGACCGTCAGCAGTCGTCGCCAGGCGCCACCGGCGGCCACCGCGGTGTGCTGAGCGGGGTCGCCCACGAGCACGAGCGCCGCACCGGTGTCCTCCGCAGCCCGGGCGAGGGCCAGGAAGTCGCGGTTGCCCAGCGCCGAGCACTCGTCGACGAGGATCCTGGTCCGTTCGTTGATGGCGGGATCGTGGCCGGCGACACGCCACAGCATGCTGGCCACCGTGGCGTGAGCCACCTTGGCCTTGTCGCCCACGGTCTCCGCCGCCGTTCCCTGCACGGCGCCGCCGATGACGGTGTATCCCTCCAGCTCCAAGGCCCGAGCCGCCGCCTCCAAGGCTGTCGTCTTGCCTGAGCCGGCCGGGCCGTAGACGGCCTGGATCCGGGCCGAGGAACCGGTGATGGCCCGAACCATTTCCATCTGGTCGTCGCCCAGGTGGGGCCGACTGGCCAGCACCGCGTCGACGGTGGCGGCCGACACCGATGCCACCTTGGCCTCCCGACCCCGCACATACGCGGCGTCGATGGCCCCTTCGATGACCAGCATCTGGCGGGTGGTGTACAGGGCCTCGGTCCCCAGCGCACTGACGCGTCGTCCGTCGGCGCGGCGGATCACATCGCCCCGGCGGGAGTCGTTGCGTGCGTTGTCGAGGGGGACGATCTCCGGAGTCAGCAACCAGGCGTCGGCCAGGTCCTCGACGGCCGCGGCCGACAGGCGGTCGCCGGCCCAGTCAGAGACGAACTGGAGCACGTCGCGCCGGTCGAAGATGGAAGCAAACTCAGTGACGCCCTCGGGCGAGGCCATGAGATTGAACAGCTCCCGGCGCTCGTCGTCGCTGACCACGGCGGGGTCTCGTTGGCGCCCGTAGCAGGCGTCGATGGCTCGGCGGTCGAAGCCGACGCCGGCTAGGCGCTGCTGCCATGCGGAACGCAGGGCGTCGGGGTCGACGGCGGCGTCCTTGGGGGCCCGGGTGTCGTAGGCAGCGATCTGGCGTCCGCGCCCCGTGGTCGGCTGGTGTTCGGCCATGGCGTCGATGTGATCGTCCATCTGGCGCTTGCGCTGGCTCATCTCGACGATGGCCTCTCGAGACACGCCGGCGACATCGGCCAAGCCCCGGTGGACGTCAGCCCAGCCGACGCCGAGGTCGATGCTCATGCGATGGCGCATCTCGGCGGCCGCCAGGTGGCTGGCCGTCTTGGCGTGGAAGTAGAGCGAGCGCCCGTCGAGGGCCCGGACCTTGCCGTCGGGTCCCTCCGCCATGTTGGCCACCACCACGTGGAAGTGCAGCTGCGGGTCGAGAGCGCGCGACGTGTCGTGGAGGTAGGCGGCGGCCACCAGGCCGGTGGCCGCTTGGCGCTCGAGGTGAAAGCCGGTGCCGTTGTCGTTCGCAACCGACACGCGCACGTGGGCCGCGTGTTCTTCGAGGTAGCGCATCCCCGATCGCACTGCGTCAGTGAAGGCGGCTTCGATGGCCACCTGCTGGGCGGGCGTCGCCGTGGCCCACAGGATGCTCACCGACTTGGGGGCTGAGAACGTGAGGTCGTAGCCGACCACCACCGACGGCTTCTCGCGCTCCTCGGCGAAGCGACGCAGCTCACCCCGCTCCACCTTCCACGGGGCGTGGCGGCGCTCCTGAGTGGCGTCGAGGTAGGACGGCGGCAGGGGCGACAACTCCTCGCCGGCCGCGGCCTGGCGGGCCTGGCGGGCCCGGACCTTGCGGGTGGCGAGCACTTGTTGGCGGAGATAGGACGACCCGACGCCGAGTGCTTCGGCTGCCTCGTTGAGGCTGAGCAGTTCGTCGTCGGTTCCGGCGAGGGCGGCCCGCACCGCGTCGGGATGGGCGCGCTTAGCCGAGCCGCAGGCTGTCACCAGCTGCTCGCCGGTGTGGGGATTCTGGCCGAGCAACACGCGCTGGAGCTGGTCGGAGTCGGCCAGGCCTGACAGGTGGACCTCGGCCAGTCCCTGGCCCATCCAGATGCCGGGAGCGGCCATCGAATCCGCGTAGTAACCGACGAGGCCATCGCCGGGCTCGACGATGGGGAACTCCGGCGGGGGGCCGGGATCACGACCATGGGGAGCGCGGCTGTGGCCTTCGAGGTATTTCACGACTTTGGCCGCGGCGCCGGCGGCATCGCCGCTTCGAGAGCCCAGCGTGGTGACGCTCACGATCACGCCGGCAAGGTAGCGGCGGCGCTCGTTCTGCGGGGAACGAACCGAGGCTGCGACGAGGGCCGGAGGCCGGGCGCAGCCAGAGCGCAGTCGGGAGAACGAGCAGGTCAGGACGCCGTCGGCGTGCCCGCGACTGGAGCGGGGTCGACCATGGGGCCGTCGGAAATAGCGCAACATGGCGGCCCGGTGGGAAGGAGGTTTGCCCCTGGCAGAATGCCAGGTGCAAGGGTGTCTCACTGGAATCGGCCGGCAGGAACGACTCTCATCTTCGTTAGTTTCAATCCATCTGCTCCGAGGGCTACGTCTGGCTGGCAAGGTCGAAT
Source organism: uncultured Acidimicrobiales bacterium (assembly GCA_964440725.1). Taxonomy (GTDB): domain Bacteria; phylum Actinomycetota; class Acidimicrobiia; order Acidimicrobiales; family AC-14; genus DATAQC01. The sequence goes on along the minus strand of CAYTTL010000237.1, from coordinate 473 downwards.
GAGCGTCACCGTGGCTGACCATTAACGGCCTGGTCGTCATCGTCGACATCGAGGTCGAGATACGCAGGTGGTGCGTGACTCGACTGACCAGCGCCTGGTCGTTGATCGGCGGCGTCGAGGTCGACTCTCGGTGGTGCTGGTGCGGAGCGACGAGGGCTTGGTCTCAGTTCGGGCATCGGTGTTGTTCGCAGTGGTGCTGGATCGTCGGTGAATCAGGTTGCCGTTCTGGTGATCGATCCCTATGGCCGGATGCTCGCCCGAATCCGGTACGACGATGGGGCGAACAGTGGATCACGGTCGTCTGCCGACAGGACGACCCACTCAGCTCGTTCTCGCAGATACTCACCTACCACGAACCCTCGCCGCCCACTTCGGCCCTCGCCTCCGTTCTGCGTCCGGTGGATACAGGGAGGTGCCCGTGACGGGACCCCCGGTAAGTGGTCCACCTGTTGTGGGAGTCCGAAGCCCAGCAT
>CAYTTL010000236.1:0-4383 GCA_964440725.1 uncultured Acidimicrobiales bacterium | reverse complement strand
CCTCTGACCTGCGGTTCCCCGATTCTGTCCCACCGAACAGGGCCCGCAGACCGCCGCTTCGGTGGGAATAGGTTCTCGCCGCATGGCAGAGACACTCACGCCCGCCAGCGTAGGCGACCTCGCCTCGCTCGTACCTTCCTGGGCCCGCTCGCTGCGGGCCACGAACCGCTCCCCGAGACGCTCACGACGTATGTGTCGGAGTCGTCCCCATCGACAACGATCCGGGTGCTCTGGCGCCGCCCCCCCAGCCCTTCGTGACGCGAACGACCGATCTCGGCTGGGGTGGCGACGGAGAGCCCACCGCTCCCACCGTGCGAACCCGCGCCATTGTGGATCGAGCTCCTAACCGGGTGCGGGCCGGGTACCTTCACCTTGTCGGTTAGCGGCCGCGACGCACACCAGGGGGGGACCGTGAACGGGTTTCAGGAGACGTTTTCTGTAGGGCTGAGCGTGGGCGAAGCCAATGGCGGAGCGTTCGAGACCGTGCCGGCAGGGATGATCGCAGTGATCGAGCACGTCTCGGTGCACGCCAGCGGCACCGGGGCCTCGAGTGCCGACTACTTCATCACGTCGACCCTCGAGGACGACTCGGCGTTTCGGGAGGTGCCGATCGTCGCCCATGTCGGAGGAACGGGAGCCATGGTGGGAAGCCATCCGCTTCGCGCCTTCGCCAACGGCGGTACGCAGTTCGGCGGGGTCATTCGTCGCTCGAACGCCAACGGCGAGGTCGTGGCCAGGTTCGTCCTCGCCGGACACTTCATCCCGGTCTGACCCCTTGGGTGAGAACGCCGTCGGACTCTGGGGTGTGCTCTGACGGGGCCGGCGGAAACCCCCAGGCGACTCCGGCGTTGGGGCCGCCGTGCCTCGCGCCGTGGTGACCTTCGGCGAGCTGCTCGACCATCGTCCTCTGCCCCGGCCGTCCGCACGACGACACCCACCGTCGCCACCCTCGGTCACCTATAGTCGTCCCATGGCCACGATGATCACCGACCTCACCGACGACGACATCACGACGACGGGGCGCGTCGCCGAGGGCTTGCCGCGGATGGCTGACGACGCCGACACAAGCGACGAGGCGGACGCCACCGACACCAGTGACAGCGACAGCAGCGACACGTCCGACGCCAGCGACACGAGCGACGACGCCGACGTCGACGGTACCGACGCCGGCGACAGCGACACCACCGACGCCTGACACCCCGTTTGTCGCACCGGTGACGAGCCTGGCCCGGTGCGTCGGGGACGGCCACCGGTTCCTCGTTGACCATTGGGGTCGGGCGCCGCTCCACCTCTCCGGTCTCGATCCCGGCGGCTTCGGTGACCTCCTCTCCCTCGACGACGTCGACCATCTCATCTCGTCGACCTTCCTCCGCCTCCCCGCCATCCGTCTCGTGCGAAACGGCATCCCGCTCGATCCGGGTACCTACACCCGCTCGGCGCGCCTGGGGAACAAGGCCCTGACCGATGTCGCCGACCCGGGACGGGTCTACGAACGATTCCGCACAGGAGCGACCATCGTCCTGCAGGGACTCCAGCGCTTCTGGCCGCCGCTCACCCGCTTCTGCCGCGGGCTGGAGCTGGAGCTCACCCACCCGGTCCAGGTGAACGCCTACATCACACCGGCGTCGGCCCAGGGCCTCGCCGTCCACTACGACACCCATGACGTGTTCGTGCTGCAGTTCGGCGGGTCCAAGCAGTGGTCGGTGTACGAGCCCGTGCTCGAGGACCCACTGCCGTCGCAGCCGTGGTCGTCGAGCCGGGGGGAGGCCGGCGACCCGATCCTGTCGGCCACGCTGGGCGCCGGTGACTCGCTCTACGTTCCGCGGGGATTCCTCCACTCCGCCCTGGCCCAGGAGGGAACCTCCGCTCACCTGACCATCGGCGTCGTCACCACGACGTGGTCGGACGTGGTGAGCACGGCGATGAGCGGCATCGACGACGAGCTCGACTTCCGGCGGGCCCTGCCGGTCGGCTTCGCCCACGATCCCGAGCTGCTGGCGCCGGCGGTCGCCGCCCACCTCGAGCAGCTGCGGGCGTGGCTGGACAAGGTCGACGTCGGCGCCGTGGCCGAGCGGACCGCCCGCCGATTCTGGTCGGGGCGGCGGCCGATATTGGCCGGACAGCTCCACCAGCTCTCGCTCCTCGACGACCTTTCCGACGGCTCCCGCCTCCGCCGGCGCCCCGGCGCGATCTGTCGGATCGACATGCACGGCGATCGTCTCAGAATGCTCCTCGGGGATCGTGAGCTGCACATGGCTTCCCGACTGGAGCCGGTCATCCGACGCATCGTCGCCGGCGACGAGTTCGAGGTGTCGGACCTCGCCGATCAACTCGACGCCCCGAGCCGTCTGGTCCTGACCCGGCGCCTGGTGCGCGAGGGCCTGCTCGAGGTGGTCGACGTTGGCTGACGCGCCCGTCACATCCTGTGCCTCCCTGTCGCTGGCCCGCGAGGAGCCGTTGCTGGCCACCGCGTCGGTGGTGCGGAGCTGGCTACTCGTCGAACAGCCCGGCCCCTGGGGTGCCGACGCCCTCCGCCAGAGCGCCCTGCCCGACGACGTCGCCGACATCCTTCACGACCGCTCGACGACCCACGACGTGCGTGTCGTGCTCCTCCGGCGACCCCAGGTGCGGGCGGTGCGGGGGGCGGTGACGGAGGAGCGGCTCGACGAGGCGGAGGTGGGCGACGGCAGCCGCGAGTGCTTCGTCGTCCACTCGGGGCCGGGCGACCCGTGGATGGAGCAGCACCGCCTGGCCACGGCCCAGGATCTGCTCACTGTCGATTTCGCCTCGGTGGCCGCGGGCCGAAGGCCCGGCGTGGGGGCGCTGAGCGGGGGGCCCGTCTACCTGGTGTGCACCAACAGCCGCCACGACCCCTGCTGCGGCCGCCTGGGGCGGCCCACGGCGTCGGCGCTGGCCGCGGTGGCCGGCGACTCGGTGTGGGAGTGCTCGCACATCGGCGGTGAACGCTTCGCCGCCAACCTCGTCTGCCTCCCCCACGGCCTCTACTTCGGCCGGGTCGAGCCCGCCGACGGGCCGCGCATAGCGGCGGCCTACGAGCGCGGCGAGATCGAACTCGACCACTACCGGGGCCGCGCCGGAGATCCGTTCGTGGTCCAGGCCGCCGAGCTCCTCGCCCGCCGACGCCACGGGCTGCGTGGCATCGACGACCTCCGCCCCATCGGCCACGCCGCAGTCGACCCAGATGCCGTGGAGGTTGTCTTCGCCACGCCCGACGGAGGCCGGGTCGAGGCGGTCGTGCGGCGTACAGCCGACCCGGGCCCCCGGCTGCTGACGTGCCATTCGGCGCAGGCCGGCCGTCCGTGGACCTACGCCCTCCTGGCCCTGAGCTCGCCGTGACGGCCTGCCATCGCCGGCCACGGCGGCGTCGCTGTCATGGCTCTCGCACAGCAGGACCCTGACTGCCATCGGCGTCGGGCCTGTCGGGCCGGTCGAGCCCCGCTTCGGATCGAAGACGGGCCCAGCGGCGCCACCGTCGGACCCCGGCCCCGAGATACAGGGCGCCCACCGCTCCCAGGACACCACCGGCAGCGGGCGACAGCAGCACCGCCACCAGCACTCCGCCGCTCAGGATCGCCAGGCCGAGGAGGGCGTCGACGGCGAGTACCTGGCGCCAGTTGGATGCCATCGCCGCCCGGTCGACCCGGGCCCGGCGCCGCGTGGGCCGCTGCCCCTGGGAGCCGTCTCGGCGGCTGGGAGCGTCGTCGTGGTGTGCCATGCTGGAACTCCATGGTGGCCGTAGCTCAGGTGGTTAGAGCGCCAGGTTGTGGTCCTGGAAGTCGGGGGTTCGAGTCCCCTCGGTCACCCTCCCAGCGCCTCTAGCTCAATCTGGCAGAGCAGCGGACTCTTAATCCGCGGGTTCAGGGTTCGAGTCCCTGGGGGCGTACTTTCCACTGAAATAGCTGGTCAAGCCACATTTCTGAGATGCTCGCCTTCCGAGCCAAACTCAAATGGCCGACCCGCGGAGTGTGTCGAGTGGCCAGTTTTGTGCCCAACGCATGGCCGAAGCTGTTCGACGGGGTTCGCATTCAGTCAAGCCCTAGGGCACAGAAGCCGCTGCGTGCCACTAGTCGCGATCCTCATACGTCGTAACTGCCGGTCTCAGCAAGGCTCGCCTCCTCGGCAACCACGACCTCGCATAGGTTGATGATGATCGTCGGTGATTTTGGTCCGCCGAGCTGGGCTGTGACCGGCCCGCCGTGGTGGACGGCTTCGCGCAGCACAGCGCACTGTTGATCGACGAGCCGGAGCGGGTTCTACGCCGTTCATGCTGTTTGCGCCGGCCGGTCCGACCGGGCGCAACGTATGGACGGGCGGTTGGACCGTCGTCAGACAATCGCGTGCGGATCGGAGATCCTGTATCCC
>CAYTTL010000235.1:0-4412 GCA_964440725.1 uncultured Acidimicrobiales bacterium | reverse complement strand
AGACGACCTGCAGGGTGTGCTCGGCGTTGGTGACCGCCGAGCCCAGCACCTTGGCCACGAGGGTCGCCGCGTCGCGCTCGCAGAACCGGAGGATGTCGAGAGCGCGCTCCACGTCGTGCCCACGCACCAGATCGAGGACCTCGCGCACCTTGTAGGGCGACACCCGCACGTAGCGGGCCACCGACCGGGCGGTGGCGCTCGACGGGGTCACGGCCCGCGCCCGTCCCTGGGCGCGGGTGCGGAGCACCGGGTGCTCGTTGAGCTTGGGTCCGGGCATTCCTAGCGCCTCCCCGCCCGTTCCTGGCCGGCGTGGTACCGGAAGGTGCGGGTGAGGGCGAACTCGCCCAGCTTGTGGCCCACCATCGACTCGGTGATGTACACCGGCACGTGCTTGCGACCGTCGTGGACGGCGACGGTGTGGCCCACCATGTCGGGGATGATCGTGGAGCGGCGGGACCAGGTCTTGATGACCCGCTTCTCTCCCTTGGCGTTGAGGGCGTCGACCTTCTTCAGCAGGTGCTCGTCGACGAACGGACCCTTCTTCAGGCTTCGAGCCATGGGATTACCTCCGTGCGCCGCGCGACCGGCGGCGGCGGATGATGAGCTTCTGGGACGGCTTGGTCGTGTCGCGGGTGCGGCCCTCGGTCTTGCCCCAGGGCGACACCGGGTGGCGCCCGCCCGACGACTTGCCCTCGCCGCCGCCCAACGGGTGGTCGACGGGGTTCATGGCCACGCCGCGGGTCTGGGGGCGGACGCCCAGCCAGCGGTTGCGCCCGGCCTTGCCGATCGAGATCAGCTCGGCCTCGGCGTTGCCCACCTCGCCCACGGTGGCGCGACAGTCGATCGGCACCCGTCGCATCTCCGTGCTGGGCAGGCGCAGGGTGGCGAAGGCGCCTTCCCGGGCCACCAGCTGGACGCTGCCGCCCGCACCCCGGCCCAGCTTCCCGCCGGCGCCGGGCTTCAGCTCGACGTTGTGCACGGTTGTGCCAACGGGGATGTAGCGCAGCGCCAGGGCGTTGCCGGGACGGATCTCCGCTCGGCGCCCGCTCTCGAGTACGTCACCGACCTTGACCTTGGCCGGAGCCAGGATGTACCGCTTCTCGCCGTCGCTGTAGTGGAGGAGGGCGATGCGGCAGTTGCGGTTCGGGTCGCGTTCGATGGCGGCCACCGTGGCGGGAACGCCGTCCTTGTCGCGCTTGAAATCGATGATGCGGTACTGACGCTTGTGGCCGCCGCCGCGGTGGCGGGCCGTCTTGCGCCCGTAGTTGTTGCGCCCGCCCGTCTTCGGCAACGGCCCCGTCAACGACCGCTCCGGCGCCTTCTTGGTGATCTCGGCGTAGTCGGAGACGGTCTGGAAGCGCCGGCCGGCGCTGGTGGGCTTTCGCTTGCGGAGGGGCATGAGAGTCCTAGGTCTCGAACAGATCGATGCGGGCGCCGGGAGCGAGCGTGACGATCGCCCGCTTGGTGTCAGGGCGGGTACCGAAGGTGAACTGGCGGCGGTTGCGCTTGCGCTTCCCCTTGCGGTTGAGGGTGTTCACCTTCACGACCTTGACGTTGAAGATGTCCTGGACGGCCTGGCGGATCTCGATCTTGGAGGCCTCGGGGGAGACCACGAAGGTGTAGACCCCGGTGTCGAGCAGGCCGTAGGACTTCTCACTCACGACCGGGCGCAGGATGATGTCGCGGGGGTTCTTCACGCCTGGTCACCTCCGCTCTCGGCCGGGGCTGTGGTAGCGGGAAGGGTGGCCCGGGTGAAGACGACCCAGTCGTTGCACAGCACGTCGTAGGCGTTCAGCTCCGAGGCCTTGATGACCTGGGCGCCGGGCAGGTTGCGGAACGACTTGGCCGCCGTCTCGTCGTCGGGGCCCAACACGAGGAGCACCTTGCCCTCGAACCCCAGAGCGGCAAGTGCGGCCTTGGCGTCGCGGGTGCGGGGGGCGGTGAAGTTCCACGACTCGACCACGGCCACCCGGTTCTCCGCGGCCCGGTCGGACAGGGCCGAGCGCAGGGCGAGCTGGACCATCTTCTTCGGGGTGCGCTGGCGGTAGCTGCGGGGCTTGGGGCCCAGGGCCACGCCGCCGCCGCGCCAGTGCGGTGCGCGCGTCGAGCCCTGGCGAGCGCGCCCGGAGCCCTTCTGGCGCCAGGGCTTCGCCCCACCACCGGAGACCTCGGCGCGGGTCAGCGTGGCCTGGTTGCCGCCGCGCTTGGCGGCCAGTTGGGCGACGACGACCTGGTGCATGACGGCAACGTTGGGGGTCACCTCGAACAGGACGGGGTCGAGGGTGACCGACCCTGCCGCGTCGCCGGAGGGAGTGCGCATCTGTACGTCGGCCATCGCCCTACACCGCTCCCGTGGTGGGGCTCTTGACCGCGTTGCGGATCAGCACCAGCCCGCCCCGGGGGCCGGGGACTGCGCCCTTGAGGAGGATGAGGTCGCGCTCGGCGTCGGCCTGCACCACTTCGAGGTTCAGGGTGGTCACCTGCTGGCCGCCCATCCGGCCGGCCATGCGGGTGCCCTTGAAGACGCGTGACGGGGTGGCGCAGGCGCCGATGGCCCCGGGCGCCCGGTGCACCTTGTGGGCGCCGTGCGAGGCCCGCTGGCCCTTGAAGTTGTGCCGCTTCATGACTCCCGCGAATCCCTTGCCCCGGCTGACGCCGGTGACGTCGACACGTTCGCCGGTGGCCCACAGATCGGCGGTCAGTTCCTCGCCCACCCGGTAGGCGGAGGTGTCGTCGATGCGCAGCTCCACCAGGTGCTTGCCCGGGTCGACGTCGGCCTTGGCGAAGTGGCCGGCCTCGGGCTTGGACAGCTTGGACGCCTTGGTGAACCCGACGGTCACCTGGAGGGCGCTGTAGCCGTCACTGCCCGGCGTCTTCACCTGCACGACGCGGCACGGCTGCACCCGCACGAGGGTGACCGGAATGGCCCGGTTCTGGTCATCCCAGACCTGGGTCATTCCGACCTTCTCGCCGACGATCGCTTTCGTTGCCATCGCAGTGTGGGCCTCTACGCTCGTTCTCTGAGTCGGGATCTACGGGGTTACACGCGGACGCTCCGCACGGGGTTACCCGGCGGAGCGACGTTGGTTGTGCCTCGGGGTACCGGAGACGGCCACCGAAGACGTCGAGATTGCAGGATGCAGGAGCAAGAGGCTCCGTGAACGAAAATCAGTATAGCGAGAGAAGGGGGAGGGTCAGACGGGCGCCGTACGCCCCGGGGCGATCAAGCCTGTTGGATCTTGATCTCGATGTCGACGCCGGCGGGAAGGTCCAGGCGCTGAAGGGAGTCGACGGTCTTGGGCGTGGGCTCGAGGATATCGAGCAGGCGCTTGTGGATCCGCATCTCGAAGTGCTCGCGGGAGTCCTTGTCCTTGAAGGGGGACCGGATCACCGTCCAGCGTCGCTTCTCGGTGGGAAGGGGTATGGGGCCCCGGACGAGAGCCTGGGTGCGGACCACGGTCTCGACGATCTTCTTCGTCGACTGGTCGACGATCTCGTGGTCGTACGCCTTCAGGCGGATGCGGATCTTCTGGGCCATCCGGCTACTTCAAGATCTTGGTGACTCGACCGGCGCCCACGGTGCGGCCGCCCTCGCGGATGGCGAAGCGGAGTCCTTCGTCCATGGCGATGGGTTGGATCAGCTCGACGTTCACCTGGACGTTGTCGCCGGGCATGACCATCTCGGTGCCCTCGGGCAGACTGATCTGGCCGGTGACGTCGGTCGTGCGGAAGTAGAACTGGGGGCGGTAGTTGTTGAAGAAGGGACTGTGGCGTCCGCCCTCGTCCTTGGTCAGCACGTAGACCTGACCCTCGAAGTTGGTGTGCGGCGTGATGGACCCGGGCTTGCACAGCACCTGGCCGCGCTGCACGTCCTCCTTCTTGGTGCCTCGCAGGAGCACGCCCACGTTGTCGCCGGCCTGGCCCTGGTCGAGGAACTTGTGGAACATCTCCACCCCGGTGCACACCGTGGTCTGCGTGTTGCGCAGCCCGACGATCTCCACCGAGTCACCCACCTTGACGATGCCCTGCTCGATCCGCCCGGTGACAACCGTGCCCCGGCCGGTGATGGTGAACACGTCCTCGATGGGCATGAGGAACGGCTTGTCGACCTCACGCTCGGGCTCGGGGATGAAGTCGTCGACGGCCGCCATCAACTCGTTGATGGCCGGCACCCAGTTCTCGTCGCCTTCGAGGGCCTTGAGGGCCGATACCCGCACGACCGGGGTGTCGTCGCCGGGGTACTCGTACTCGGAGAGCAGCTCGCGCACCTCGAGCTCGACGAGGTCGAGGAGCTCGGGGTCGTCGACGGCGTCGGCCTTGTTGAGGGCGCAGACGATGTAGGGCACGCCCACCTGGCGGGCCAGCAGCACGTGCTCCCGGGTCTGGGGCATGGGGCCGTCGGCGGCGGAGAC
>CAYTTL010000234.1:0-4453 GCA_964440725.1 uncultured Acidimicrobiales bacterium | reverse complement strand
TGGGAAGGCTGGCTCGGCGGACGCGTGTGCGGCGGCGACTTCTCGTCACTGTGGTTGGTCCCTTCGTGGGTGATGGTGGTGGGTGCGGGGGACGGCTCCGGTGTGCGGTCCCACTCGATCGGGGTGATTGTCAACGACAGATCCGACCCTGGCAATGGGCCCCGGAAGGTCTTCACCGCCCGTTCGATGAGCGTTCACCCGACGGATCTCAGGTGGTCGCAGGGAACAGGAAATCGAGGCTCAGCGCGAACGCCAAGGCGGCGAGGAGCACGAACGGAGCGATGGCCAGGCCGGTGACCAGGAGGCGGTGTCGCCTCCGCAGCCAGATGAAGCTCACGACGGCGGCCGCCACGGCCAGGTAGGCGAGGCCGAGCATGGGGTTGAACAGCGGCGACGGGCGCGTGGGGTTGAACGAACCACCGAATCCGCTCGGGGAAGGCGCCTCCTCGCCGGTGGCGACGGCGACAACCACGCGCCGGTCGGTGGACAAGTACCCGCCGGCGCTGGTCACCAGGGTCACCCTCGTGTCGTCGGTCCGGCCGAGCGATCCCGTCTCGTCGGCGTCCACGCGCGTGACACTTGCCACCACCAGCCTGACGGCGGGTTCGTTGCGCGCCTGCACGAACACCTCGTCGCCCTTGGCCAGGCGGTCGAGGTCGCCGAAGGTCGCTCCGTAGCGCCGATTGTGACCGAGGAGGACCGAGTTCCCCTTCTGGCCGGGTAGGGGTGTCGAGCTACGGTGGGCAGGGCCGGCCCGGAGGTTCTCGACGGAGTCCCCCTGGATGACGACCTCGTTCATCTTGATCCTCGGGATCTGTAGAGCGGCCACCGCCGACCCTGCCGGTATCTCGGGCCGGTTGACGGCAAGGTCGGCCACGAGGTGATCGTGGCGTTGGGAGTGGAGCAGGTCGACGACGACCACCTCGTAAAAGGTGGTCACCAGCACCAGGGCCAGGACGCCGAAAAGGACGGGCAACAGAGGTCGCCTGAGCTGCTGCCGCGTCACCGGCGCGACCCATCGGCTGATGCCCTGGTGGTCCTTCGCCCCGCTTCCGCTGGTGTTGGGTGCCTCGGCCTCGGTCGCGTCCTTTACCTCGGGTCGGTCAAGGCCGGCGGACATGCCGCATCACCCGAGCCGCTTGTGGATACGCGGCCAGATCGTGGCACGCGCCAGGAGGAACAGCAGGGCGCCGAGCAGGACGGTGGCCAGGCGGTCTACGCCTCGGCTCGAGCCGGCGAGCACGCTATAGGGCAGTTTCACCCGGGGTGCCCGGTTGGACTGAGTACCGGCAGTCGCCGCCGGCAGGTCGGTGATGGACGGCGCCGCGGTCTCCCCGTCTCCCGTTGGAAGAGGCTCATCGAACTCCGACGGGAATGGCAGCTCGGGCTCGGGGTCGAAAGCCGTCTCCTCGGCGGGGGCCGGGGTGTCCGCCGGAGCGTCCGTTGCCGGCGCCGGCGCCTCGCCCTCCACCGGCTCGCACAACGACATCCTGCCGATGCCGGCCTTGGAGAGGGCAGGTGGAGCGTAGGGACCGGGATCGGTTGTCGAGACGACCCGCACGCCGGCACCCTCGCAGTTCGACGTCACGATGGCGTTGGCACCCTCGAGCGCCTGGGTCACGAGCGCAGGCGAGAGTCTGCCTTCCCCCAGCGCCGCCGCTCCCTCCTGGCCGAGCGTGGCTACGTAGCGGACGAACGAGGCCACGGCGTTGGCCTTCCCGGGGCTGAGGCCCTTGGCCGTCACCGAGAGGTGGTCGACCCACACCAGTGGGTAGGCCCCATCCACGCGGTTGTTGAGGGCGAAGAGGGGCTTGGTGCCGCCGGCGGCCACCGCTTTGGAGATCGACTCGGGGGTGGGCTCCACCCACTGGTCGGCTCCGTTCTTCATCTGGACCACACGGTACGGAGTCAACGGATAGAACTCCTCGGCCTCCAGCCTCGCTGCCGGAGGGATGTCGGCCATGTTGCCGGCCCAGCCGATATCTGTCGCGTTCCCCGTCTTGGCGTCGTTCTGCCACAGACCGACCTGTTGGGCCTGAAACGTCGGTGTGCTGCGCGTCAGCGCCCTCGGGATGCTCTCGTCGACCTCGTAGGGCACGCCACTGTTGGCCAGCTTGGCCAGCTCCCACACCCGGGGTGCAACCGTCGTGATGTACTGCTGCAGGTAGAGGTTGACCGATTCACCCGGTTCTCGGTGGATGAACGTAGGAGCATCGGCAGGTCTGGGGCGGCTGAGGTCCGGGATGCCCATTGCCGCCTTCACGTCGGGGTGCTGCCACTTGTCGAGGCCGTCGGCGGAGACGCCGAGCATCATCGCCGTCATGTTGCGGTGGGGAAGCCGTACCGGCCCCGCGTAGGTGGTGCGCCGAGAGCAGGCCTCCGGGTCGAAGTCCTCGCTGGTCGGGTCGACGGTGCAGTCGGGGTTCTCGGCAGGGGTCAAGATCCTCGTTTCCTCGAAGCCCGTGGGATAGGGCCCCGACAGCAACAGCATCGCCGTGGACACGTGGATCGGCACCTCGATGGTGCCCTTGACCTTCGCCTCCGCTCGTTCCTCGCCGGTGAAGGGCGATCCCACGATTGCCGCGTCGACGTCGCCGGCGAGGAGGTGCTCACGCGCCTGGGCCGACGACGCCGCTCGTCGCTGTACGGTCGCCAGCGAGGGTTCGACGAAACTCTCGACCCATGGCAGGGACTGGGCGTTGGAGATGTCGCGAGTGAACTCCACCGTGAGGGTCACCGGTTCCTCGGCGGCCTGTGCTGCCGCCGGCGACGTCGAAGGGACCGTGAACGATGTCGCCGCCATACCGGCGACGAGAAGGACGGTGAGCCTTACACCGGGGCGCTTCATGCCTTTCGTGCCGACATGTTGGCCACCCACAGCATCAGGGCACAGAGCAACGCGCCCTGCAGGAACAGCCAGAGGGTCTCCCGTCCGCTCAACGGGCTGGAACGGGCAGCAGCGGTCGCAGCGTCGAGGTCCGTCTCTCCACTCTCGACCCCGCCTTCGCCGTCCCCCCCGGTCACGCAGGCGTCGTCGACCGTCGAGGTGGCCAGCGTCGTCGAGGTCGTCGACGTCGCACGATCGGGGGCGGTAGTGGTCGACGTGGAGGTCGAAGGTGCGTCACCGGTGCTGGCCGGTGCCGGCACCGTCGTTGTCGTGCACGCCGCGCCGTCCTGGGCGGCGTCGGCGCCCGGTGCTCCATCACCTCCCGCGCCCCCGGCTCCGCCTTCACCACCAGGCCCGGATCCTGACCCGGGCCCTCCAGGGCCCCCCGCCTCGCCGGCGCCACCTCCGCCATCGGTGAGCGCGGGAGGTGGCGGGGGAGCAGCCGAGCCTGCCACCGCACACTTGTCCAGCCCGGGGAAACCGGGAATCTTGGCGGTCTGGCGCAGCGCCAGCTCGACCAGCACGCTCGAGAGCCGGGCATACTGCAGCCTGGGGGCGATCTCCTGGCCCTTGGTGACGGCGTAGCACAGGAAGCGGGCGAGGACCTGGCCCTTGTCGGCGGGGAAGCCGGCGGTCTGGGCGATGACGTAGCTGTAAGTGGAAGGGAAGTAGGCGCGAGGATCGGGTCCGGAGTAGTTGAGGGCGAACGTGCCGTCCTCGTTGCCCCCCACCCGGTTGGGGGTGGCGTAGCCGAGGGCGACGGTGACGGCCTCCTCCTCGGGTGCCGTGAAGCGTCCGCTGGCGTTCTGCACCGACGCGTTGGGAAATCCCCGTTCCTTGGCGAAGCCCGCCTCGTTGTAGGTGATGGCGTCCTTTCCGTTCACAGGGTCGGCGACGGCGTTGGCCACGCCGTCGGCTGCCAGCCCTGCGCTTCTCCGGCCACCGCCCGGCCACAGCGAGGTCGCTTCTCCGTTCTTGAACTCGGGGGGAAGGCCCGGGTTGGTAAGGGTCTGGGCCCGCACGAAGGCCGCCCAGATGTCGGGAGCCACGCCCTTGCAGTACTGCGAGAACACATAGCTCGTGCCCGAGCCGTCCTGGCGGACGACGGGTTTGATGTCGCGGTTCACTCCGGCCAACCTCGGGTTGTGGGCGACGATCTCGGGGTCGCTCCATTTGATGACATCCTCAGTGAACATCCGGCAGACGGCTCGCCGGGTGAGCTTGAGATCGGTGACCTTGCGACCCGAGCTGTCCTGGAGGTTGTACATAAACCCGATCCCGCCGGCAGAGACGGGCACGTAGGCGAAGTTGGCCCGGGGTCCCTGCACGACATCGCTCCGCTGGAAGGGGATGTCGGAGGCCCCGAAGTCGAGGGTGCCGGCGAGGTACTGCGTGCGCCCGAACGTCGAGCCCAGCGACTGGTAGTTGATCTTCAGGTTGAACGGTCGGCGGGCCACGTCGGCCCGCCACTGGTCGATCTCGAGGGCGGCGAACGACGAGCCGCCGCCGGTGATCGTGGGCCCTTCGGCCATGGCGGGCGAGGCCGGGGCAAAGCTGCTCACGAGG
>CAYTTL010000233.1:0-4531 GCA_964440725.1 uncultured Acidimicrobiales bacterium | reverse complement strand
AGAATCTGATGGCCGCCGCCCAGCCGTACCGGTGGGGCAGCGGTAGTCGGGGGCCTTCGATACCCCCGACTCTCAAGCGTTACCGGCTGCTCCCCGCCGCCGACGGGCCCCGATGACGAGCACCGCCCCCACACCGAGCAGCGCGAGGGCGACGGCGCCCCAGCGCAGGACGTTGGCGCCGGTGAAGGCCACGCCGGATCGGGCCGCCCGGGCCGGTCGCGGCGCGGCGGCGGCCCCCTCGCACCGGATACTGAAGTTGGCGGTGGCGCGAACGCTCGCTCCGGCGGTGGCCGACGGTCCGACACCCGAGGCGTTGTTCCCACCACACCGACCGGCGACCACGACCGGGTCGTCGATGCTCAGCTGGGTGGCCGAGACCACGGTGACGGCCACATTGATCCCCCCGCCGGCGTCGGCCACCTTGGTGCCGACGGACTGGCCGTTGACCGTGGTGGCGACGGCGCTGCCGGGATCCCACAGGCACAGCGGCGCCAGGCGGATGGTGAAGGTCTCACCGACGGCATGGGTCCCTGCGTCGATCACCGTGTCGGCGGGCGAGCACGCGGGAGGTGGATAGCCGGTCTGTGCCGAGGCCGCCGGCGCCATGGCGCCGAGCACGGCCCCCATCACCAACGTGATCATCGCGGGAATCATCCGCCTCATACAGGCCTTCCCTTCCACGTCTCCCGACCTGTCTAGTGGCAGCGTTGTGGGGAATCAATGATGCTAACCGGCACGACTGTTACGTTCGATCGGCGTGGTGCCTCCGAGGAACGGCGTGGAGCAGGCCACGTGGGGGGCGGTGCTCCATCGGGCCGAGGCCGAGCTTCGTTCGCGGCAGGCGGCCGGGTGGATGGTGGAACGGGCATCGGGATGGGAGGCGGCCGAGTTGTCGGCCCACCTCCGGGATGTGGCCCCGGCGCGAGCCGTCGCCCATGTCGACGCCATGGTCGCCCGCCGGGCCGGCGGCGAGCCGCTCCAGTACGTGCTGGGGAGATGGCAGTTCCGCGGGCTCGACCTGTTCATCGACCGCCGGGTGCTCATCCCCCGCCCCGAGACCGAGACGGTGGCCGGTGCCGCGGTATCGGAACTTCGGGGTTCCGACTCGGCCCACCCCGTCGTCGTCGACCTGGGCACCGGCTCGGGGGCGATCGGCCTGTCGGTGGCGGCCGAGGTGGCCGGCGCCCGGGTGTGGGCGACCGACGTATCCACCGCCGCCCTGGCCGTGGCCCGGGCCAATCTCGCGGGATTGGGCACCCGGGCGGGCCCCCGGGTGCGCCTGGTGGAGGGTGACTGGTGGGCCGCCCTTCCCCCCGAGCTGCGGGGAACCGTCGACCTGGTGGTGTCGAACCCCCCCTACGTGGCCGACGACGAGGCCCTACCGCCGGAGGTGGCCGACTGGGAACCGGAGGCCGCCCTGCGGGCCGGGCCCACCGGTCTCGAAGCGCTCGAAGTGGTGGTCGGTGAGGCACCGCCGTGGTTGCGCCGCCCGGGGACCGTGGTGGCCGAGGTCGCCCCGCACCAGGTCGAGGCGGCGGTGGCGTTGGCCTCAGGTGCCGGGTACGCCGACGTGGAGGTGAAGCCCGACCTGACGGGGAAACCACGGGTTCTCGTGGCGCGTCTGTAGTTGACGGGGCGCTAGAGAGGCTTCCGCTCTAGACTTGAAACATCTACAGGTTCAGGCCGACGCCGGTGTGGAACGTCCCCCACGATCGTCACGCCAACTTCGCGGGACGGCGCCGGCTGCTCGACACCCTGGCGACCGCTTCTCGACCGGGGCGGGCCGGCACCGCACAGGTGATCACCGGACCGGGAGGCGTGGGCAAGACGCAGCTGGCCGTGGAGTACGCCTACTCGCGCTCCGACGACCTGAGCGTGGTGTGGTGGGTCAGAGCGGAGGAGGCGGCCACCCTGCGAGCGGACCTGGCGTCGCTCGGCGGGGCGCTGGGCCTCAGGACGGCGGGATCGGCGGACCTCGACGTGGCGGTGGCGGAGGTGGGGAGCTGGCTCGAGTCTCACGACCGTTGGATGGTGGTGGCCGACAACGCCGAGGACGCCGACTCGTTGACCTCGGTCCTACCCGGAGGCGGAGGCGGAGGCGGCCAGGTGCTGGTGACGTCCCGCAACGCCGACTGGTCGGGAACCGCCGAGGTGGTCGATGTCCCGGTACTCGGCGAGGACGAGGCGGTCGGCTACCTCCTGGGCGGCACCGGCGAGACCCAGACGGCGCCGGCACTGGCCCTGGCCCGTGCCCTCGGGTATCTGCCTCTCGCCCTGGCCGAGGCCGTGGCCTATGTCGCCCAGAACCCGGGGTTCGGCCTGGGCGACTACCTGGAGCTGTTCCAGGCGCGGTCCGCTGACCTTCCGCCCGACGCCCCGCACCGGGACTACCCGACCGCCGTCGCCATCACCTGTGGCCTGGTGCTCGAGCGGGCGCAGGCCGCCTCGCCCACCGCCGCCACGCTCCTACGGACGTGTTCCTTCCTTGCGCCGGAGGACATTCCGGTGTCGTTGCTCAGCAGCGTCGACGAGCTCCCCGAGCCCATGCCCGCCGACCATATGGCTTGCGGCGATGCCTTGACGGTGCTGTCGCGCCTGGGCCTGGCCCGCAGCACGTGGCCCGGCGGCATCGCCGTCGACCGGGTGGTCCAGGCCGTGGTTCGCGACACCCTCGCCGTCGACGCCCGGCGGACGTGGGCGGCCGGTGTCGTGCGGCTTGTCGACCGGGCGTTTCCCGGTGACAGCGACCGGGCGGCCAGCCTGGGCCGGTGTGCCCGACTCGTCCCCCACGCCTTGGTGGCCGGAGGCCATGAAGGAGCGGTGGACCTGGAGCCGCAGGCCACCAGCCGCCTCCTCGGCCAGGTCGCCATCTTCCTGCAGGGCCGGGGGCGGTTCGATCAGGCCCGACGGCTCCTCGAGCGGTCCCTGGCCCTCACCGAGATCGCCTACGGCCCGGAGTGCCGGGAGGCGGGCATCCACCTCGGCAACCTGGCCCTGGTGCACCAGGATTGTGGTGACCTCGACGGGGCCCGCATCTGCCTGGAGCGGGCGCTGGCCATCACCCAGGCCGCCGGCGGGCCCGACCATCCTGCGGTGGGCGCCCTCACCGGCAACCTCGCCCGGGTGCTGGCCGACCTGGGCGATGTCGCTGCCGCCCGGGTGTGCTTCGAGCGGGCCGAGGCGGTCGACTCGGTGGTCTACGGACCCGATCACCCTGTGGTGGCGTCCCACCTCACCGGCCTGGGCCTGCTGCTGTTGACGGTCGGCGAGCTGTTCGAGGCTCGCCGGTGCTTCGAGGAGGCCCTGGCGATCGACGAGGACGCCTACGGGGCGGCGGACCCGATCGTCGGCCGCGACCACGCCAACCTCGCCCTCGTGCTCGCCGATCTCGGCGAGCTGGGTGATGCCCGGAGCGCCCTGGAGCGGGCGCTGGCCATCGCCGAGTCGGCGTTCGGGCCACACCATCCCGAGGTGGGGACCCACCTGGACAACCTGGCGATGGTGCTCCAGGACTCCGGCCAGATGGTCGAGGCCCGCGCCTGCCTGGAGCGGGCTCTGACCATCGCCCAGGATGCGTTCGGGCCCCGCCATCCCACGGTGGCGGGCGTTCTCAACAACCTGGCGGGCGTGCTGGGCACCCTCGGTGAGCCGGCCAAGGCCCGGGAGTGCTTCGAGCAGGCCCTGGCCATCGACGAGGCGGCCCTCGGTCCCCTGCACCCCGAGGTGAACGGCATCAGGGAGAACCGGGCACGGCTGCTGCGAGAGTTCGGCATCGACCCGAGCAGTTAGCATGTTGCCTACATGACCTGGTGCCCGGACTGCCGGATGGACGTCGGACTGGCCTGCGCGCACCTGGGTGACCCCGACGACGCGCCCGCGGCCGTCGGCCTCCCGACGGCCCCGCCCGACGACGAGTTCTGGGGGCCCGAGCCCGGCGAGTCGGCGCCCGTCGTCGAGGCTCCGGAGCCGCAGCGCGACACCGGCCTGGATCTGTCCGCGCGGGCGGCCGCCGAGGCCGACGACCTGCCACCGGTTCTCGAGGTGCCGGACCCGTTGCCCGACCTGGACCTCGGCCTCGACCTGCCGCCGCCGGCGACGGACAGCGGGCTGGGCCTGCCCGACCCGGTTCTCGATCTGCCGCCACGCCCGCCCGACCTGCACGAGCCGGCGCTCGGCCCGGCAGGGCCGGCACTCGACCTGACCCTCCCCCGTTCGCCGCCACCACCGCCCGAGCCTGAGCTCGACCTCGATCTCTACCTGCCCCTGCTGGCTCCGGCGCCACCGACCTCGCCTGCGCCGGATCTCGACCTGGGACCCCGGGCGGATGCACCAGGCCAGGTCGAGGCCCGGCCCGACACGCGCACCACGGCCGTCCCACGACCACCGCCGCCTGCACCATCACCGCCGCCGGTCGTGGCGGCTGCGTCCGCGGCCCCCCCACCGCCCCCACCCGCGGCCCCACCCGCGGTCGTACCAGCACCATCGGCGCCGCCCTCCGACACGGTGGCGAACCCGGGTCCGCGAGCCAAGG
>CAYTTL010000232.1:1963-4554 GCA_964440725.1 uncultured Acidimicrobiales bacterium | reverse complement strand
CAGAGGGCCGCTCGGGCCCGGGTCCCCGCTCAGAGGGCCGCTCGGGCCCGGGTCCGGCTCCGGGGCCGGCTCGGCGCCCGGACCGACGGTTCCGGAGGTCGTGGACGTGTCCCGGGTCGGCGCGGCGGCGGGCGCGGCCTTCGCCGGACGGCGGCGGGGAGCGGCGGTCGGCCGGCGCTTCTGCTCGCCGGCCGCGGCGATCGCGTCGATCTTGGCCTCGAGGCGGGCCAGGTCGTCGCCCGTGGCCACCCCGAGCGCGCTCAGCTGCTCGCTGAGCTCCCGTCGGATCATGGTCCTCATCTCCTCGGTGACCTGGCGGCTGCGGTCGAGCAGCTCGTCCACCGCCTTCTTGGCCTTCCCCCGACCGAGGTCTCCGGCGTCCACCCACTCCTTGACGACCGCCTCGGCCCGCTCGCGACTCAGGTCCACGAATGCGGTGCCGGCCTCGATGGAACGTCGGAACAGGTCGCTCTTGGCCATCGTCGAATCGCCCTTCGTGACGGAGCCGAAATCTCGGTCCCGGTCCCGAGGGTACCCACCCCTGCCGGTTGACGACAATGAACGCCCGGGGCACCCGCCTACGCTGGCCGCCGATGTTCCCCCTGGCCGACCGCAATCCCACATCCCGCGTGCCGTGGGTGACGATCACCCTGATCGTGCTCAACGTGGTCGTGTTCCTGTTCGTCCAACGACCATACGACCGCGGCGTCAACGAGGCGAGGTTCAGCTACGAGTACGCCGCCATCCCGTGCGAGGTCACATCGGGCAGGCCACTCACCGGCGACGAGATCACCTGGACCTTCCGGGGCGGCGACGACGAGGCCTGCGAGAAGGTCACCCAGGCCGACCAGGAGGAGCCGGTCTTCCCCCACAAGGCGGTCTTCCTTGCCGTGGTGTACTCGATGTTCCTCCACGGGGGCTGGCTGCACATTGCCGGCAACATGCTGTTCCTCTGGGTGTTCGGCAACAACATCGAGGACCGCATGGGACCGTTCGTGTTCCTGGCCTTCTACCTCATCGGCGGCATCGTCGCCACCGGGGCACACATCGCCGTGCAACCGTCGTCGACCGTGCCGCTCATCGGGGCGTCCGGAGCCGTCGCCGCGGTCATGGGGGCCTATCTCGTGCTGTTTCCCAATGTGCCCATTCGGACACTGATCATCCCTTTCTTCTTCGTGCTGTTCCGCGACATCCCGGCCAAGTGGCTCCTCGGCCTGTGGTTCGTGTTCCAGTTCTTCACCAACCCCGCCGACGGGGTGGCGTGGGTGGCCCATGTGGGCGGCTTCCTGTTCGGTGCGGCCGTCGCCTACCTGTTCCGTGACCGCCTGCGACCCGTCCCTGCCTGGCCGGTGTCATCGATCTGAGCCGGCATCTGCTACGCAGGGGGGGTGCCCCGATTCGAACCCTTCCCCGGCGTCCGCTACGACGGTGACCGGGTGTCACTCGACGACGTCGTGGCCCCTCCGTACGACGTCATCGACGCCGTCGAACGGGAGAAGCTCGGGTCGAGGAGCCCGTGGAACGTGGTCCACGTCGACCTGGCCCAGGCGACCGACGGCCAGAGCCGCTACGAAACCGCGAGCTGCCGGCTCAACGAGTGGCTGGACTCCGGTGTCCTGGCCACCGACCCCGAGCCCGGGTTCTACGTGTACAAGATGGGCTTCCGCGACGACGACGGCACGGTCCGGCAGACGGCGGGGGTGATCGGTGCCCTGGGGCTGGCCCCCCCGGGCGATGGCGGCGTGCTGCCGCACGAGCAGACCATGAGCCGCCCCAAGGACGACCGGTTGAACCTGTTGCGGGCCTGCCGGGCCGACGTGTCCCCGATCTGGTGTCTTTCCCTTGCCGAGGGCCTCTCGGCGCTGTGTGACGTGACCGGGCCGCCTCTGGCCCGCTGCACCGACGACGACGGCGTCCACCACCGCCTGTGGCGCGTCACCCAGCCCGCCCTGACGGCGGCGGTGACCGACACCGTGGCCTCCGCGCCGGTCGTGATCGCCGACGGGCACCACCGGTACGAGACCTCGCTGGCCTGGCAGGCCGAGGTCCGCGCAGCCGGGGGTGACCGGCCCGGCGACCACGACCTGGTACTCGCCTATGTGGTGGAGCTGGCGGTCGACCAGTTGTCGGTGGGCCCGATCCACCGGGCCGTCTCGGGGTTGCCCGGGGCATTCGACGTGGTGGGATCTCTGGCCGGCGCGTTCGACCTCGTCGACGCCGGAACCCCCGGGCCCGACGTCGGGGCCCGCATGACCGCGGCGGGCGCGTTCGCCGTTGTCATGGGCGACCGGGTGTGGCTGGCCCGGCCCGCCGGTGGCGCCGGTGGCGACGGGTCGGAGCCCGATGCCAGCCTCCTCGGCCGGGCCCAGACCGGCTGGCCCGCCCACGACACCGAGTACCTCCACCGGACCGACGACGTGCTGGCGGCGGTGGGCAGTGGCCGGGCCCAGGTGGGACTGCTGTTGCGACCGCCGACCGTGGACCAGATCGCCCGCACCGCCCGCGCCGGCCGGAAGATGCCCCCCAAGACGACCTTCTTCCGGCCCAAGCCCCGCACCGGCATGGTCTTCCGCCGCCTGGCATGAGCCCGG
>CAYTTL010000232.1:0-1953 GCA_964440725.1 uncultured Acidimicrobiales bacterium | reverse complement strand
ATTCCTCGAGACGGGCACGGGCCCGGTCGATCGCCGCCCGCGCCCGTTTGCCGTGGCGGGCCGGCACCACGGCGTCGGCCACCACCTCGGTGCGGCTCCGGGTGGCCGCGCCGCTGCGGTAGAAGCGCCGCCGGACCCTTCCCACCACTACGACGATGTCGTCGACATCGTGGTCGGCGGCGCTCGCCGGCGCCCCGAACCACACCACCGGGACTCCCTCGGCCCGCGCTCCCGGGCGGGCGACCGTCACCTCATAAGCCACCAGACGGTCGCCCGAGGGCAACGCCCGAGCCTCGGGGGGTCGTGCCAGCCGGCCGACGAGGGCCACCACGTTCGTCATTGCCCGCCTCCATGCTCTGCGGGGAGAACGACCGGCCCTGAAGGCCGGCGACGGGGGAAGCGGCGAGGACCACGATAGGCCGGGGGTACGACACTCATCCCGGCGATGCCGTCGGGAATGGGTGACGGAATCGCCCGTCGCAGCGCAGCGTTGGTCGAATCGTCATCCTTCCCGAGACCTCGAGAGGTCTCCCGGTCGTGTTTGGAGAGCGCCATGTCCGGTAGCCGTGAGCTTCCCGTCGCCGTTCTGGCCCGTCCTGCCCGCTCGGGCTGGACACGGGCGGCCGTCCTTCTGGCCCTGGTGGGGGCGGTGTTCCTGGGGGCCGGGCGACTGGGCGACCTGTTGCCGTCGATCCCGAACCCGTTCGGCACCGAATCCGTCGACCGCAGCCAGCCCACCCTGCTCCAGTCGGTCGAGAACCTCAGCCGCTACGAAGCGGCCAGCGGCAACTTCCAGGTGATCGTCGACACCGAGGACGACGCCCGGTTCCTGCCGTCGTTCATTCGCGGGGAGCGCACCGTGTTCGTGGCCGCCGGGTCGGTGGAGGCCTCCGTCGACTTCTCGGCCCTGGACGACCGGGCCGTCGTCGTCTCGCCCGACCAACGGTCGGTCAGCGTCACACTGCCCGCCCCCGTGCTCTCCGAGCCGAGGGTCGACCCCGACCAGAGCCGGGTGGCCTCCCGCCAGCGTGGGGTGCTCGACCGGCTGGGGTCGGCGCTCTCGGACAACCCCGGAAGCGACCGGGCGCTCTACGTGCTGGCGCAGCAGAAGATGCAGTCGGCGGCCGAGGCCACCGACCTCCGGGCCAGGGCCGAGCAGAACACCCGGCAGATGCTCCAGGGCATGCTGGCGTCGCTGGGCTACAGCGCGGTCACCGTCAACTTCGCCCCGAACCCGGCGTGAGGCCGAGGGGACGGCGTGGGCGTGTGAGGCTCAGCCGAGCGATGCCAGACGGTCGGCGGTGTCGGCAAGGGTTGGATCGACGTCGGCCACCCGCGTGAACAGCTCCCGAGCCCGGATGCTGTCGCCCCCCCGCTCGTAGAGGTCGGCGAGGGCGTACCAGAGGCGGAGGTGATGGTCGGCCGGCGTGCGCCGCTTCTTCACCGGGCCCCGTTCGAGAAGGGCGATCGCCTCGGCCAGCTTGCCCTGGTCGGCCAGCGCACCGGCGGCCACGATGCGGCCCTCGGCGACCAGCTCGGCCGAGGGTGACGCCCGGCGCAGCTCGTCCCACAGCTCGTCGGACCGGCGGTACCGCTTGACGGCCCGGTAACAGTCGGCGAGCACGGGGTGCAGGTCGACGGATCCGCTCAGGCGGACGAAGGCCTCGAGATGCTCGGCGGCCACGTGCCAGTTGCCGAGGCGGTACGACGCAACGCCCGCCACCTCCCGGACGGCAGCCACGTCGGGGGCCACGGTGAGCAGCGGCCGCACCAGGCGTAGGGCGTCGCGGGCCCGGTCGTGGTCGAGGGCACTGCGGGCGTCGAGCAGCCGCCGCTCGGCGACGGGGGCCTCCTTGGACCCGACCGCCTTGTGCAGCTGGCGCGCCACGCCCTCGGGGTGACGCCGGCGGGGCCGGGACGGTCGACCGGCCGTCGCCGTCGCCGTCGCCGTCG
>CAYTTL010000231.1:249-4596 GCA_964440725.1 uncultured Acidimicrobiales bacterium | reverse complement strand
TGAAGGCCATCAGCGTGTTCGCCGTGATCCTGGGCACGCTTGTGCTCGGTGCCGTGCTGGGCGCCCGTGTACGCCGGGGTGACCGAGCGCCAGCGCCTGGCGGGCGGCCCGACGGTGGGTCGGGCGGGACTGAGCTGGCGGGCGCTCGTGGTGCTGGTCACCACCGTCGGGCTGGCGTGGGTGGCCTCGGTGGCCATCTTCTGGCCACTGCTGGCCAGCTACTACCGGGGAGCACCCCGCGGGACCGCCCGGTTGGCCAACGCCACCGGGCTCTTGGTGGCCTACGCCCTCTTCGCCGTCGCCGTGGTGGTGACCCATCGCCTGCTCGTCCGTCCACCAGCCGCAGCCGGCTCAGGGCCCACTGTTGCCCGCAGACGGGTGCTGGTGGCGGGAGGCGCCGGCCTGGGCGCAGCGGTGGCCACCGGCGGAGTCATGCAGCGCCTGTACACCCGATCGACGTTCGGCTACGACGGTCTCCAGTACAACGGCGACATCCAGCCCATCACTCCCAACGATCGCTTCTACGTCGTCACCCAGAACATCATCGACCCCCAGGTGAACCGCAGCGCTTGGCGCCTGGAGGTGGGGGGCGAGGTAGAGCGCCCCCGCTACTACGACTTCGCAGCGATCGCCGCCCTGCCCTCGGTGGTGCAGGAGTCCACCCTGGCCTGCATCAGCAACGGTGTCGGGGGCGGGCTCATGAGCAACGCCGCCTGGAAGGGCGTGCCCCTGCGCCAACTCCTGGAGGATGCCCGTCCGAACAGGGCGTACGCGACGTGGTGTTCCACGGCGTGGACGGCTACACCGACACCTTCCCGCTCGACAAGGCCATGGACCCGACGACCCTCGTCGCTTACGAGATGAACGGCGAGCCACTCCCGCGCCGCCACGGCTTCCCTGTCCGCATCATCGTGCCCGGCCTCTACGGCGAGAAGAACGTGAAGTGGATCAACCGGATCAACCTGTCGGCCACCAACGAACAGGGCTTCTACGAACACCAGGGCTGGGGGCCGGACTTCGTGGTACAGACCCAGTCGCGCTTCTCCGCCCCGAGCTTCGACCGACCGCTGCCCCTGGCCCCGGTGATGCTCAAGGGAACGGCCTTCGCCGGCGACCGGGGCGTGGCCGTGGTGGAGGTCAGCGTCGACGACGGCGCCACCTGTCGGCCGGCCACGGTCGACTACTCCGGCTCCCGGCTCACCTGGACGCTGTGGAGCTATGCCTGGACCCCGGACCGCCCGGGAGAGCACCGCTTGGTGGTGCGGGGCACCGACGGCACCGGCGCGGTGCAAACCAGCAAGGAACGAGCGAGTGGGCCCGAGGGCGCCACCGGCTATCACCGAGTCCTGGCCCGCATCGGTTGAGCGAGACCCTGGCCCGCTCCGCGGTTCACACCGACCCGTCGGGTCCCGCGGCGCACCTCGAGAACTGCCTCTCCCCCCGCCAGCCAGACGCTCGATCCGGGCACGAGACCGAGCCGCCGGACCCCCTCTGCCTGCGGAACGAGCAGGGCGCCGTCGTTGCCGGAGGCGGATGGCGCTGGATCGGCCCGGCCGCGATCGAGGACGAGCGCCTTCTCGATCGGGCGATGGCGCCCGTCCTCGACATCGGCTGCGGCCCGGGCCGCCATCTGGTGGCGCTGGCCCGACGGGGGATCGATGCCCTCGGCCTCGACGTCACACCCTCGGCAGTGCGCCTGGCTCGCTCCCGGGGGGTGAGAGTCTCCGAAGGGTCGATCTTCGGGACGGTGCCGTGCTCGGGAACGTGGGGGACAGCACTGCTCCTCGACGGCAACATCGGGATCGGAGGAGACCCCGTGGCCCTACTGGCCCGGGTCGCGTCGGTGGTGCGCCCCGGAGGGAGAATCCTGGTGGAACTCGGTCCCGCGGGGACCTCCGGTGAGCCCGGACGAGTGCGGGTCGACCACGACCGGATGATCGGGCCCTGGTTTGATTGGACCACGGTGGACATCGCCGCGATTCACACGATCGCCGCGGAAGCAGGTCTGGCGCTGGCGGCCTCGTGGTGTGCCGGCGGGCGCTGGTTCGCCCACATCAACACGACGGTCACCTGAGCCTCTCCCCGTGGATGACCCGTTTCCCATCTGGGCCGGCATCGCCTGCTCGGGCCAACGATCACCGCTTCTGAGTCGGCGCCGACGCGTTCGATCCGAACGCGATGGGTGCCTCGATCAGGTGAGGCGTGGCGTCCGGGCCCTCCGGGCCCAGCCACGGTTCATGGGCAGGGGCCTCGGGGCAGAACCTCCACCGCCGGCACACTCGGTCGACGCCCACGGGATAGACGGTCAGGGCGCCGTCGGCGTCGATGTGCAGGCGGAGGAAGTTCTTCTGGTCCATGTGGTGGAGGGGGGCGAAGGCCTCGTTGCCGTGGTAGCCGAGGCAGTTGGTGATCCACAGGTAGCCCGAGATGCCGAGCACGCCGCCGAGGCCCCCGAGCACGAACACGCAGGCCAGGAACGCAACCAGTGCCGCGGTTCCGCTGGCGAGCGCGGCCGCCAGGAGCGAGGAGATCACGATGACCACGCCCAGGCCGCCGACCTGCAGCAACGAATGTCCGACGCCGATGAGCAGGCGCGGTACCCCGCTGGCGTCGTGGGCAAGGCGGATCATCGCCCCGAACGACACGATGACGAGGATGATCAACAGGAACGCGGTGGGGCTGTCCCACAACGCGTGGCCCAGGTCGCCGAAGCTGACCGAGAGATGCTGGTCGTCGCGGTGAAGGCCCAGCATGAACACCAGCAGCACCTGGATGACGCCCAGCACTGCAGCGAGCGGCAGGTTGAAGACGGGGAGCAACCACACGCGTTTGCGCAGTCGTTTCGAGGCGGCACGTGAGGGATAGACCGATGCCAGCGCGAACGGGCCCCGGGCGTCGTCGCCAGGGGCGTCGGCCGACTCGGCCAGGCCATGGGTCGGGTGCAGAAACGCTCCGCCCCCTCCCGCAGTGATGAGCTGGCCCGGCGTCTCGGCGTCCTCCTCGTAGCGGCAGTAGTGATGTCGCCCGCTCTTGAGGTACAGCACCACGCTGGCCCCCGCGGGTGCGATGACCTCGCGCTCGAGGTAGCCGAGGTCGCGGTCGGAGGCCACCTCGGTGCTCTTGCGGCCGCTCTCGACCTCTTTGGCCATGCACACGATGACGCGGTCGTCGTGTTCCATGTCCCGGGCCGCCTCGGCGAAGTAGGCGAGCTGGGGCTCGTCGAGGTAGTCGCCGAACTGCAAGTCGATGCCCCACAGCCACCACCGGTGGGGCAGGCGCAGGGCGAAGTAGCTACGGGTCTGGTGGGTCCTCCACCCGCCGACGGGTCGTTGGCGGCAGAAGATGTTGGTGAAGTTGAGGAGCCCGTCGTACCAGTCGTGGCTGCCGGGGATGGCGAAGAGATCGGGGCTGGGCCCCGGGGCGCAGGGCATGGCGGCGCGATAGGGACCGAGGAAGCGGTTCTCGTACTGCGTGGCGGTGGGGACGGGGTATACCTGGTCGCCACCCATCACGACGATGGACCCTCGCTCGGTGTGATGGGATCGGTCCTCGTGTCGCAGCTCCAACTCGTCCTGCGCCAGGAGTCGCGCCACGGTGTAGGTCGAGTTCCAGCCGTCACCGAGGTCGGCGACGTAGTCGAGCCACACCTCGTCCGGCTCCGACCGGTCGTAGACGTCACCGGGCGTGTGCACCTGGAGCTCACGGCTGTCGGTGTAGGAGGTCAACAGGCCCGATGCCAGGACCCGGGTGGACGTGTCGAGGAGCTGATGGGGATCGAGCCAGCGCACCATGGGCTGGGGAACGAACCCGAGCTCGGCACGTGTCGCCGGTCGCTTCGGGCCGTCCCCGCCGGCCCCGTCCTCGTCCTCGGCGGGGCGAACTGCGCCGTCGCGCTCTGCCGACAGGATCCGAGGCCTCATTCGGACGCATCGCCCCGGTCTCGCAGCACCTCGAGCTGGTCCCGGATGAGCCGGGCGACGTGGCGAGCGGGACGGGCCAGGACCTCAGCGACATCGTGGTAGGTCCATCCTTCGAGGTCGGCCAGCCGAGCAGCGGCGACACGGACCGCCTCCGGGGAGGCCTCGCCCAGGGC
This sequence comes from uncultured Acidimicrobiales bacterium, assembly GCA_964440725.1. Taxonomy (GTDB): domain Bacteria; phylum Actinomycetota; class Acidimicrobiia; order Acidimicrobiales; family AC-14; genus DATAQC01. The sequence continues at coordinate 503 of CAYTTL010000231.1, read as the reverse complement.
GGCATGAACCAGCAGCGAGCGAGTCGAGTCAGCTCCGGGGGTGTAGGCCTCCGGCCGTGCCCACACATCCAGGAAGACCTCGACGGTCCGCTGCTCGGCCTCCGCGGCGTTGTCCTGCGTCCAGCCGGCGGCGACGAGCACGACCGTACCGTAGCGACGGAAGAACTCGCCGAGTGCGTCGCGGTCGCGCCGGGCGACCGAGGTCAGCAGCGACGTGGCCGAGGCATCGAGATATCTGGTCATGGTGGGGGAGG
>CAYTTL010000231.1:0-239 GCA_964440725.1 uncultured Acidimicrobiales bacterium | reverse complement strand
AGCCGGTCGCCGTCACTCGCACGCGATCCGCCTGGCGAGGGCGGTCCGAGGGGCTAAGAGTTCTACGGTGCAGGAACTTCGCGTGGATTGACGATGCCGCTGCGGCCGGGAGCTCCGCACGGGTGGGTCCGGCCCCGAAAGGCGGGTCTCGCCCGGCCAGCTGGCCCGATATCGGTTTGGGGACCAGGGCGATCGGGGTACGCACCGCGCGTACCGTCCCCCCGGTACGAAGGATCCCC
>CAYTTL010000230.1:0-4602 GCA_964440725.1 uncultured Acidimicrobiales bacterium | reverse complement strand
ACGTGACGACCCTGGCCACCGCCGGGTGCGTAGGTCCAGCCCAGGACGCTGCCGAAGAAGGTGGCGGCCCGCTCGACGTCGGGGACCCAGAGCGACACGTACGAGACGTCGCCGGAGCGGAGCGCTGGCCGTTCGCGTCGGGACGGGGACTCCTGGTGGCCGGCCGGCATCTTCGCCTCCGGCGACGCCACCATCCAGCGGTGCCCGAACGGGTCGCGGACGACGGCGTTGCGCCCGTAGGGGTGATCGGCGGGTGGGCGCTCGAGGTCGGCTCCGGCTTCCACCGCCCGGGTGGTGACGGCGTCGACGTCGTCGACGGTGAGGTGGAGCGTGACCGCGGCACCCCGTCCGGACTCGGGGGCGACCACGCCGATCTCGGGGAACTCGTCGCTGAGCATGAGTACGTGGTCGGCGATCTCGATCTCGGCGTGACCGATGCGGCCGTCGGGCATGGCGATGGGCTCGCCCCGGGGACGGGCGCCCAGGGCATCGACGTACCAGGCCAGAGCCCGGCGGGCGTCGGCGACGGCCAGGTAGGGGATGACGCCGGCGACCGGCGCCGGAGCCTTCGGGGCATGGCGTTCCCGGATCTGAGTCGACACAGGGACTCCTCTCGGTTCGAGCGCCAGCTCGATGCGGGCGCGTAGACGGTTGGCGAAGCCCGGGTCGGGGTCGGTCGGCACCTCGGGTGCCCGCAACGCCTCGAACGGATCAGCCATCACAGGCCACCTCCCCGTAGGCGCGCCGGAAGGCGAGGCGGGCCCGCACGAGCAGGGCCTCGGTGGCGTGGACGGTGCGCTCGAGCAGCGCCGCCACCCGGGCAACCGGCAGGTCGTCGAGGTAGCGCAGGGTCAGGGCGGCCCGGTGATGGGGGCCCAGGCGATCGAGTGTCTGGCGCGCCCGGACCAGGTCGAGCTGGACGTCCCACGGGTCCTCGGGCGGCGGCGAGTCGTCGACCAGGGCCCGCATGCTCCGGTCGTCCCTGCCCTGGCGGCGCCAGTGGTCGACGAGCTTGTGGCGGGCGACTCCGATGAGCCAGGGAACACTCAGTTCGGGCGGGTCCTCCCTGCCAACGGCGTCCACCGCGGCGAGGAAGGTCTCCGCGGTCAGGTCCTCGGCGAGGGACGCCCGGCCACACCGGGCCAGGAGGTAGCCGTAGACGTTCGGGAGGGCGACGTCGTAGAGGGCGACCAGGTCGGCGCCGGAATCGTCCACGGCTGGCGGCTGCCCGCTCACACCCCCATCGTCGCCCGAGCAGCCCCTTCTCCGACGGGTTGACCCGAAGAATCGCTGGACGACCTCCCCCCCGGGGAGGGAGAAGTCAAGTTCACGGCGCACCCCGAGGCCCGGCGTGCGGCCGAGATGGCCCAGGCGGTGGGTTCGCTCATCGGCGCGGTGACGAGTTCTTCCGCAGGGGCAGGGGCACCCGGCGGCTCGGCGTGCGCTCACCACTAACCTCGGAGGCCGTGGACCACGCCACCCTCCTCTACGCCTCGCGGATCCTCCGCCTGCCGATCGTCGATGCCGAGGGCGGGGCGGTGGGCACCGTCGCCGACATCGTCCTTCTGCCCTCGGTCGGCGCTCAGCCGCCGCCGGTGCTCGGGTTCGTGGCCGCCATCCAGCGCCGGCGCATCTTCGTGTCCGGTGCCCGGGCGGGCGAGCTCAACTCCTCGGGATTGCGTCTCTCCGGCGGTACCGTCGACCTCCGTCACTTCTCGTTGCGCGTGGGCGAGCTGGCGGTGAGCGACCTCATCGGCCGACGGGTGGCCGGAGGTGTGGTCACCGACCTCGGCCTGCGGCGGGTCGCCACCCGAGACCGGTCGTGGGAGGTGGCGACGGTCGCGGTAGTGCCTCCCGGCCCGCTCGGCCGACTGCGCTCGGCACGAGTGCTCGACTGGAAGGAGGTTGCCAACCTGTTCGATGGCGGACCGCTGGCCGGCGAGGTGGCCGCCCTCCGCCAGCTCCACCCCACCGACGCGGCCCGCCGCCTCCAGCCCCTCACCGCCGAGCGCCGTCGCCAGCTCGTCGCAACCATGGACGACGAGCGCCTGGCCGACCTGCTCGAGGAGCTCCCGGAGGGCGACCAGGTGGAGCTCATCCGGGGCCTCGACCTGGCCCGCATCGCCGACGTCCTCGAGGAGATGGAGCCCGACGACGCCGCCGACCTGTTGAAGGAGCTTCCCGCCGAGCGCCAGCGTCAGCTCCTCGAGGCCATGGAGCCCGATGAGGCCGAACCCCTGCGCCGGTTGCTGTCCTACGACGGCGCCACCGCCGGCGGGCTGATGACGTCGGAGCCGGTGGTCGTGGGCCCCGAGGTGACGGTGGCCGAGGCCCTCGCCCGCCTGCGCGATTTCGAGCTGTCGCCGGCCCTGGCCGCCCAGGTGTTCGTCGCCCAGCCGCCGACCCAGACGCCCACGGGCGCCTATCTGGGGTCGGTCGGTTTCCAGCACCTGCTGCGTGAGCCGCCCTCCACGAGGGTGGGCACCTGCATCGATGTCGCTCCCGCGGTCATCAGTCCGGGGCTGAAGGAGCTGGCGGTGGCCGAACGCCTGGCCGCCTACAACCTGCTGGCGGTGGCGGTCTGTGACGACCAGGGCCGGCTTCTCGGCGCGGTGACCGTCGACGACGTGCTCGACCGGACCCTGCCGCGGGGTTGGCGGTGATCCGCCGGCGCGACGACCTCTCGTCGCCCAAGGGGCGGGTGAGCCTCGGCGTCCACTACGACCCCGAGGCCTTCGGCCGCTTCTCCGAGGCCATCGCCCGGTACATCGGAACCGCTCGGTTCCTCGTCATCCAGACCGTCATCGTCATCATCTGGCTGATCATCAACGTGACGGTGCCGGCCCTCCGCTTCGACCGGTATCCCTTCGTCTTCCTCACGCTCGTTCTGTCGCTACAGGCCGCCTACGCCGCCCCCCTGATCCTGCTGGCGCAGAACCGCCAGGACCAGCGCGACCGGGCCGAGGTGGAGCGTGATCGCGCCCTCACGGAACGGACCCGCGCCGACGCCGAGTTCCTCGCCCGGGAGATCGCCTCGGTGCGACTGGCCCTGGCGGGCATGCCCACGTCCGACGACCTCACCGACGCCGTCGAGCGGCTCAGCGCCACCATCGAGCCCCTGCGACGTGGGTCGGAGGACCAACCGTCGGGCGGAGAGCCTGGCGTCACGTGACGGGTTCGTCCTCGACGCGGACCACGTAGGTCCGCGTCTCGGCGGCGGCGGCGGCGTCCCACGGCCGGGCGACCGCACAGCGGACGGTTCCCACGCCGGGCGCGTGGGCGGTGAGCTTGACCCGGTGCCGGGGAGGGTCGACCGGGTCGAACCGCTCGGCGACGATCCTCAGCGGTCCCTCGGCCACGTGGACCCGCCACACGTATCCGGGCCGCGGGACCACGGGCAGGCGCAACTCGAAGGTGGTGCCGGGGCGCACCCGAACGGTCTTGGTGGGGTGCTCGACGGGCGCCTGGTCCCCGGCGCCCCGGCCGCTCGGGTCGGCGGGTGGGCTCGCGGCGGCCGGCTCGGACCCGACCGGACGGCGCTCCCGCTCGGCGTCGTAGGAGGCCGGCGGCGGCTGCGGACGGGGCGCCACCCAGATCCAGCCGTCCCGCTCCTCCACCCGGTAGACGGGCAAGTAGCCGGGCTTCAGCTTCCACAGGTTCTCGGGGCGGGCATCGCGGCACGGCACCACGTTCTCGCCGGTGCGCGGATCGTAGAGGTAGAGATGATGGGGACAACGGAGTCGACCGTCGAAGAAGCTGGCGCTGGCCAGGTCGGTTCCCTGGTGGGGGCATTGACCGGCGAAGGCGGCAACGTCACCTTCGGCGAGGCGGACGAGGATGATCTCCGTGTCGGCCACCGACACGGTACGCAGCTCGGGCTCCTGGGGGGTCCCGAGCGGGCAGTCGCCGCTGGCCATCACCCGCACCATCTCGTCGGCGGACGGGGTCGGTGTGCCAGGTGCCCCGGGCTCGTGCACGCGCTCGTCATCCCCCACTTGCCGCATCGGTGGGCGAGCCTACCGGCGGGCCCGCAGGCCCGGGCCGCGCCCGAGAGGCAGTGACGGCCCCCGCGGCGCGGACGCGGGCACTAGGGTCCGGCACCAGCGGCTGCACGGGGCGGGGGCTTCGGGCGGACGACGAGAACGGGAGGGTTGGCATGGTGCGACGGGTTGTCCCCACGCTGTTCGTCCTCGCCACCCTGGCGGTATCGGCGCCCGCGGTGTCGGCTCAGACCACGACGACGACACCGGTCGTGACGACGACGCCCACCACGGTCCCACGGACGACCACCCCTCCCACCACGCGGCCCCGGGTGACGACCACGGTCGCGTCGACCACGACGGCGCCGGCCACGAGCTCTCCGTCGACCACCGTCGCCGCCGACGACGGGGGGGACGGCATCTCCGGCCGGACGATCGCCTTGATCGTCGGTGTGATCGCCGTGATCATCCTGCTCATCGCCATCGTGATGATGCTCATGCGCCGGCGGGAGGCCCAGCAGTGGCGGACACAGGCGGCGCAGGCCGCGACCGAGGGTCGCAGCATCCTCGAGCTGGCCACCCACGGGCTGGCCACGCTGGACCAGCCCGCCTTCGCCGCCCA
>CAYTTL010000229.1:0-4616 GCA_964440725.1 uncultured Acidimicrobiales bacterium | reverse complement strand
GGAAGCTCGGGATCGGCTGCAGGTCGTCCGCAAGGGTGGTTTCCGGGCGGCTCACACGGCGGTTGGAAAACCGCAGGTCAGCGCATTCCACGCCCCTGTAGCTCAGCTGGATAGAGCGGCTGCCTTCTAAGCAGCGGGTCGCAGGTTCGAGTCCTGCCGGGGGCACTTGTTGTCATGTCGCGAGACATCGGAGACGGATCGCGCGTGGCCTGTGGTTCCAGGTAGGGATCGGGTAGCCGGCGGGTGACGGCCGGCCCGCCGGCATGAGGTCCCGGTGCCCGATCGACCCGGATAAGCTCTCGCCCCGCAAGGATGCACTGCACCGCACGGAAGGGAGCTGGGGGCTGTGGCGCAGGTGGCACTGGCAGGAGCGTCGGCGGGCGGCCGGTCGGTGGGGGTGCGCCTGCACCCTCCGTCCAAGCGGCTGAACCTTCTCCATGTCTCGTTGGTCGTGGCCGTTCTGGGGGCCGGGCTGGCGGCGGGGCTGCTGGGGCGGGCCGAGGTGCACGGGCCGCCAATCGCCGTCCCCCAGCGTCTCGTCGCGACGGGGGCGGCCGCCACGGGCAGCGGGTCGTGGCCGGCGGGGCTGTACGAAGCGGCCACCGCCGCCGCAGAGGCCGACGCCTTCTCGATCCGGCCCGACGGAGGGACCTGGCGGGCGGAAAACCGTGGCCAAGGCCTGGGAGCCGCCTTCTCTGCCGAGGGGATGCGGGTGACACCGAGGGACGGTGCCGGTGACTGGCATCTGGGCCTGACACTGTCGGCACTGGGCCGGGGAAGCGCGCTCTCACCGCCGGGCGCAGCCGAGATCGTCACCGACCGGAGCCGCATCGAGTACCGCCGGGGACCGGTGACGGAGTGGTACGTGAACGACGCTCGAGGCATCGAGCAGGGGTTCACGCTCTGGAGCCCTCCGGCCAACGCTGGTGAGCCTGGTCCCGTCGTCGTCGAGGTGGGCGTGGCCGGGCCGCTGCAGCCCCGGCTGACCCAGGGTGGTGGCGCGGCGGTGTTGACGAGCGCCGGCGGGACCGACGTCTTGAGCTACGACGGACTGACCGCCTGGGACGCAACCGGCAGGACGCTGCCGGCGGACATGGTGCTCGCCGGGGACTCCTTGCGCCTCGTGGTCGACGACATGGGTGCCGTGTACCCGCTCACCATCGACCCGCTGGTAGCGACCCTGCAGGCCCAACTCACCGCGACCGAGGTGCCTCCCGGCTACGACCAGTTCGGCTACTCGGTGTCCATCTCCGGCAACACCGCCATCGTGGGTGCGCCCTTCGACGACGACGCCGGCGGCACCGACTCGGGCGCGGCCTACGTGTTCGTCCGCTCGGGCACCACCTGGACCCAGCAGGCCAAGCTCATCGCCTCCGACCCCGCCGCCGAGGACAACTTCGGTTCGGCGGTGGCGGTCTCGGGCAACACCGCGGTGGTCGGAGCACCGGGCAACGACAGCCCCGTCCAGGGTCGTGGAGCGGCCTACGTGTTCGTCCGCTCGGGCACCACCTGGACCCAGCAGGCCAAGCTCGCCACCGTCGACAACCTCGGGCTCCGCCTCGGCCACTCGGTCGCCATCTCGGGCGACACCATCGTGGCGGGCGGACTCGAGGGCACCAACGCCGCCTACGTGTTCGTGCGCTCGGGCACCACCTGGACCCAGCAGGCCAAGCTCACCGCCTCCGATGCCGCCCCGGGCGACTTCTTCGGGTTCTCGGTGGCCCTCGAGGGCGACACCGCGGTGATCGGGGCCCTCGGAGATGACGACGGGGGCGCCGATTCCGGCTCGGCCTACGTGTTCGTGCGCTCGGGCACCACCTGGACCGAGCAGGCCAAGCTCACCGCCGCCGACCCTGCCGCCGACGACCGGTTCGGGTTCTCCGTGGCCCTCTCGGGCGACACCGTCGTGGTGGGCGCGACCCACGACGACGACGTCGCCAATGCCTCGGGGTCGGCCTATGTGTTCGTTCGCTCAGCCGGCACCTGGGCCCAGCAGGCCAAGCTCACCGCATCCGACCCCGGTCAGGCCGACCGGTTCGGAGCGTCGGTGGCCGTCGAGGGCGACACCGCCGTGGTGGCAGCGGCCTACGACGACCACGGCGCGGGCTACGCGGGATCGGTCTACGTGTTCGAGCGCTCGGGCACCGCCTGGACCGAGCAGGCCAAGCTCATCCCATCCCCGGGCATTGTCGGCTACTCGGTGGCCATCTCCGCCGGCACCGTCGTGGCGGGAGCACCGTACGACGGCCCCGGCTCGGCGTCGGTGTATCTCCTATCACCGGACACCACCACCACAACGTCGTCGACGACCACGACGATCCCGCCGACGACTACCACGTCGTCCACCACGACAACCACCACCACGAGTTCGCCGACGACCACGACGACTACGACGTCGACCACTACGACGCTCCCGCCCACCACGACGACGACATCGACCACCACGACGACATCGACCACTACGACGCTCCCGCCCACCACGACGACCTCGTCCACCACGACGACGACAACGACCACCACGATCCCGCCGACCACCACCACGTCCACGATCCCGGGTCACACCTGCGACGGTCATGCGGCCACCATCGTGGGTACGTCGGGCAACGACCGCCTGATCGGCACCGCCGGCAGGGACGTGATCGTCGGCCTCGGCGGCATCGACAGCATCTACGGCCTCGTCGGCGACGACGTCATCTGCGCCGGTACCGGCAACGATGTCGTCGACGGGGGATCGGGCAACGACACCCTCGACGGTGAGGGGGGCAAGGACAGGGTCATCGGCGGTGTAGGCGACGACGACGTCCGAGGCGCAGACGACGGCGACAGCCTCTTCGGCAACAACGGTAACGACCGCCTCGACGGCGGCCCAGCCGTCGACACCTGCAACGGTGGAGCCGGCTCCAACAGCTTCGTGGCCTGTGAGGTGTTTCCCGCCGGTATGGCGTAGTCGCGCCGACCCTCAGGCGAAGATCGGCCCCACCTGCGGGTAGGAGGCGATGAGGTCGGCCCGTAGTTGAGCCAATGTCGGTGGCGGGGGGCCGGTGGGCACGGCCGTGTAGGAGGCGTCGAGCGACATGGGCTTTCCCCACGCCACCACGCTCTCCAACCGGTTGCGCTTCTCGGGGCCGGCCAACTCGTCGACCCAGTCGGAACGTCCGTAGGACAGGTCGCCGTCGATGAACACCATCTCGACCCATGACGGGTCGGCCGCCACCACGTTCTCCCACGGATCCTCCTGCCGCCGTTCCAACACCACGACGTCGCCCGGCCGCCCCGGGGCCAGCGTGCCCAGCTGGTCGGCCAGCCCGGCGATGTCGGCGGCGCCGGAGGTCACCATCGCCACCAGGTCCTGGGCGGCGACGGGCCGGCCCTGGCGGCCCAGCACCCGTCGGGCTACCTTGAGCTCGGCGAGCAGGCTCGGGCTGCCACTGGGGAGCCAGTCGGCGCCCAGGGCCATCCGCAGTCCAACCGACAGGGCGTCGGCCACACGGGTGGTGTCGCCATAGAGGCGGAGGTTGCTCTGGGGCGACCACACCAGCGCCGCCCCGGCGTCGGCCATGGTCGCCAGCTGGGCTCGGTCGAGGGCGGTGCCGTGGATGACCACGGTGGCCGACGTCAGGGCGTCGAGCGCCACCAGCCGGTCGAACTCCGCCCGCGAGGCGGCATCGTCGGGGTGACCCTCGGCCAGGTGCAGGTAGAAGGCGTCGACGTCGTTCCTGGCGATGGCGTCCAGGACCGACTGCAGACGCGCCAGGTCGTCGGGGTCGTCGACAGGGAGGTCGATCATGGCTCGTGCCCGGTGGGCTCCGAAGATCGAGAGGTCGACGTTTCGCACCAGGGCCTCGTCCTTCGAGGGATAGCGGCCGCTGGCGCCCTGGATGGAGGTGACGCCGCCCACCAGGGCCCGTATCTCGGCGTAGCGGCTCTGCGTGCGTGGGGGAAGCTCGCGCAGTAGGCGGTTCTGAGGTTCGCGCACCACCTGGGCGTACAGGGGGCTGGACCGCCACTCGTAGCGGTTGGCGAATAGGGCGGGGGGCTCCCAGACGGTGAAGACGTTGAACTCGGGGTGGCCGTGCAGGTCGATCAGCCCGGGCAGGATGACCCCCGCAGTGTCCCTGATGCGCACGCCTTCTGGGCGCTGGCGCTGTAGCGCGGCGATGGTGGTGTCGCCGCCGAGGATCACGTAGCCGCCGTCGAGTACCTCGCCGTCGCCCAGCACGCAGCCCCTCAGGGCGAGGGGCTCGGATCGATCGGCCACCACCGCTCGCCTCGAACCTGTCGCCGGCGCAGGGTCTTCGGCGGTGACCCCCCAGTGGTAGATCGACTCGAACGCGTCGGTTCCGAGGCTCTCCGTCACGGCCCCGACGTTAGGTCCGGAGGGGGCGCCGCCGCTTCCGCACGCTCGCTCGCTCGTTCCCCTCCGGCGCAGGTACCAGAGTTCTTGGCGTGGTGGCAATGGTCACGGCAAGTCACCATGCACAGCCTCGAGCGCTACTGGCGCAGTAACAGGGACGATCAGGCCGCCGCCCTTTCCCTCGGCGATGGCGGAGAAGAACCCTCTTTTGGTGCCCAGGAAGATCCGTCCCTTCCAGACCGCAGGCGTCGACTCGATGCAC
>CAYTTL010000228.1:0-4662 GCA_964440725.1 uncultured Acidimicrobiales bacterium | reverse complement strand
CCTCGCCGCCGAAGTTGTCACGCACCACCATCCCGGACACCGTGTTGCCGAACCCGCCGATGATGCTCACGCCGGCGTCGAAGCCCCGAACCGTCCCGCCGGTGACGGTGACCCCCTTGCGGCCGAGGATCGTGATCCCCGGGTGCAAACCCGTCCGGGAGCCGTCACCGATGACCGAGTGGCCGTTGAGGTCGAGGGTGACGTTGTCGGCGGCGACGATGATCCCTTCGCCGGGACAGGGCCCGAGGTCGGCGGTGAGGGTCAGGTCGGCCGTGATCACCGCGCCGCAGCCCGATGTCGGCGGCGGAGCCGGGCTTCCGGCCTCCACCTTGCGGACACGTTCGTTGTGCCGGTCGGTGATGTAGAGGTCGCCGGCGGCGTCGAAGGCCACGTCTGTGGGTCGATTGAGCTGAGCCTTGTACGCCGGGCCGCCGTCGCCACTGAACCCGGGTATGCCGGTGCCGGCCACCGTGGTGATCCTGCGGGTCGCGCCGTCGACCCGGCGGACCCGGGAGAGGCCGCCTTCGGCGATGAACAGGTTCCCGGCCGGGTCGAAGCCCACGCCGGTGGGCCCGGTGACCGCCGCGTTCGGCGCCTTCACGCCGTCCTTTCCGTAGCCCTGAGTCCCGTCACCGGCGAAGGTGGTGATGATCCCGTGCTGGTCGACCTTGCGGACCCGGTTGTTCACCTCGTCGGCGATGTAGAGGTTCCCGGCGGCATCGACGGCGACGTCCTGGGGCGCGTTCAGCTGGGCGGCGGGGGCTGGGCCCTTGTCGCCGCTGAAGCCGGGCACGCCGGTGCCGGCCACCGTCGTGATGATGCCCGAGGGGTCGACCTTGCGGACCCGGTGGTCACCGGCATCGGCAATGTAGAACGTCCCCGCCGCCGGCCCGGCGGGTACGACGAACACCCCCGCCGGGCAGGCGAGGGCGGCGTTCGTGGCCTGGCCCCCGTCGCCGACGCCTTGGGCCGGGGAGCCGCCTCCGGCCACCGTGGTCATGATGCCCGTCGGGTCGACCTTGCGCACCCGGTGGTTGCCGCAGTCGGCGATGTAGAGACTGCCGTTCCCGTCGACGGCGAGTCCTCGGGGGTCGTCCAGCTGGGCGACCGTGGCAGGGCCGCCGTCGCCGGAGAAGCCGGGTTCGACCCCGCCCACCACCGTGGTGATGATGCCACCGGCGCTGATCTTGCGGACGCGGGCGGCCGTCACCTGTGGGAAGGCCTGGGGAAGGGACCCGTTCTCGCTCACGAACACGTTGCCGCCGGCGTCGATGGCAATGCCCCACGGACCGGTCAACAGGGCCTGGGTCGCGGGGTTGGTGTCGCCGACCCCTCCACCGGCGACCGTCGTGATGATGCCGTTGACGTCGACCTTGCGCACGCGGTTGTTGACCTGGTCGAGGATGTAGACGTTGCCGGCGGAATCAACGCCGACGTCACCGGGATTGTTGAGCTCGGCGGCCGTCGCCGGGCCGCCGTCGCCGGAGAAACCGGCGGCGCCGGTGCCGGCGACGGTGTGGACGATGCCGTTGGCGTCGATGCGGATCACCCGGTTTCCGAACGCCTCGGTGACGAACAGCTCGCCGTTGTGGAGGGCCAGCCCCGCCGGGGAATCAAGAGGTGAATCCGCGGCCACGCTGCCGTCGGGCGCCGATGCATAGTCGCCATTGCCGGCGATGGTCGTGATGATGCCCGCCACGTCCACCTTGCGGACGCGGGCGTTGCCGAAGTCGGCGATGAACACGTTGCCGGCGCCGTCGACGGCCAGGTGGTACGGCTGGTCGATCTTGGCCTCGACGGCGGGGCCGCCGTCACCGCCGAAGAACGGGAAGCTGAAGTCGAACGGGATGCCGGCGAAGGCGTGGATTGTGTTGTCGCCGAGATCGATCCTGCGGACGCGGGAGGAGTTCTGGTCGGAGTAGTAGAGGTTCTGGCCGGCCGCATCGACGGCGAGGGTGAACGGGATCATGCCGGCCGACGTGGCCGGCCCGCCGTCGCCCGAGTCGTCGAAGATGCCGTTGCCGGCCACTGTGGTGATGATGCCAGCGGTGTCGACCTTGCGGATCCGGGCGTTGCCCTGATCGGTGATGTACAGGTTCCCGGCGGCGTCGACGGCCACGTCGGCGGGAGTACTCAGGGTCGCCTGGGTGGCCGGTCCGTTGTCACCGCTGAAGCCGCCGCCACCGCCGGTTCCGGCCACCGTCGTGATCACGCCCGTGGTGTCGATCTTGCGCACGCGGTGGTGGGCGGTGTCGGCGATGTAGACGTTGCCGGCGGCGTCGACGGCGATGCCCTGGGGGTTGGCCAATGAGGCCTGGTCACCGGGCCCGCCGTCGCCGAGTCCCCCTCCGGCGAAGGTGGTGATGTCGCCCGGCGCCGCGGTCGCGGGCGGCGCGGCGAGAATCGACGACCCCAGTGAGGCGATCAGGACGACGACCGCCCAGATGCTGGTGACCCGCCGACGGCGGCGTGCGGTCATGCTCCGACCTGACATGTTCCCCCCTGTCCCCGGGCCCCTCCGGCGGGCAGCAGCCACGAAGAGGAACCCTCAAACTCCCGCCAACGGAAGCCCGCCCGGGCCGACCGTACCGGCGCTCGTTTTCATGGTCAAGGGCTAGGGAGACCCACCCTCGACGATCCCGAGGGCCTGGCGCGCCAACGTGAGGCCGATGATCGACTTGGCGTCGACCAGCTCGCCCGACCGGATGAGCTGGCCCACCTGGTCGAGGGCCACCTCCTCGATCGTCATGTGCTGCTCCTCCACGCCCTGGGCCGAGGCGGCGACAGCCTCGAGGTCGGTGGCCAGGTAGACGAAGGAGTGCTCGTCGCAGAACCCCGGCGAGTTGAAGAACTCGGCCAGCTTCTCGAGGTGCCCGGCAACCATGCCGACCTCCTCCTGCAGCTCCCGGGCGGCCGTGAGCTCGGGCGCCTCGCCCTCGACGTCGCGCTTGCCGGCGGGGATCTCGAGCAGGACGCGGTCGACCGCAGCCCGGTACTGACGCACCAGCAGGGCCCGCCGGCCGGCGACCACGGGCACCACCGACACCGCGCCCGGATGGTGCACGATGTCGCGCTCGAAGGTGTCACCCGAAGGATCGGTGAACGTGGCCTGGACGGTGGTGATCAGGCTCCCGGCGAATACGACCCGCTCGTCGAGCTTGGCAAACCCTTCGCCATCGAGAACCACTAGCCGTTCTGGCGGACGAAACCGCTACTGCGTTCGGGCGCGACCGGCACGTCTTCGAGCCCGTCGCCGAGGTGGCGGTCGACGGCGCCGGGACGCCCGTCGGCTCGGGCCTGGGCCGCCCCCACGAACGCCCGGAACAGGGGATGAGGCCGGTCGGGGCGGCTCTTGAACTCCGGATGAGCCTGGGTGCCGACCCAGAAGGGGTGCCCGGCCAGCTCGACGAACTCGACCAAGCGGTCGTCCGGCGAGGTCCCCACCGCCAGCAGGCCGGCGTTCTCCAGGCGTCGCCGGTACCGGGGGTTGAACTCGAAGCGGTGACGGTGCCGCTCGTACACGATGGTGTCGCCGTAGGCGCGGGCGACGGCGGAATCGGCTCGCAGGCGGGCGGGGTAGACGCCCAGGCGCATGGTGCCGCCGTAGTTCACCACCTCGCGCTGGTCATCCATGAGGTCGATCACCGGATGGGGCGTCTCGCCGTCGAACTCCGAGGAATTGGCCCGCTCCAGCCCGCAGACGTTGCGGGCGAAGTCGATGACCATGGTCTGCATGCCGAGGCACAGGCCCAGGCACGGCACGTCGTGGTCGCGGGCGTAGCCGGCGGCGGCGATCTTGCCTTCGATGCCCCGGGGCCCGAACCCACCGGGGATGACCAGGCCGTCGAGGTCGCGCAGGCGACCGTCGGCCAGCAGGCCCTCGACGTCCTCGGCCTGGACCCAGTCGATGTCGATGCGGGCGCCGTGCTCGTACCCCCCGTGGCGCAGGGCCTCCACCACCGACAGATACGCGTCGGGCAGCACGACGTACTTGCCGATGAGCCCGATGCGCACGGGCGCCGTCGCCGCCTCGACCCGCTTCACCAGGCCCTGCCAGGACGACAGGTCGGGGGCGTACTCCGGGCCGTCGAAGCGCAACAGACGGCACACGTAGTCGTCGAGGCCTTCGTCGTGGAGCACGAGGGGGATCTCGTAGAGGTTGCGGGCGTCGACGGCGCTGACCACGCCCGCCTCGGGCACGTCGGAGAGGAGGGAGATCTTGCGCTTGAGGCCCTCGGTGAGGGGACGGTCGCTGCGACACACGATGGCGTCGGGCTGGATGCCTCTGCCCCGCAGCTCGGTGACCGAATGCTGGGTGGGCTTGGTCTTCTGCTCCCCCGAAGGCCCGATGAACGGCACCAGGGTCACGTGGACGTAACAGACGTTGTCGCGCCCGATGTCGTTGCGGAACTGGCGGATGGCCTCGAGGAACGGGAGGATCTCGATGTCGCCGACCGTCCCCCCGACCTCGGTGATGACCACGTCGACGTCGTCGCCGGCCACGCGCAGGACGCGGGCTTTGATCTCGTTGGTGATGTGGGGGATGACCTGAACGGTGACGCCGAGGTAGTCGCCCCGCCGCTCCTTGGCCAGCACCGACTGGTAGATGGAGCCCGTGGTGGCGTTGGAATCGCGGTGGAGGTTCTCGTCGATGAACCGCTC